>JBFELO010000288.1:0-1574 GCA_041552055.1 Candidatus Sulfomarinibacteraceae bacterium | reverse complement strand
GACCTCGAAATCCTGTACCCGGCACCCCGCAGAAGGCGAGAGGACGGCACCCCGCGGCAGGCGATGTCGGCGGTCTGCCATGCGCGGCGCCCCCCGTGATCCCCTCATCCCCAGGCCGCGCAGCGGCCGGGCATCCCCTCATCCCCTCCAAGCACGCCGGGTGCTTGGCGTCGACACGAATGTAGTATCCTGCAAACTCAATGACTTGGGGGTAGGTCGAGGATGAGGTTTACTCTGGCGCACAAGCGGATGGTGATCGGTCACCGGATCACGGTGAAGGTGGTGGCGGCGAGCGGCGAGGAGGTCGAGCGGGTCGTGACCAAGCTGGATGGCCGCAGGTTGGGCGACGACCGGCTGGCTCCGGCCGAGGTCCAGTACCAGCGGGTGTACGAGCAGGCCGGCGCGGCCGGTCCTGGGAGCGATCACGTACTGCTGGTCACGGCCACCAACGGGGATAACGAGAAACGCACCGCGAGCCTGCGCTGGACCGACACGGTGTGACGGCCGGCTGATGGCGATCGAGGGAAAGGACCGTCGTGATCTCGAGCAGGCGGTGGTGCTGCTCGAGCACACCAGCCTGGTGGCGCGCCTGACCGATGCCGTCGGACAGCCCATCGAGCGGTTCGTCGACATTCTGCCTTCCGGTGCATCGGGCAGACTCCACGAGACCGTCAGGACGGGACTGTACCGCTTGCTCGACGTCTCGGTCGGGACCTTGAAGGGGGAGACGCAGGGTCGAGCGGCAACCTTGAGCCACAAGATCGCGGGCGGAGTCACCGGTGCGGTCGGTGGGTTCTTCGGTGGCGCCGCGCTCGCGGTCGAGTTGCCGGTCACCACCACCATCATGCTGCGCTCCATCGCCGACATCGCACGCAGCGAGGGCGAGCAGGTCGAGAGCCTGGAAGCCCGGCTCGCGTGCCTGGAGGTGTTCGCCCTCGGCGGCCGCTCACAGACGGACGATGGAGCCGAGACCGGCTACTACGCGGTGCGGGCGGCCCTCGCCAAGGCGGTGTCGGACGCCGCCAAGCACATCGCCGAGCGAGGACTGACGCAGAAGGGCGCGCCCGTGATCGCCCGTCTGATCTCCCAGATCGCGTCGCGATTCGGCGTGGTGGTGTCGGAAAAGGTCGCTGCCCAGGCCGTGCCCGTGATCGGCGCTCTGGGTGGTGCCACGATCAACCTGATGTTCATGAACCATTTCCAGGACGTCGCCAGGGGTCACTTCATCGTCCGTCGGCTGGAACGTGACCATGGTGCGGACGAGGTCCGGCAGGAGTACGACCGGATCCGGACCGAGGTGCTGAATGCCGGCTGACGGGATCGTGACTGTGGAGGATCGTGATTCGGGACGATCCGTCACGGCGTGGTTCAGGAGGGTGGGTGAGGACGTGGTGGTTGCCGTGGGTGGCGGCGAGCGTCTCCACGTGGGCTGTGTGGTGCTGGCGACACCGAATCCGGTGGAAGGGGAGGCATCGACACGGTCGGCGTCGTGCTCGGTCTTGACGATCCCGCCGCACAAGGAGGAGCCGATCGCTCGTGGCATCGCGACCCTGTTGGCGGAGCGACTCGACACG
>JBFELO010000287.1:0-1757 GCA_041552055.1 Candidatus Sulfomarinibacteraceae bacterium | reverse complement strand
TACACGATCTCGAGCCTCGAGCAGGTCAAGGTGGTCGCCGACCCGCTGCGGGTGCGGATCCTCGAGACGATCGTGCTCGAGCCTCGTACGACCAAGCAGATCGCCGAGCTCCTCGGCGAGAAGCCGACCCGGTTGTACCACCACGTCGACGCGCTCGCAGAGGCCGGGCTGATCCGGCTCGTCGACACCCGGCCGGTGCGCGGTACGACCGAGAAGTACTACCAGGCGGTCGCGCGGTCGTTCCGCACCGATCCCGGACTGTTCTCACGGTCCGATGCGGGCGACGACGAGGCCCGGGCTCTGGCCGACGTTGCCACCACCGTGCTGAGCAATGTCACCGAGGAGGTCCGCGAGCTCATCCTCTCGGGCTATGACCTCGCGTCGGCGGAGGACGGCCTTCTGAGCTACGTCGAGGTGCACGCGAGCGAGGACGACATCCGCGCCCTCCATGACCGCCTGCTGGCGATCCTCACCGACCTCCAGGAGATGTGCTGCGACGACGCCGAAGCGTCGGACGCCGAGCGCCGCTACCGCCTCAGTCTCGCCTGGTTCCCGCTGGATCGGGGCTCCAGCGGGCCGGACTGATCGCCGCGGTCCGAAGTGGATCGCTTCGAGGGATGTCTCCAGTGTCACGCGCGTGGTAGCGGTTCGCGGCCGAATTTCCAGCGGCTCACGGAACAATGTCCCGTTGGTTTCGGTTGACTCCACCGACCCGCAACGCGAGACGCGTCCCCGATGACGAACTTCGCGATACCGAAGACACAAGGCTGAAACAGATCAGCTTCTGACAGGATCCGGGCCTACCCGGCCCCGAGACAGACCGCACCAGGAGGACACGATGTACGATGCCAAGGCCTACTCCGCCGCCAGCGCGGCCTCACCGCTCGCTCCCGACACGATTCAACGCCGCGACACCACCGAGCAGGACGTGCAGATCGACATCCTGTTCTGCGGCATCTGCCACTCCGACCTGCACTACGCGCGCGACGAGTGGCACGACTTCATGCCCGCGGTCTACCCGTGCGTGCCGGGGCACGAGATCGTCGGCCGGGTCGTCTCGGTGGGCGCCGGCGTGACGAAGTTCCAGCCGGGTGACCTCGTGGGCGTCGGCTGCATGGTCGACTCGGACGGGACCTGCCCCAACTGCCGGGCGGGCGTCGAGCAGTGCTGCCCGAACATGACGCTGACCTACGGCTCCCCGGACCCGCACCTCGACGGCGTCACCTACGGCGGCTACTCCGAGAGCATCGTCGTCGACCAGCGGTTCGTGCTCAGGGTGCCCACCAACCTGGATCCGGCCGGGGTCGCACCGCTGCTGTGCGCCGGCATCACCACCTACTCGCCGATCCGCCGCTGGGGCAACCTCGAGGGCAAGAAGGTCGGTGTCGTTGGACTCGGCGGGCTCGGTCACATGGGGGTCAAGTTCGCCAAGGCGTTCGGCGCCCGCGTCGCGGTCTTCACCACCTCGCCGGGCAAGGCGGACGACGCGAAGCGCCTCGGCGCCGACGAGGTCATCGTGTCCACGAACCCTGACGAGATGGAGCGGCACGCCGGCACCTTCGACTTCATCCTCGACACCGTGTCCGCCCCGCACGACCTCAACGCCTACCTCCACATGCTCGGCGTCGACGGCAACCTGACCCTGGTCGGGGCGCCGGACGAGCCGCTCCCGGTCGCCGCCTTCGCGCTGCTGTTCGGACGGAAGAGCATCTCCGGGTCGCTCATCGGCGGCATCGCGGAGACCCAGGAGATGCTCG
>JBFELO010000286.1:0-1968 GCA_041552055.1 Candidatus Sulfomarinibacteraceae bacterium | reverse complement strand
GCTACCAGCGACCAGCGACGGCAGGGTGGTGGGTTCATGAACACGAAGAGAGGGTGGGTGATGGAGCCGCGGGGCCGCGAAGCCGCAGAGCCGGACCGGGTGGGTGGTCGAGCGACCAGCGAGGTGAGGGCGCCCGCCCTTCTGGCGGGCGCCACAGTGGGCTACATCTGCCAGCTGTCGAGCATCCGCATGTAATTGGCGCGCGAGAACGCCTTCGGATTGGGAGTCCGCTGCAGGTTCATGCTGCCGTGCATCTGACGCACGGATTCGTAGTCGTGCTCCTGCATCCAGAACTCGATCGCCTCGAGGGTGCGGGTGATGTGCTCGGGCCCGTGGATCAGCAACGCCGATACCAGCTGGACCGTGTCAGCACCGGTCATGATTGCCTTGATGACGTCAACCGCGTTGTGGGCGCCACCGGTGGCACTCAACGACAGATCGACCTGGCCGGACAGAATCGCCAGCCAGCGCAGACGGAGGCGGAGCTCGTCCGCGGTGCTCAGACGTAGGTTGGGCACCACGTCGAGCTCCTCGATGTCGATGTCGGGTTGGTAGAAACGGTTGAAGATCACCAGCCCGTCTGTTCCCGCCCGCTCGAGCTTGCGTGCCACGTTCGGGATCGAGGAGAAGAACGTCGACAGCTTGACCGCGACCGGGATCGAGACCTCAGACTTGATCGCCGTGACGATGTCGACCGCTCGCTGCTCGACCTGCTCGCCAGTCTCGTCGGGGTCGGTGGGCAGGTAGTAGACGTTGAGTTCGAGAGCATCTGCGCCGGCGTCCTGGATCTTCTTTGCGTAGCTCGTCCACCCGCCGGGCGTGGAGCCGTTGAGCGAGCCGATGATCGGGATCGACGTGGCCGCCTTGACCGCCTGCAGGTGGTCGAGGTACTGATCCGGACCGACGTGGTACCCCTCCGGGTCCGGGAGGTACGACGACGCCTCGGCAAAGCCGGCGCCGACCGACTCCATCTCGAGATGGCTCTGGACTGCCGCCTGGATCTCCTCTTCGAACAGCGAAGGCAGCACGATCGCCGACGCCCCTGCATCTTCCAGGTGGCGAATGGTGTCCAGGTTGGTCCCGAGAGGACACGCGCCAACCATGATGGGATTGGCGAGTTCGAAGCCGAGGTAGGTGGTTTTGAGGTCCATGGTGCGTTCCTTTCCCCTGGTCGATCCTGCGTTCAGTTGGACTCGCCGGCGCGATCGTTGCTGAAGTCGAGACCTGCCAGCTGCTGGTACACGTCGAACCGCGCTCGGACCGATCGTTGGGCGTCGGCCAGCAGTCGTTTCGCGCGCTCGGGATCCGACTTGAGCAACATCCGGAACCGCGTCTCCTTCAGGGCGTAGTCCTGGAACGAGATCTTGGGTGCCTTGGAGTCCATCTTGAGCGGGTTCTCCCCCATCGCTGCTCGCCGCGGGTCGAAACGGTACAGCGGCCAGGAAGCACTGTCGACCGCCATCTGCTGATGATCGAGACCATCGGCGAGATCGTAGCCGTGGGCGATGCAGTGCGAGTAGGCGATGATCAGTGACGGTCCGGGATGAGAGTCGGCCTCGAGGAAGGCGCGCACCGTCTGCGTGTCCTTGGCGCCGAACGCGATCTGGGCGACGTACACGTGGCCGTACGCCATCGCCATCAACCCGAGATCCTTGCGTTGAGTCTCCTTGCCGCTCATGGCGAACTTGGCGGTTGCCGCCATCGGTGTCGCCTTCGAGGCCTGGCCTCCTGTGTTGGAGTAGACCCCGGTGTCGAGCACCAGCAGGTTGACGTCGCGCCCCATGGCCAGCACGTGGTCGAGGCCGCCGTAGCCGATGTCGTAAGCCCAGCCGTCGCCGCCGACGCCCCAGATGCTCTTCTTGACCAGGGAGTCGGCCATGTGCTCCAGTCCGCGCGCGGCCACACCGTCGATCTTCGAGAGTCGCTTGCGCAGCTCGTCGACTCGCGCGCGCTGGGCGGCGACGCCGG
>JBFELO010000285.1:0-2042 GCA_041552055.1 Candidatus Sulfomarinibacteraceae bacterium | reverse complement strand
GCTCGTTCCCAACATTGTGACAGGGGGCACCCGCGGGGAACGCGGCCGGGAGAAGACCGCCTCGGGTCTCGGGCAGTCGACGCGACCGGCAGCCCATCGACACCGCCTTCTGCGGGGTGCCGTCTTTCACAATGTTGGGGCCACACCCACCGCAGTGGAGAGCTCGCTCGGTCCCAACATTGTGACAGGGGGCACCCGCGGGGAACGCGCCGGGGAGAGAGCGCCTCGAAGCGACACAGGTCTTACCGATCGAGAGACTCCCGGCGCGCAGGGGGCTGCACGCCGAACTATCTCGCATTCGTGATCGGGCACGGACACGGACGCGGACGCGGACACGGGCGGGGGATCTTGAATCTTGGGTCTTGAATCTTGCATCCGGGCGGGCGGGCGGTCCGCCTACATCGGATACAACCCGTCGTCGCGGGTTGGGGGTGCTCCGCCGAAGGCGCCGCTGCCCTCGATCTCCTCCTCGAGGGCATCGCCGAGCTCCTCCTCCAATCGCTCCGGGTCCTCCCCCGCCTCGAGGCGACGGATCATCTCCTCCATGGCCGGGGTCACCGGCTCGCCGGCCAGCTCGGTCATGCGGCGCACGGCCTTCGCCATCTGTCTAGGGTCGTTCTCGTCCATCCCCTCGAGCTCGGCCGCGAGCCGCATCATCTCCCGCTCCATGCGCGGATCGTCGAAGTCCGCATCATCCCCATCGACGCCCTGTGCAGCGGCGGTCTTCTTGGGCGCGTTGACTCCGAACCGTGACGGAATCCGCTTCAGGTCCTCGGCGCCGCACTTGGGACAGCTCGGGACCTTGTCGGTCTCCACGGTGAACGAGTGGAAGCTGTAGATCTTGTTGCACGCCGCACACAAGAACTCATACACCGGCATCGGCACCCCCGTCCGAACCCACGTACTCCCACTCCTCGACCCGGAACGGATCGAGGCCGGCATCGGTGAGGCGACGCCCATCGACTCTCATGGCGACCTCGACCGACCGCTCTCGGAATCGTTTTGCCAGCTGGTGCGGAAGCTGAATCGCCCGGGCCACCATGTCCGCCTCCTCCAGTGGGACTCGCAGAAAGGCGACGCCGGGTGCCGACAACAGCCGTCGCCGGATCGCTGAACGCAGCTCCTCGACGCCGGCCCCGGTGATGGCTGATACCGGCACCGCGTGCGGGGTCGAGGAAATAGCGACCGGTCCATACTCGGGCAGCAGATCGATCTTGTTGACCACCACCAGCGTCTGGTCGCGCTCGACGCCGAGCCCGTCCAAAACCTCTTCCCCGACCACCAGGTGTTCGTCACAGTTCGCGTGCGACCCGTCCACCAGATGCAACACCAGGTCTGCCTCCGACGCCTCCTCCAGTGTCGACCTGAACGGGGCCACGAGGTGGTGCGGGAGTTTTCTGATGAATCCGACCGTGTCCGTCATCACCGCGACAACCCCCTCGCCGAGGGCGACCCGTCGCGCGCGCGGATCGAGCGTCGCGAACAGGCGATCCTCCACCAGCACTTCGGAGTGGGTCAGCCGGCGGAACAGCGACGACTTGCCGGCGTTGGTGTAGCCGACGAGGGCGACCGTGGGCAGGTCGCTCCTCCGCTCTCGGCGCACCCGGCGATCACGCTCGATGGTGACGAGCTTTCTCTTGAGCTGCGCGATCCGGCGCGAGATCAACCTCCGGTCGATCTCGAGCTGGGTTTCGCCCACGCCGCGAGTCCCGATGCCTCCTGCCTGCCGCGACAGGTGTCGCCAGCGACGGGTCAGGCGGGGGAGCAGATAGCTGAGCTGGGCGAGCTCGACCTGGGTCTGGGCCTCCGACGTGCGGGCCCGCTGGGCAAAGATATCCAGGATCACCGCCGCTCGATCGACGACCTTGACATCCTCGGGCAACGCCCGCTCGAGGTTGCGCACCTGGGAGCCGGTCAGATCCTCGTCGAACACCACGGTGTCGACCCGTTCCGCCGCACAGCGATCCGCCAGCCTCGAAAGAAACCCAGATCCGACGATGGTCGCAGGGTCGGGAGCGCTGCGCTCCTGTACCTGGCGTTCG
>JBFELO010000284.1:0-2067 GCA_041552055.1 Candidatus Sulfomarinibacteraceae bacterium | reverse complement strand
TGACGCTGCGCCTGATCGGCCTCGACTGTCCGGCGTGCGGCTCGGCGATGCGCGGCGACCGCCACGACGTGGTGTTCTTCTGCGCTCACTGCGGCTCCGGCGCGCTGCTCGAAGATGACGGCCTCCACACGGTGAACTCGTCCGCGCTCCTGCCGGCCCCCGGCCGGCACTCGAGAGTCTGGAAGCCGGCCTGGGTGATCGAGGCCGAGGTCACGGTCGACGACCGGATCCGGTCCGACGGCCGTGACACACGGGGCTGGCGGGAGGATCGGACCTTCGTGATGCCCGCGTTCACGCTGGTGCTGGAGGACTTGATCCGGCTGGCCCGGGCGCTGTCGGGGGCGGCGGGTACAGTGGGCGAGGTGCCGTGCGAGCCGATCCGCGGCGGCACGCTGGCGCTGGAGGATGCGTTGACCTTGTGCCGGCACATCGTTGTCGGGGACGAGGTGCGCAGGTCGGACATGCTGGCGTCGGTGCGTGTCGAAGTGCGGGAGAAGAGCCACCGCTTGGCCGCCATCCCCTTCGAGGAGGTTCAAGGCGGCCTGCGCTGTGCCGTGACCGGGGTCGGCATACGCGCTGGCGTGTGAAGTACACGCTGTGTGACAGATCTCGTTTCGACACACGTACGAGTGACAGTCAGAACGGACCGCCGCCGGGCGACGACGCCGCCCTCGCCGACAGTCTCGACGAGTTGGTGGTGGCAGAGAGAGTCATGCCGAACATCGCCATCGTGCCGCTATGAATCGAACGTCCGCTCCTTGTGACGGGCGATGTCCAACGCCGTCCGGAATCGTGGATCTCCGCGGACTGGTCGGAGCAAGGGACTCAGGTCCCCGAGGAACCGGTGGTTGGAGAAACCAAGGTCCACCGCATGTTCCAGCCAGTCGAGCGCTGGATCGACGAGCCCGGCGAGAGCCAGCGCAGTCACGACGAGTATCGAGGTGTGGCCGTTTCTCCACGCGAGCGTGCCCGTGTCGGTGGCCTGGAGGATTTCCCCCACTGCGGTTCGTTCTCCGGCGAGCGCCGCGGTAAACACTTGGCTCAGACCGGGGTACATGTGTCCGGTCGAGCCGGTCGCGCTCGAGAATCTTGCCAGGGCCTCGTCGCGTCTCCCTGCGTGTGCAGCGGCATACCCGACACAGAAGGAGGGCCAGGCCTCTCCGGGAGCGAACCGATCGGCCCCGTCCCGAATCCGCTCCAGGGCCAGATCGAACCGTCCGTCGAGCAGGTCGATGTAGCCGTTCGCCCACGCGCTCATCCACGCCAAGGGATCGAGCCTGAGGGCCTCGGCCGAGTAGTCAACCGCTCGGTCAGTGCGCCCGACGTCCCCGAGGTACGCACCGAGAGAGGACAGCACGTGGCTGTTCCGCTCACCCTCGATGGAGCGTTGGGCGAGTCGAACGAACTCCTGCACGTTGCCCCGGCGGTGGTGCACGATTCCTGCCACGAACAGCGTCCAAGGATCATCAGGGTCAAGCTCGAGAGCCTGCCGGGCGTAAGCATCGGCGCGTTTTAACGCGTCCTCTCCGACGATGTCGAGGTAGCTGTACCTGATGATCTCGAGCCAGCCCAAAGTAGCGAGCAGGAGCGCGTTGTCGCCGACAAGTTCGAGGGCACTTTCAGTGAGACGATGCCCGCGTCGTGAGCTGCCGCCAACCCATCAGCAATCGCCGCACAGATCTCGATGGCCCTGCGCCAGCCGACTGCACCTTCGTCCAGCCGTTCACGAAGCGTTTCGCCCTCGAGCAGCTCGGTGACCATGAACGGCCGCCCCTCATGCTCGCCCAACTCATGGATCTCGAGGATGTTGGGGTGCGTGAGCCTGGCCACCGCCTTGGCCTCTCGCTCGAACCGAGCGAGACGATCGGTGTTGTTCGCCACGTCCTTGGGCAGGACCTTGACCGCCACGTCGCGGTCGAGCTGCGTGTCTCTCGCGCGGTACACCTCGCCCATGCCGCCCGCCCCGAGCGGAGCGAGGATCTCGTATCGTCCCAAACGATCACCCTGAGACAGGGGCATTGGCAGAAGTGGGCGAAGCACTCGAAGTATCGCAGGGCGCACTCTCGA
>JBFELO010000283.1:0-2153 GCA_041552055.1 Candidatus Sulfomarinibacteraceae bacterium | reverse complement strand
TCCCGGGCGAACTCCTCCGGCAGGACCTTGAGGGCGACGTTGCGGCCGAGCTTCGTGTCCTCGGCCTGCCACACCTCGCCCATGCCGCCCTCGCCGAGCTTCGACGTCACCCGAAAATGCGAAAAACTGCTGCCGATCATGTTGACTCCTCCTGGTGCCCGCTTTGTCACGCCGTCGTCGGCTTGGTCCCCTTGTCAGTCGAGCTCGGCGGACCAGCCGGTGACCAGGTTCGCCGCGGTGAGGCCCGCCCCGCGAAGCTCGCCGGGAAACATCACGAACCTGCTGCCATCGGCTGTCACGTCGTAATCGTGAAAGGAAACTCCCGGCAGAGATAGCCCGTCGGTCCCGCCGAGAAAGATCCCCTCGAAGAGGAGCCTCGCCTTCTCGGCCCGAAAGCTTCCTTGTGCGCCGACAACGGTCGCGACCATGATGCCGTCGTCGTTGCGGAAGAAAAGCTCGCGTCCGTCGCCCGACCACCGCGGCTGCCCGCCACCGCCATCCGAAATCTGCCACTTGCCGCCGCCCGCAGGGAATGCCTGGACATAGACCTCGGTCCGCCCGGACTCGTTGGACTCGTAGGCGATCCACCGGCCGTCCGGGGAGAACTTGCCGTTCCACTCGCCGAAGCCCGTCACCTGGAACGGTTCCGGTTCTTTGCTGCCGTCCACCGTCACCAGCCAGAGGTCGCCGGCAGCACCCGATTGGGCGAGAATTGTCGTGCCGTCGGGAGACCAGTCGAGTGGGAAACACGGCGTCTCGAGCGTTGTCGCCCCGGGCATGATCTCGGCCTCACCCGATCCGTCCGATCGCTTCATGAAGATCGTGGTGCCACCGTCTCCGTCCGACGAGAAGGCGATCCACCCTCCGTCGGGCGACCACACCGGGTCGGCGTCGTAACCATCGGAAAAGGTCAGACGGGTCGCCACCTCGCGCTCGAGGTCGTGGACCCAGACGTCCCAGTTGTCGTCGCGTAGCACCGACAGCGCCAGCCGCGTACCGTCAGGCGACAAATTCGGTCCGCCGTAGACCCCGGGTTCGGGCACCAGGCTCTCGGTCCGGCCCGAGCGATCGACCGCGACCACCGCGTACGGCTCGGTCTCCCATGCGCCCTCGAGGTAGGCGAGGACCTTTCCCCCGTGTGACGCATCGAACTGCGCCCCGCCCTCGACCGCACTGCCGGCGATATCCTCGAGCAGCGGAAGCTGCGGGCCGGTCGGCTCTCCCTTGTGTGCATCGAATGGAAGGGCGAACAAGGTGCGGTCGCTGACGTACAGAATGTGGCCGACGTCGACGTAGCGACCGTAGGATCCACCGCGGTGAACCACCGTGCGCTCCCCCGTTCCGACATCAACCACCTCGAGTCGCGCGTCCTCGAAATTGGTCGAGTTGGTGCCCACGGTGAACAATATGGAGCGGCCGTCCGGGAGCCACTGCGGCCAGCGGTGGGTCACCTCGCCGGCCGCTTCGTCAAGTGTGGTCAAAGGCTGGAGCTCGCCACCAGCAGCGGGGACGAGGAACAGACCGCTGTTCGGTGTCGGTGCAACCACGATCGTGTCGTCCGGCCCCCAGCTGGCGCCACGGCTGAGCTCGACTTCCGCCAAGGTCACCGGTGCGCCGCCGCTGACCGACACCTTTTTGAGCTCGCGCGGTGTGACATAGCCGAGCCACTCGCCGTTGGGCGAGAAAAAGGGCTGATAGGGTGCAGCGAAGTTGGTTCCCGAAACCACCTGAGCGCCGTCAAACAGATCCATGCGGCGGAGAAAGAGGGTCCGTTCGGCTCCATTGGAGGTCACGTACGCGAGGAACTCCCCGCCCGGCGAGAGCGCCAGAGACGAGCCTGCGGCCGTGTGGAGCGCCTGATCGGTCAGACTGACCCGAAAGCGTCGCACCGGCTCTGAAGACGTGGAACCAGAACCTCGCAACACGGCCCACGTGAGGACCACGGCAACCACAGCGGCGGCCGCCGCGATGCCCCATGGCAGCCACCGCCGCCAGCCTCGAGGGGCGGCCGCCGGCGCCGTCGTCTCGGTCTCCGGGTTCTCCAGCCAGTCCTGGAGCGCGATCCTCGCCTCGCCGATCGACTGCAGGCGACGGCTCGCGTCCTTCTGCAGACAGCGCTCCATCAGCTTCCGGATCCGCAGCGGTACCTTGGG
>JBFELO010000282.1:0-2194 GCA_041552055.1 Candidatus Sulfomarinibacteraceae bacterium | reverse complement strand
TCCCGGGCGAACTCCTCCGGCAGGACCTTGAGGGCGACGTTGCGGCCGAGCTTCGTGTCCTCGGCCTGCCACACCTCGCCCATGCCGCCCTCGCCGAGCTTCGACGTCACCCGAAAATGCGAAAAACTGCTGCCGATCATGCCTTTCTCTCCTCCAGAATCCACAGGTATTGTGAGAACTTCGTCCCCGCTTTCACCGACTGCCTGCAGCCGTCAGCCGACTCAGATCGGCGAACCAATTGGTGACCAGACGCACCGACGTCGGCCGGCTGGTCTCCTCCCGGCCGGCAAACATCACGAAGTGCAGTCCGTCACCCGAGACCGTGTAGTCGGGAAAAATGAAACCGCCGACCGTGATGCCATTCATGCCGCCGAGGAACGGGCCATCGAAGAGCTTGCGGGGCGTCCCCACCTTGAAGTTCGAGCCGCGCCCGTCGATGTCGACCGACATGACGCCGTCCTCGGTGCGGTAGAACAGCTCACGGCCGTCGGCCGACCATCGCGCCAGCGCGCCACCGCCGTCCGAGACCTGCCACTTGCCCCCGCCCGCAGGAAAGGCCCGCACGTAGATCTCGAGCCGTCCGGACTCATTCGAGTCGTAAGCGATCCATCGCCCGTCCGGAGAAAAACTGGGGTTGAACTCACCGAAGTCGGTCGCTTGAAAGGGCGTCATTTCGCCAGTCTCTGTGCTGACGACGTGAATATCTGAGTCGGCGCTCCACACCGTGATCCACTCTCCGTCAGGTGACCAGGAGGTCGGGTAAAGCCCCGGCTGATCACCCGGTTCGATGAGCAGCTCGACGTCCCCGGAGCCGTCGGCCGCCTTGACGTAGATGCCGTTGCCCCCAGTTCCGCGGTTTGAGCTGAAGGCCAGCAGTCGTCCGTCCGGTGACCAGACCTGATCGGCGTCGTATCCCTCGTCGAAGGTCAGCCGGGTTGCGACCTTGCGTTCCAAGTCGTACACCCAGACGTCGAGGTTGTTGCCGCGCATTATCGACAGTGCCAGCTTGCGCCCGTCGGGCGACAGCTCGGGGCTGCCGTACAGGCCCGGCTCCGACCACAACGGTTCGCTGCGCCCGTTGCGATCGACCCAGACGACGGGGAACGGGTCGCCCTGCTGCGACGCCGAAGCGTAGACGAGCACGCCGTTTCGGGATACGTCGAACTGCGCACCCCCCTGTACGACGGTGGCCTCCAAGTCCTCCAACACCGGCATCTGTGAGCCGGTGGACTCGATGCGCTTGACGTCGAAGGGCAGAGCGAACAGGGTGCCCTCGTGCATGTAGAGGATGTGTCCGGTGCCAACGTAGCGCCCGTGGTAACCGCCGCGGTGCAGCAACTTCCGCTCGCCCGTTTCCACGTTCACGACCTCGAGGTTGGCACTCTCGAAGTTGTCCGCCCCGTCTTGAATCGACGTGAACAGCACCGATTTCCCGCCGGGCAGCCACTGCGGCCAGCGGTGGCTGATGTCCGTCTCCTCGAGCGTCGTCAGAGCCTGCGGCTCTCCGCCGGCCGAGGACACCCTCATGAGGCCGCTCCTCGGCGACGGTGCGAAGACGATCGTCTCGTCGGCTCCCCACGTCGCTCCTCGGCTCAGCTCCACCTTGCACAGGGTGATCGGCGCGCCGCCCGCGGTCGAGACCTTCTTGAGCTCCGCCGGTGTCACGTAGCCCAGCCACTCGCCGTCCGGCGAGAAGAACGGCTGGTAGGGGGCCTCACCCGCACCACCCGTGGCGATCGTCGAAGGCTCGAATCGATCGAGCGGACGTAGTTGGATCTCACCGCCCTCGTTCCCCGAGCCGGTGACAATCGCCAGGACCGTTCCGTCGGGCGACAGGACCGCGCTCGTTCCGAAACCGGTGAACAGACCGGCCTCTCCGATCTGGATCGTCGAGCGCCGCATCGGTTCCAGGGTTGCGTTTCCACCGAGGAGCAGTGCGCCGACCAGCGCTCCCACAGCCAACCCGCCCGCCACTCCCGCCACGAGCAGCCACAGCGGCCGCCTCACCGGCGCCGCATCAACGACAGTCTCAGCCTCCGGGTTCTCCAGCCACTCCTGGAGCGCGATCCTCGCCTCGCCGATCGACTGCAGGCGACGGCTCGCGTCCTTCTGCAGACAGCGCTCCATCAGCTTCCGGATCCGCAGCGGTACCTTGGGCGACAGGAGCTCGAGCTCGGGCTCCTTGTGCACCACG
>JBFELO010000281.1:0-2259 GCA_041552055.1 Candidatus Sulfomarinibacteraceae bacterium | reverse complement strand
GGGGGGGGCGGGTATACTCTTTCGATGACCACGGCGGCGGCGATCATCATCGGTGACGAGATTCTGACCGGCAAGGTGCGCGACGCCAACACGCCGCTGCTGGTCGATTTCTTCGCCGAGCTCGGCGTCGACCTCGAGCGCATCGTGGTGATCGGTGACAACCTTCAAGACATCTCGGCCGAAGTCGCCGAATGCTCCGCGAAGTACGACGTGGTCATCACATCGGGCGGTGTCGGACCCACTCACGACGACTGCACCGTTCGCGGCGTCGCCGACGCTTTCGGCGTCGGGGTCGTTCGCGACTCGGACATCGAAGAGATGATCCGCGCCTGGTGGGGCGAGCGCTTCACCGAGTCGGCACTGCGCATGGCCGAGATGCCCGAGGGATCACGACTCTTCTACGGAGACGACGGACTGCTTCCGCTCGTCGTCTTCAAAAACGTTTATCTGTTCCCAGGCGTGCCACGGCTCTTTGCCGCGAAACTGCCAAGCCTGAGAACCGAGATCTCCGGCACACCAAAGATCGTGCACGGTGTCTACCTGAACTCGGACGAGAGCCGGGTGGCGCCGCTGCTTGGCCAGGTGGCGGACGAGTGCCCTGAGGTCAAGATCGGCTCCTATCCCCGCTTCGGCGAAGGCAAGGACCACCGCCTGTGGGTCAGCCTCGAAGCGGTCGACGTCGACTGCGTCGAACAGGCCACCGACAGGTTGCTCGATCTCCTCAAGGGCGAGGAGATCGTCCGGGTGGAACGGTCTTGATCGACAACGACCCTCAGGCCGATCTCTGGCAGAAGTTCGTTCAGCGTATCCGGCGGGACCCTGGGATCCCGTTTGCCGACCAGTGGGCCCGCTACAACGAGATCTTCGCCGGCCGCGACCCCCGGCTTCCTCCTCCACCCTCGTGGGTTCCCGAGGCCAACCGCCTCGAACATGCCAACATCTCCGCCTTCATGCGCGAGCTCGGGACCGATAATTACGACGAGTTCCATCACTGGTCCATCGACAACCGCGCCGAGTTCTGGAATCTTTTTGTCAACCGTCTCGGCATCGTCTTTTCCAAGCAGCCGGAACAAACCCTCGACCTCTCGAACGGCGCCGCCCGGCCGAAGTGGTTTCCGGGTGCACGGCTCAACATCGTCTCGAGCTGTTTCGCCGGCGACGATTTCGAAATTGCGGTCGTCGTCGGCCGCGAGGGATCGGACGAGCTGATCGCCGTCACCTATGACGAGCTCGACTTCCTGGTCAACCTCGTCGCCAACGGCCTCGCCGCCTCCGGTTTCGCGCCCGGCGACGCCATCGCACTCTACATGCCCATGAATCTCGAGTGCGTCGCCGCCTACCTCGGCATCATTCGCGCCGGGTGCACGGTGGTTTCGATCGCCGACAGCTTTGCCGCACCCGAGGTCGAGCGCCGGCTGGAGATCGCGAAGGCCGCCGGCATCATCACCGTCTCGAGCTTTCGGCGGGGCGGGCGTACGATTGCCCTGTACGAGACGGTGCGCGCGGTTGGCACGACGCGCGCCATCGTCATCCCCGACGAGGAGTTCACGGAGGACACGCTTCGCGACGCGGATCTGATGTGGGGTGACTTCCTCAGCGACGCGGGCGATTTTGAGCCGCTCACAGCCGAACCCGACGACGTCACCAACATCCTCTTCTCCTCCGGCACGACAGGTGACCCGAAGGCCATCCCGTGGACCCACCTGACGCCGATCAAGTGCGCCATGGACGGTCACTTCCACCACGACATTCAACGGGGCGACGTGGTCGCCTGGCCGACCAACATCGGCTGGATGATGGGACCGTGGCTGATCTACGCCACCCTGCTCAATCGCGGGTGCATCGCCCTGTATGAGGGGCTGCCGACCGGCCGCGGCTTTGCCGAGTTCATCCATACCGCCGGTGTGAACATGCTCGGCGTGGTGCCGTCGCTGGTCCGGGCGTGGCGAGACACCGGCACCTGCGATGGGATCGATTGGACGAGGATCACCACCTTCAGCTCGACCGGCGAACCCTCCAACCGCCACGACTACCTGTGGTTGACGAGCCTCACCGGCTACCGGGCTCCCGTGATCGAGTACTGCGGCGGCACCGAGATTGGCGGCGGCCACATCACCGGCACCGTCGTTCAGCCGGCCTCCCCCGCCACCTTCACGACCCCGGCGCTCGGTCTTGACTTCGTGGTCCTCGATGAGGAGGGACAACCCGTTGCGGAAGGCGAGGAAGGAGAGCTCTTCCTGGTGCCGCCCTCGATCGGGC
>JBFELO010000280.1:0-2316 GCA_041552055.1 Candidatus Sulfomarinibacteraceae bacterium | reverse complement strand
TACCGTTCCGGGCTGAGGGCGTCGGCGGTGTGGACAGACTCGGTCAGGAGGGCGGACCAGGACGCGTACGGCAGTGGCTGGGAGGTCGGTGCGTACGTCTTCGAAGATTCCTCCAGCCCGACGAGAACACCAACCCCACGCCCTCCACCGGGGTCGACGCCGACGCCGACGAGGACGCCGGCGCCGACCAGAACACCGACGCCGACAAGGACACCGACACCCTATTACAGCCCGACACCGACTCCGATTGAGCAGCCCGACGTGGTGACCGTACCGGTGGTGGCCCGCGTGACCGGCCTGGACGGCACGGTGTGGAGGTCGGATCTCAGCCTCACGAACCGTGAGGACGTGCCGATTGACGTCCTGTTGCGTTATCAGCCCACGAGAGATTCGGTGCTGACCCAAACTCTCACGCTCGCTTCGTTCCAGACGATGTTGTTCCAGGATCCTGTCAAGGAACTCTTTGGCGCCGGTGGGAGGGGAGCGGTTCGGATCGAAACCTTGACCAGGGATGTGGTCGAGCCGGCGGTGGCATCACGCACCATTGCCGAGCGAGAGTCCGGAAACCTGGGCCAGGGGATCTCGGGTGTCGTGAATCCCCAGCCGGACACCTGCTGCCTCGCCGGGTTGCAGCACGGCGAGAGTTTTCGCAGCAACATCGCTGTCACGGCCGGTGCGGACAGCGACGTTTCAGCGACGTTCATCCTGTATACGGGTGACGCGAAGCGGGTGGCCGAGAGTGCCGAGCACATCGTACCGGCAGGCCAGCAGCGGCAGTGGTCGTTCGAGAAGCTGTTTCCGGATTACCCGGTGCTGACCGGACCTGCGACAGTGTCGGCACGATTGTCGTCGTCCGCGATCGTGTACGTGTCGATCGTGGACAACATCTCCACCGACGGCGTGACGATTCTCGGCAGAGTGCCGCAAACCAGCTGGGTCGTCCCCGTGGTCGCCCGTGCGCCTGGCAAGAATGACACCTACTGGACCTCCGACGTTGCCATCGCAAACGTGAGTCCGTCGTATGCCGATCTCTCCCTCGAGTACCTGCCGGAGAACACCGACAATATGGACGGAGGGATCGTCAAAGACAGGATACGACTCCGACCGGGGCAACTCGTGTACTACACGGACGTAGTCGACGATCTGTTCGGAGTCGAGGAGGGAAAGGGCACGCTGCGGATCGAATCGACGGCCAAGATCGTGGCAAGCTCTCGGGTGTCGACGCCTGCTTCCGGCGGCGGAACCATCGGTCACGGCGTCCAAACTGTCACGCCGGCGGCGTTGAACCGCGAGACAAAGGTGTTGTCCGGCGTGCGGCTGAGACAGGGTTTTCGCACGAACGTGGGTGTCGTGACCGGTGAACACCCTGCCTCGGTGCGGCTTCGCCTGTTCGATCACGATGGCGTACTACAGGGCGAAACCTATGTCGACGTACCCGGCCGGTCCATGGCCCAGTGGTCAGTGGACACCCTGTTCGGCAAGGCGCTGCTCGAGAAACCCGATCCTGCCGGCGGCCTGGTCGTCGATGCCGATACTGATTTCTTCGCCTACCTGGTGACCATCGACAACTCGTCACAGGATCCCGTGCTCTTCCTGCCGGAACACTGACGATTCGCCGGTCGAGGATTCTCCTCGATCTCTGTGCGAGCTCCGCCGGAACTCGCCGGTACCTGTGCGTGCCGAGGTTGGCGGAGGGTTTCGTGGGGAGGGGAATTCGCGCTTCCGTTCGCGAGGCCTGTACGGGACGCCCGATCGATCTTGCGCCGGCGCCTTGTACTCAGAGACGACCCCTGCGCTGTGCCTTCAATCGTCCATCGGTGGGTCCGATGTTGCTCTTACAATGGTTGTGGGACTGCGGTGTTCGGCACGTGGCGTCGCCGTCTCTCGGTCCGAACGTGTCGCGCGCACTCGCGGTCTCTGAATTGAAAAGGACACCATGAGTCGATCGACCGTCGCTGTTGTGAAGACCTCGCCGGCCACCGTGCTCGAGGACACCCACCGTCTGATGAATCTGGCCGGGTATCAGGAGGCGCTGCCAAAGGACCGGGACACCGCGCTCAAGGTCAACATCAGCTGGCACTTCTTCTTCCCGGGGAGCTCGACGACCCCGTGGCAGTTGGACGGTGTCATCCGCGCGATGAAGCGCGATGGGTACGGTCCGGGGATGATCCACGCGTGCCACAACCGAACCGTGGTGATCGATGCGCACCTGGGCGAGCGGGAGAACAAGCAGGTCAACGTCACCGACGCCCACGGGCTGCGCAATATCCACCTGTACGAGGGCGAGGAGTGGGTCCACATCCGGGACGCGGTCGG
>JBFELO010000279.1:0-2436 GCA_041552055.1 Candidatus Sulfomarinibacteraceae bacterium | reverse complement strand
CTCGAACTCGGACCGATCCGTCGAATGGTTCTTCCAGGTCGTGTTTGCCGCGACGGCTGCCACGATCGTCTCCGGGGCGATGGCCGAGCGAACGAAGTTCAGCTCGTACATGATCTACGCGCCGTTCATCACCGGCATCATCTATCCCGTCGTCACCCACTGGCAGTGGAGCGGTGACGGCTGGCTGAGCGATCTCGGCTTCCTCGACTTCGCCGGTTCCGGCCTCGTCCACCTCACCGGTGGCGTCGCAGCCCTCGCCGGTGTCATGGTCCTGGGCCCGAGGATCGGCAAGTACGACTCCGACGGCAAACCCCAGGCCATCCCGGGACACTCGCTCCTCCTCGGTGCGCTCGGTGTCTTCATCCTCTGGTTCGGCTGGTACGGCTTCAACGCCGGCTCGACGCTCGCGGCGGTCGGCGCCGACTTCGCCTCCGTTGCCGTGACCACCACGCTCTCCGCCTCGGCGGGCGCTCTCGGCGCCATGGCTGTCTCGTGGCTCAACAAGGGCTACGGGAAGCCCGACCCCGGCATGACCCTGAACGGGGCCCTGGGCGGTCTGGTCGGCATCACCGCCGGTCCCGATGTCATCGCCAACGGCTGGGCGATCGTCGTGGGACTCATCGCCGGTGTGATCATCGTCTACGGGATCCAGGCGATCGAGCGGATGGGCATCGACGACCCCGTCGGCGCCATCGCAGTCCACGGACTGTGCGGGATCTGGGGCGTCCTCGCCGTCGGTATCTTCGGAACCGACATCGGACTGCTCACCGGCGGCGGATTCACCCAGCTCGGCTACCAGATCGTTGGCGTGCTTGCGATCGTCGCCTGGGTCTTTGTCACGTCCAGCATCGTGTTCCGCGTCATCCACGCCACCGTCGGCCTCCGTGTCACGGCGGAAGAGGAGCTCGCCGGGCTCGACCGCGTCGAGCATGGAGCCTCGGCCTACCCGGAGTTCATGGAGCAGATCGCTCCGCCGGAGCAGCTCGACCCGATTTCCTGAACAACGACAACTCGGGAAAAGGGAGAGAGGCGGGTCTTCACCGACCCGCCTCTCTCTCGCCACCATCCGAAGGGCCGCCGCCAACGCCGGACGTGACCCGATGGCCATCACCCCCGGGTTCTCCATGTTCTACGCCGTTGCCGCGTCAAGACGGAAGCCGAGCAGCTGCTCAACAGCCCCCCGCTGCGCTTCTTCGCACTGCTGACCCCGCACTCCGTCTGGGCGCAGCTCGGTCACCCCCATCCGCTCGGTGAAGGGTTTCGCGGAGGAATCGACTTCATCCCGCAACGTTACGAGGGTCCCGAAATCCTCGAAGCCATGGCCGCGGTCCCCGCCGACGTGCTCGCCAAGACGGTCGTGTGGGGTACCCCGACCCAGGTGATCGATCAGGTCGGCGCACTCGTCAGCGTCGGTCTTCGTCACGTCACCTTGGTGTCGATGTCAGCGTTGGCATCGCCACGTCTCGCCCACTTGGCAGTACGAGCAACCGCCACCATCTCGAGGGCCGTGCACCGCATGTGACCCCGCCGCCCGACGTCCATTCCTCGGCAGTGATGGCGAGACCCACAGGCAACTCGCGTCTGTCAGTTCTGGACCTAGGAGAAGACCGAGGAGATCCACCGGCCAATCAGGTGTGCCGCAACGATGACAAGTGCCGCCACCACCAGATGCTCGGACACGACCGGCCCCGCCCTGACGCCCTGCGAACGCGCCAGATTCCAGCTCAACAGGGACAGCGCAAGCGCCCCCCACAGAATCGACGCGACAACAGCGGCATCGAGGTCGAGCAGAATCACTGGTACGGCGAACGTAAGGGCCATTGACAGCTTCGAGGCGAAGGTGGCGATCGTGGAAATCCAGACTTCGCGTCTGCTGTGAACACCCTCCGCCTCTTCTGAAACGTGAATGCCCAGTGCGTCGGACAAGGAGTCTGCCACTGCGATCGTGAAGACCCCACCTATGACAGCCAGCCGCGAGCTGGTGCCGGCCGAAAGACCCACGAGCAGGCCGAGAGTCGTGATGACACCAGAGGTAAGCCCGAAGGAGATCCCAACCCTGACGGAATGCTCGACCGGCACGCCAGCACCTCCTCGCTGTAACGCGATCATCGCAAACTCAGTGCCGCCGTCCACTCTCATCGAGCGGCCATCAAATCCTAACTGGCTCGGTGAAGTCGGACCGGGGCCCCAGTACCAAGGCCGAGCGTGTCGACCTTGTCTTCCTGGCCGAGCCCGGCGGGTTCTCGCTGCTCTCCAAGCCGTTCGACGGCCGGGTTCCGTCGCCTTCACCCTCGACGTACGCAGCCACGCCATGAAGGGCCCAGACGCCGCCTCGGCTCGGGTGGCCGACTTGGTGCATCCGGGAACGGGCGTTCGACCCGGCTCGTGACCACTCTGTGACCAGCGCCGACCTGTCGAGGCCGTGTAGACACTCTG
>JBFELO010000278.1:0-2555 GCA_041552055.1 Candidatus Sulfomarinibacteraceae bacterium | reverse complement strand
TGACCGCGCCGCCCGAAAAGCTGCGCGACCACAAGATCGATCTCGCCGAGTTCTTCGACAACCCGGCGACGGCACACTGACAATCCCCTCCTTCCATAGACACTGCCGGAAAGGACCCTCCTCCTTTCCGGCACCTTTTTTGTCCGCGCTCGAAGACGAGCCTGGACACACGAAGTCGAGCCCGCACTTCTCACCGATGCTCGCCGCGACGGCGCCGATCCAGGAGACCGGTGAGAACTGGGGGCTACGCCCGCCACCTGATTGCTGCCATGGACCCGACGGCCGTCGCCCGGACGGCTTCCGCTGTTACGTGTCTTGACCGGGCGTGTCGCCCGTGACGAGCGGACTGGGCTCCGAACTCTCGGCGCGCTGCAACAGGTTCTTCGGGATCAGCAGGCCGCCCGAAATCAGCAGCTTCATCGCCTCCTCCACGCTGATGTCGAGGACATCGAGCTCCCGCTGCGCCACTGCGACGAGGAATCCGGTGGTGAAATTCGGTGTCGTGGGCACGAACACGAGCGCACAAGGCTCGGCGCAGAATCTGGTCGGCTGAGCAAGTTCCTGGGTCACGAACCCCACCGAACGCATCCCTTTGCGCGGAAAGTCGAGCAGCGCCACCTTGCGGAACTCGGTGGATTTCCTGACCTGGATCGCCTCGGTGATCTGGCGAGCACCGCCGTACACCGGACTGAGCAGCGGTATCCATGACAGCCGTCGCTCGATGAAGCTCAGCATCCTTCCACCAAGCACGTTTGTGGCGACCACGCCGAGCACGAACAGCACCACCATGAACAGCAGAAAGCCGATGCCGGGAATCTCGAACCCGAAGAACTGTTTCGAGATCGGGCGAAACCACCGGTCCAGCAGCCCGAAGATAAATCGCGCAAAGAAGATGGTGATGACCAGAGGGAACGCCACCAGCAACCCGACGACAAACCGGCGTCTCAGCCATCTGCCAACGCCGCCCGTCGGCTTCGCCTCGTCCTCGGAGAGGCGCCTGAAAAACCCGTCGTAGCGACTGCCTTCGTTCGTCATTGGGATCCGTATTGTACCCTAACGTCCTTTGATGCAACGAAAAACCTTGGTCTGAGCGGGCTCCCGCGGTATCATTCTCAGTCGGAGGTCATGGTGGATCCAGAGCGATCGTTGATGGTTGTCGGTGGCCAGTGGGGCGACGAGGGCAAGGGCAAGGTCGTGGACCTGCTGTCGGCCGGTTATCCGGTGGTGGTTCGCTACAACGGCGGCCACAACGCCGGCCACACCGTACGCTACGCCGACCGTCGCTTCGCCCTCCACTTCGTTCCGTCCGGCATCATTCACCCTACCGTGACCTGCTACCTGGCGTCCGGCATGGTCGTCGAGCCGTCCTCGCTCCTAGAGGAGATCGACAAGCTGGCAGACGAGGGCATCGCAGTCGACGGGCGCCTTTTCCTGTCCCCGCGCACCGCGCTGATTCTGCCGACCCACCGCGTGCTCGACGGCGCCCGCGAGGGTGCCCGCGGCGCCGGCAAGATCGGTACCACCGGTCGCGGCATCGGCCCCGCCTACCAGGACAAGGCGCAACGACGCGGGCTGCGTGCCTACATGCTGGCCGACCCGAAACGACTCGAGTTGGAGTCCCGGGCGGTCATGGAACACCACAACCACGAGTTGACCCAGCTGTTCGGAGCCGATCCGATCGACCTCGATGCCGCGGTGGCGGAGCTCCTCCGATCGGCCGAGCGTCTCGCGCCCATGCTCCGCGAGGTCGGCCCCGAGCTCTACCGCCACGCCGCTGCGGGCGATCCGATCCTCTTCGAGGGGGCCCAGGGAGTGATGCTCGACCTGACCTGGGGCACCTACCCGTTCGTCACCTCGTCGTCGTGCCTCCCCGGCACGGCTGCCTCGTCGTGCGGCATCACACCCAAGCTGCTCGGACCGGTGGTCGGGGTCATGAAGGCATACGTCACCCGCGTCGGCGGCGGACCGTTTCCAACCGAGCTCACCGGGGACGAGGGCGACCGGATCCGGGAGCGGGGTGCGGAGTTCGGCACCACCACCGGCCGACCACGACGGTGCGGCTGGTTCGACGCTGTCGCGGCGCGGTACGCTGTCGAGGTCGGCGGCATCGACGCCATCGCCCTCACCAAGCTCGATGTGCTCGACGGCCTAGACTCCCTCCAGGTCGCGGTCGCCTACGAGCTGCCGGACGGCACCCGGCTCGCCACCGTGCCGGCCGACCCCAACCTGATCGCCCAGGTCACGCCGGTGTACGAGGAGGTCCCGGGCTGGCACGAGCCGACCGAGGGCGTGACCGACGAGGCCGGCCTGCCCGAGCACGCCCGGACATACCTCGACTACCTCGAGAAGCGCCTCGGGGTCCCGATCGTGCTGGTGTCGACCGGGCCACGCCGTGAGGAGACGCTGGTGCGCGGCGACCTGCCGCTCGCGCGGCGTCTGGCCGATGCGATCCGTTCCGAGCCCACCACCGCCAGTGCTTGAAGCCCGCGCCGAACAGCGCTACCCTGACCGTCTCGGATGGGCCGTTAGCTCAGATGGTAGAGCATCGGACTTTT
>JBFELO010000277.1:0-2653 GCA_041552055.1 Candidatus Sulfomarinibacteraceae bacterium | reverse complement strand
TGTCCGACCTGGTCCAACGCATGGGCTACCTCGGCCAGGACTACCGCGACCTGTACGAGGCCGAGTACCACATAGGTCAGTCGGTGGAGGAAAACCTCGAGGAGTACAAGCGTCGATCCCCGGTGTGGCACGTCGACAAGCTGACGCGGCCGCTCAGGATCCACACCAATCCGCACGACGAGGACGTCAACTACATCGAGGTCGAGCATCTGATCCAGGCCTTCAAGGCGGCCGGCAAGGACGTCGAGTACCAGGTGTACGACGTGCCGGGGGGGCACAGCTTCGATCGTCTGGACACGCCCGAGGCGTGGCAGGCACGGGCCGAGATCTA
The DNA here is from genome assembly GCA_041552055.1 of Candidatus Sulfomarinibacteraceae bacterium. Classification (GTDB taxonomy): domain Bacteria; phylum Acidobacteriota; class Thermoanaerobaculia; order Thermoanaerobaculales; family Sulfomarinibacteraceae; genus JBFELO01. The sequence goes on along the minus strand of JBFELO010000277.1, from coordinate 2,322 downwards.
CGCCTTCCTCGCCCGCCACCTGTCGCCGCCGCGGCCCGAGATCCCGCTCGGCATCGGTGCCGAGGGCAGGGCCGCGCCGTGACGCGTGTCCATGATCCGTGGTGGAGATCGGCCGCGTGCCGCGAAGGCGTTGCTAACATTCATGCGGGAATGACGGAGGGAGACACCATGCATCACGCGGTTCGGTCCTTGATGTTCGTGGCAGTCCTGTTTTGTCTGATCGTTCCACGAGCGCACGCCGCGCGGTGGCTGGTACCGGCGGGCGCGCACGCGACCGGGGCACAGGACACCAACTGGCGAACCGACCTGCTCGTGTCGAACCCGTCGGACGAGGCGGCGACCGTCACGGTGTACCTGCTCGAGGCGAGGCAGGACAACTCGAGCCTCGGCCGATCCTCGACCCACTCGGTGCCGGCGAACGGACAGATCGTGATCGGCGACGTGTTCGAGACCGACTTCTCGTTCTCTGGCAACGGCGGGCTGCTGGTGGAGTCGAGCAACGGACAGCAGGTGGTGACCAGCCGCACCTACAACCTGCTCGGCGAGGGCAACGCCTTGGGGCTGCCGGAGGGCGCCACCTTCGGCCAGTACATCCCGGGTGTCAACGTCGACGACGCCCTCGGCACCGACGTCGAGGGTCACATCGTCTACCTGGCCAAGTCGGATGCCTTCCGCAGCAACCTCGGATTCTGTGCGGCGACGGCAAGCGGCGGCCGGGCCACCGTGACGATGTTTGCCGAGGACGGCACCGAGACCGGATCGGTGGCACGCGACTTCAACGGCTTCGAGCAGTACCAGTGGAACGACATCTTCAGCCGCACGGGATCGCCGGACTCGACCGCGGCCCGGGCCGTGATCGTGGCGGACGCGCCGATCGTGGCGTACGGCTCGGTGGTGGACGAGCGCACCGGCGACCCGGTGGCGGTGATGGCGGACACGTTGGAAAACGCAGCTTTTACCGCATCGTCGATCGCCGCCGCGGCGCGGGCCGACGGTGCCGAGGGCAGCCTCTGGCGCACCGACATCCGCATATTCAACCCCGACGACTCCTCGGCGACCGTGACCATGGACTATCGGCGAAAGGGGCGCTCGGGCAGCCCTCAGGCGAGCACCACGGTAACGGTCGGCGCCGGCGCGGTTCTTGCGCTGGACGACGCCATGATGGAGGGGTTCGGTCTGGAAGAGGCGAACGGCGGCATCAACATCTCCTCCGACGTTGCGGTCGCCGTCTGGTCGCGCACCTACAACCAGAGCGACACCGGAACCTTCGGTCAGTCGATCCCGGCCGAGGCCGCCGGGTCTCCACTGATGACGGAGCAGACGCGGGTGTACAACGGTCTGAGCAACACGGGATCTCGGTCCAACGTGGGGTTCTTCAACCTCGAAAGCGAGCAGATCACGCTCTCACTCACCCTGCTGAACGCGGCCGGGGACGCCGGCAAGTTGGAGTTCTACACCCTCGAGCCGAACGAGATGGACCAGATCAACGACGTCTTCGACTGGGCGGGGCTGACAGATCCCGACGACGGTGTCTACACGCTCCTGATCGACGGTGACGGCGACGTGCTGACCTTCGTGTCGGTGATCGACAACCTCTCCAACGATCCCGTGTACCAGCCCGGAGAAGTATGGCTCGCTTCGTCCGAGAACCCGCCGGGCGACGCCTGCGTGGACATCCCGCTGCCGGCCCCCGATACGCTCGTCTTCTACCTGATCACCGGAACCGACACGGAAACGGGGTTCGCCTTCGTTGGGACCATCGAGGACACCTATGTGTCGACCACGACGACCTCGTCCGTCGTCCACACCGAGGCCGATCTCACTTCCCCCATTCCGACCAGCGCGACGTCGGACGTGACGACGGACTACAGCATCGTCACCGAGCCTGCCGGTTTCGTGGCCTGGGAGCGCTCGGAAACGACGAGGGAATCCCTCCTGACCGGCACAGAGGAGCGGACCGACACCTACGATCCGGCATGGCTGCTCGGTCCGCTCACACGGGCGTGCGAGGGCGAGGAGTGGAGCTCGGGTCCGGTGACCCAGACGATCCGGATCGTGGGGGAAGACACCACGACCGAGAGCTACACCTGGGAGGGCGAGGTCCTCGCGGTCGACGAGCCCTACCCTGCGAGCGCCCCCTCGTTCACCGCGGTGCACTGGCGTGCGTCCCGTACGAGCGGTGACGGCGCAGGCATGAGCACCGAGCGCTGGTACGACGTCGAGACCGGTGTCCTGCTGCACCGGTTGGATGTGGACACCGACGGATCCACAGTCCTGCTGGAACAGAGCTTCATCGGTTTCGGAAAGAAATGACTACGACCC
>JBFELO010000276.1:0-2713 GCA_041552055.1 Candidatus Sulfomarinibacteraceae bacterium | reverse complement strand
GCTCCAGAGACTCGACCTCCGTCGGCTCAACGACCCACAGCGACCCGTGGGTCTGTCGCGCGAGCACCTCGAGATCCTCGGTCAATGCCCACGTGAGGCCGGCGGCGAGCAACCGGTTTTCTGGCACGGCGGGGCTGACCTCGAACGGCAGAACGACCACGTGCTTGTTCGCGGGCAACTGGCTCATCCTCGACCAGGTGATGACCTTCCACACCGCCAGCGCGACCAGCGTGAGCAACCCAGCCCGACGAATGCGGCGCGTATTCTGGATCTCTTCGGTCTCGGGGCCGTCGCAGGCGTCTGCGCCGACACCTCCGAGTCGGACACCGCACGCAGCGCGATCGCGAGGTCGTGGGCCGACTCGAACCGATCCTCGGGTCGTTTCTGGAGACACTGGCGAACGATGCGCTCCACCACCGGCGGGACCGGGCGCCCGGGGTCGGTCAGGTGGGACGGCTCGTCCCGCAGAATCGAGGCGACGATCTGCGCCTTGCTGTCCCCCCGGAACGGGCGCCGCCCGGAAAGCATCTCGAACAGCAAGACGCCGAACGAGAAGATGTCCGAACGATGGTCGGTCGGCCTGCCCTGGAGCTGCTCGGGAGCCATGTAGCTGACGGTGCCCACGACGGTCCCGGCCTCGGTGACCATCTCCGCGGTTTCCACGTCGGCAGTCCTGCCGGTCGGCGGCGTCCGGTCGATCAGCTTGGCGAGCCCGAAGTCGAGGATCTTGACGTGTCCGTCTTGAGTGACGAACACGTTCTCCGGTTTGAGATCGCGGTGGACGATGCCGCGGCCATGGGCAGCCGCGAGGCCGTCCGCGACCTGGGCCGCCAGCCGCACCGCCTTACGCACGGTCAGATCGCCCCCGTCGATCCGCTCGCGGAGGTTCTCGCCCTCGTGCAATTCAGTGACGATATACGGCAGGCCGTCGTGGTTCCCGACGTCGTACACCGCCATGATGTTGGGATGGTTCAGCGCTCCCGCTGCGCGCGCCTCCCGCTCGAAGCGAACCAGCCGGTCCGGCCGCTCGCTCAGCGCCTCTGGCAAGATCTTGATGGCGACGTCCCGGTTCAGCCTCGGATCGTGCGCCCGGTAGACCTCGCCCATTCCACCGGCACCGACCTTGCCGACGATCCGGTAATGGGAGACGGTCTCACCGATCATCCAGCCTCCGCCCTCGTGCCGTGCGGGACAACACTCTGACTCTTGCGCAATCGATTCAGTCAACTGTATGGCGTCCACCGACTGCAGCCGCAAGACGGCTCCTTCGGCGCGCGCGTCTCTCTTCAGGCCAATGAATCGCGGCGCGCGCACCAGGTTGCAGTACGATGCCGCCATGACCGAGGTCCTCCTGATTGCGATCACCGCAGGAGCTGTCATCTCGTTGCTGGTGGCGGCACGCTCGGGCGAGCGCGACCTCGAGGTTCTCTCCAAGACGTTCGCTTCAGCCACGTTCGTGGTGCTCGGCGCGACGCGTTGGTCCCCCGGTGATCCGGTGGGGTTGTGGATCCTGGTCGGGCTCGTGCTGTGCGCGGTCGGCGACGTGCTGCTGCTGTGGCAGCGCTCTTTCGACGCCGGCGTTGGTGCGTTTCTCGCGGGACACCTGGCCTACATCGCGGCGTTCGCCGTGGCCGTTCCGATTACCGACTGGCCGGTCCTGCCGGCCGGACCCGTGCTGCTATCGAGCCTCGGTGCGGTGTCGTGGCTGTGGCCCCATGCCGCACGACGTCGGCTCACGGTCGTCGCCTACGTCGCGGTCATCACGATCATGGTGTGGGGCGCGCTGGCCACCGGCCTTTCACCATCGATGAGCTGGACCGCCGCCGCCGGCGGCATCCTGTTCTACCTCTCGGACCTCGCCGTGGCACGGAACCGTTTCGTCCGGGCAGAGTTCGCCAACCGTGCGGTCGGGCTGCCTTTGTACTACTCGGGACAGATCCTGATCGCACTCGCGATTGGTGCGTGAACCATGAGGACCGCGGTCGGTGATCGTCAATGGAGAGCCCTGCGCCGCCATCGCAGCGGCGCAATCCCGCTTCACGTTCGGACGAGAGTGATCTATGCTCCGCGCCGCCCTTTGAGGGAGAGAAGATGACAGTCCGTTCCGCGTGCATCGCCATCCTGATCTGCTCGCTCACCGCGACGTCGGCTGCAATCGACCCGTGGGAGTTCCGAACCAACGCCGGCGAGTACGCTTACGCGAGCGGTGACCTGGTGCGGGCCGAGGCCGAGTTTCGCGCGGCCCTTGAGCTCGCTCAGGCGTTCCCTCCCGGAGACCGACGGCTGGAACGATCCTTGGAGAACCTCGGCAGGTTGTACGAGAACCAGCAACGCCTGGACGAGGCGCAACCGCTCTACCAGCTGCTCCTCGTGGCTCAGGAGACCAGGGTAGGACGGGACAGCCCCCAGCTGCTCGACACTCACCTGAAAATCGCCCGGGTGGGCCTGGCCGCCGGCGACAGCCCGGCCGCGGGGGCCAGTCTGCAACGGTACCTGGAGATCGCCGAGTCGTCCGGGGCGGCCGATCCCGCGCAGCACTGGGTCGCATTGAGCATGCTCGCCCGGATGCGCACCCTCGAGCAACGGCCCGAGGAAGCCCTCGAGCTGCAACGTCGGGCCGTCGAGGTGCTCGAGAGTGACGGATCGGCGACCGGGCTCGAACGCGCCCACGAGCTCGAGTCGCTCGCCCAGATGGAGCTGCTCCACGGCTCGC
>JBFELO010000275.1:0-2741 GCA_041552055.1 Candidatus Sulfomarinibacteraceae bacterium | reverse complement strand
CGGAGTCCGTCGATGATGCTCGCGTCCGTCCAGTAGACGTCGTTGACCTCGCCGCTGACCCGCAGGAAGAACAGGTAGCGTCCGTCATAGGTCACGACCGGACTCACCTCGTTGTGCAGCGAGTTGACGGTGTCGCCCATGTTGACGGCATCCATCCAGCTGCCATCGGCGTTGCGGAAGCTGATATACAGATCGGAGCGCCCGCGCTCCTCGGGGACCGTCCGTGCGAACATCAGGTAGCTCTCGTCCGGCGCCACGAAGGGACAGAACTCCCGGAGGTCGCTGTTGACAACACCGCCTACGCTCACCGGCGGGGCGAATCCGTTCTCGATTCTGCGTGCCACGTAGATGTCCTGACCGCCGCGGGCCTCGGGCACCTCGGAGGTGAAGTACAGGTCGCCGCGGGCGGTGAACGAGAACTGCCAGTGGGTGGGGTGCGCGGCGACGACATCGTCGATCTCCCGCGGCGTCGACCAGCCCGACCGTATGCGTTCGACGAACCAGATCCGTTCACGCACGACCGGGTCGTTTGGGAGAGGACGTCGCGACAGGAAATAGAGCCTGCGATCCTGGTGCGCGAACATCGGCTCGCCTACGCCGTACTCCGGGTCGAACGGGAGCATCTCCGGATTTGTCCAGCGCTCGTCGACACGGCTCGAGCAGTACGTCGTGCCGCCCATCTCGGTCCAGCACGCGGTATCTCCGGCAGCGTTGAACACGACCGAGCTGTGGAACCCCTCGGCCGGTTTGAGGATACCGGCGGCGAAAACCGCGGCTCCGGCAGCCGGCGGCTGTTGTCCGAGGTACGGACCCCGCAGCTCCGGGAAGTCCCCGGCCAGCGTGTGAAGCCGGGCTCCGGCCAGAGCCACGGCCAGGCTCCATGCGGCGAGTCGGGCTCGTCGCACCCGTAGACGCTCACGTCTCGCGTGGTGTCGCATCCAGCAATCTCCTCGGTCGTGGCGGCAACCCGGCTCTGACCGTCATCGCGAGCGAGGTCGACGGCCGACTGGAGAGCTCGGGTGGGGGCCACGTAGACGGGGTTCCGCTCCCACCCAGATCCTTCGCTCGTTTCACTCGCTCAGGATGACAGTAGAAGTTTCACTTGCTCAGGATGACCGTAGAAGTCTCACTCGCTCAGGGCGACTGAGGAGAAGTCAGTCGCGCGCGGCGACTCGTGTTTGGGCGTCGCCGCGGATTCGCGCAAGAACCTCCTTGCCGTTGTCGTTGTCGGGGTTGAGGACGAGCGACTTCTCGTACATCGCGACCGCCTGGTCGGTGTCACCGGCACGCAGCAGCGCCTCGCCCAGGCTGTCGTAGGAGTTCCAGGAGTCCGGGAACAGCTCGACGTTGATCCGGAACAGCTCGACCGCCTCCTCGATCATGTCCCGCCGCAGGAAGGCGTAGCCGTAACCGTTGATCTCCGACTCGCTGAAGAAGTATGCAGGGGACTCGCTGTCGCGCTCGGCCAGGACCTTACGGTTGGCGGATTCGTCGGCGCCTTCCTCGATCAAGTTGGACAACGCCAGCGCGCCCGACGCCTGACCGCTCACCAGGGACCACATCTCGGAGACGGAGGCGAAATGGCGGTCCTGGGCAAAGCCCGGACTGTCCACCAGGTCGGGGAAGCGGGCAGCGAGGCGGTATTCGGCCTGCACGCTCTCGAAGCTCTTGCCCTCGGCCGCACCCTCCGCAACGCCTTCCCAGAGCGTGCGCACGTACTCGACCCTGGCCTCGGCGCCCTCGATCGACAGCTCGCCGTTCCAGTGTGCGGGAAGGAGGGTGGTGATGCGGTCCCGTTCCGCCAGCAGCCGGTCCCAGTTGGCGAGCCACAGCGGGAAATCGTGGGGGATGCCGGCGCGCACGCTGAAGCTGGCGAGGCACCCCGGCGTGTCGGTGAGCCAGACATCGGCCATGGTGTCGCCGGTGAGCAGCAGGCCGCGCTCCGGAATGAAGACGGCCGTGTCGCTGGCCGTGTGCATGCCGCCGATGAACGACAGGTCGAAGGTGGTGTCGCCCATGTCGAGCATCATGCGGTCCGAGAACGTCAGCGTCGGGGGCACCGGTACGGGGTCCGCCTTCAGCTGCTCGAGGTTTTTCCGTCTCAGGATCAGGTCCTCCTTCAGGCGCGCTGCCCCGGGGTCGCCCTCGGGCAGGTCTTTCAGCTCGGCCTCCAGCTCGGCGATCCAGCCCGGGTAGAGCCCGAGCAGCCGCTCGCGGTTGCCGGCGATCTGCTCGAGACCGGCGGCGATGAGTTCGTGCCCCACGATGGTGCAGTCGGCGTAGACCGAGTTGCCCCCGGTGTGGTCCCGGTGCTCGTGGGTGTTGATCAGGTGGGTGAAGTCGCTGCGCCCGAGCTCGCGCGCGATCACCGAGCGGAGTTGGGCGTCGATCTCGGGAATGCCAAAGGTGTCGACGACCACCACCCCTTTCTCGGTGGCGAAGGCCATGATCGAGGTCGACGAGATGTGGTCGCCCAGCCACAGTCGGATGACCCCCGGGTCGAGCTTCTGCATGTGCAGGGGCAGTCCGGCGATGTCCTCGGCGCCAGCCAACGAGGCCGCCAACAGCAGTGACACGACGACGGTCAGGCAGAGTCTCGTCTTCATGATCCCTCCTCCTCCGTGCAGCGCACGGTGTTCCGGATCCTGTCAGGAACCTGTCCGAACAAGCGACGATCGCATGATTCACGGTGTCCATACGGAGTGGGAGGGGAGGAGTTTCGTGCCAGACGCATCGCTCAT
>JBFELO010000274.1:0-2830 GCA_041552055.1 Candidatus Sulfomarinibacteraceae bacterium | reverse complement strand
TGGGGGCGGGCCGCTGCGTGACCGGCTCCAAGTATCTGTTGCAGTGGAAGCGCAACGCAGCGATGGTGGATTGCGGTCTCTTTCAGGGGCCTGCCGAGCACCGCCGCCGCAACTGGCGCAAGCTGCCATTCGCGGCGAATCGCCTCGGTGCGGTCGTGCTGACTCACGCCCACATCGATCACTCGGGCTACCTGCCGCGGCTGTGTCGGCAGGGATTCTCCGGTCCGGTGTACTGCACCAAACCGACCACGGAGCTGCTGCGGGTTTTGCTGCCGGACGCCGCCCACCTACAGGAAGAGGAGGCGCGCTACGCCAACCGCGAGGGGTACTCGAAGCACGCACCTGCATTGCCACTGTTTCGCACGGCTGATGCCCGTACCGCTCTGCGTCTGCTCAAACCGGTGCCGTTCGACAGCTGGACCGAGCTGCACCCGGGGGTGCGCTTCCGATTCCACCGCCAGGGACACATCCTTGGAGCCGCCGCGGTGGAGGTCGACAGCAAGGTGCGCGGCGGACGGCGGTCGACGGTTTTCTTCTCCGGAGACGTGGGGCGCTACGGTGTACCGATTCTCCGCGAACCCTCGTCTTATCCGGGGTCCGACCTGCTGTTCATCGAGAGCACCTACGGCAACCGCCTCCATCCGAAGGACGACCCGCGCAACGCGCTCGCCCAGGAAATCCTCGAAGGGGTTCAACGCGGCGGTGTGATCCTGATCCCGGCGTTTGCGATCGACCGCACCCAGGATCTGCTCTACATGCTGCACGAGCTGATGGTCGACGGGGAAGTCCCGACACTTCCGATCTTCCTCGACAGTCCGATGGGGATCGAGGCCACCGCGATGTACACCCGAGCGATCGCGGAGCACGACGTGGAGATGCGACAGTTCTTCTCCGAGCAAGTCAATCCGATCTTCCCACCCACCTTGCAGGTGACCCCCAGCTCTCAGGAGTCACGCAAGCTCAACGCGCTGTCCGGTCCGGCGATCATCATCTCGGCATCGGGAATGGCCACCGGGGGACGCATCCTGCACCACCTGAAGCTGCGACTTCCTGACCCCGCCAATACCGTCCTGTTCGTGGGCTATCAGGCCGAGGGCACCAAGGGACGGCGTCTCGTCGAGGGCGAACCGGAGGTCAAGATTCACGGCCGGTGGGTTTCGGTGAACGCTGCAATTCGTCAGATCTCGGGACTTTCGGCCCACGCGGACGCCGATGAGCTCGTGCTGTGGCTGAGCCGGCGCGAGCGCGATCCGGAGCGCGTCTTTCTGATCCACGGCGAGTACACTGTTCAGAGGGAGTTTGCCGCGCGGCTGGCGGACGAATTCGGATGGCAGACCAACATTCCCGACCTCGGCGACTCGATTCGAGCGTGAGACGCCTCGACCGTTTCTGGCTGGGCGCCCGGTTCACCCTGCGCGAGTTCTTCGACGACCGTGGGATCGATCGATCCGCGGCGCTCGCCTACATCACGCTGCTGTCGCTGGTGCCACTCCTGGCAACGGTGGCGGCTCTCTACCGGGCGTTCTTCGGGGTCGAGATCGACCGCATCATCGAGCTCGTCACCGTCGTGCTGCCCTATGCGCCTGGGGCGCCCGAGCTGGCCATCATCGCCGAGACGCTGACCGAGTTCGTCAACCGGGCCACCACCCTGGGGTACATCGGATCACTCATCTTCCTGGCGGTCGCCTTCCGCCTGTTCCTGTCGATCGAGACCACGTTCAACGACATCTGGCAGCTGCGCGCCGGCAGGGCCGCCTCGGTCCGGGTGTTCTCGTTCACCATGTTGGTGTTCTGGGGCCCGGTCGTGATCGGCCTCGGTTCCTCGCTGCTGCTGTGGATGGGGCACCAGGCCTGGGCGCCGAGCCAGGGGCTGATCCTCTCCATCGGCCGACTCGTCATCCCCCTCGTGGGCCTCACCATGGTGTACTGGCTCGCCCCGTACACCGGCGTCCACATCGGCGCCGCCCTGGCCGGCGGTGTGACGGCGAGCGTCGGCCTGCAGCTGCTGCGGCTGCTCTTCGTGCGCTACCTCGAGCGATTTCCGGACATCAACATCATCTACGGCTCTCTGACCCTGGCGGTGCTCTTCCTGGTGTCGCTCTTCCTGTTCTGGATGCTGGTCATCCTGGGCGCCGAGGCATCGTACGTCGTGCATAACTTCCATGTCCTCAAGCTCGAGCACGACGGTGGACAGCGCCTCGAATCCGACCCGGCGCTGACCGCACTGGCACTCCTCACCGAGTGCTACCGCCGCATCGAGGCCGAGGAGCCCGCACCGGACCTCGACGAGCTCGAGACGACGTTGCACCTGTCCCATCCCGCGGCGCGCGACGCCACCGACCGGCTGGTGGATCTGGGGCTCCTCGCACTCACCGGCCCGCAGCGCGACACATTCGTGCCCGCTCGGGAGCCGAGCCAGCTGTCGCCGGGAGCCGTGCTCGAGGCGTGCGGCGCCCCCTCGGCCAGCGCGCCTCTCGGCGATGATCGCGTCGCGCACCGGCTCGGGCACCTGGTCGAGGAAAGCGAGGCTGCCCGTCGGGCCGTGCTCGATCGGGGGACCTTCGCAGATCTCATCGCGCCGGACAGGGCCGAGGGAAAGGCCGGCGACTAGCCTGAGTTCCATCCTGCGCCACGGCCTTGCTGTTCGCGTCGACTGCCTGACACCCGAGGCGACCTCTACCCTGTGCGCTCCCCGCGGTTACTGGCGGCCTACGGCCGCGGTGACCTGCCGTCACCAGCGAGTGGCCGTAAGCCAGCCGGCCCCCTCTCCGGCCCGGCACTCAGCTCCTTTTGCGTGGGCAGATCTGCCGATGAAGCATAGATTCGACGG
>JBFELO010000273.1:0-2939 GCA_041552055.1 Candidatus Sulfomarinibacteraceae bacterium | reverse complement strand
GTGGTACAACTGGTTTCGACTCCCGCCTCCGACAGCTCCGCGATGAAGTCGCACAGGTGGGGGTTGAGGAGCGGCTCGCCGAGCCCATAGAGGTTGGCGCGCAGGAGAGTCGGGAACAGCGGTTGGAGCCCTGTAAACAACGACGGCTCCAGCACAGGTGGACGGCCGCTCGACTCACGGTAGCGCGTATCGTGGCCGATCGGGCACATCCTGCACCGCAGGTTGCAGCGCGCCGACACCTCGATGAACGCCTCCAGCGGCAGTCCCGAAGCCAGACTCCTCCCCTCGAGATAGTCGCCGCGAGCCTTTCTGACGTTTAACCAGCGTCGGCGGTCCACGAGAGCCCTCTGTAGTCGAATACGTGCAGAGCCTCACCCCTGTTGAGCCTCACTGGAGGCTTCGGGCCCTCACGTCGCAGGGCCTCGGCCGTGGATCAACCGCCGGGGCGTGCGGGGTCCATCCGGTCGACCGCCCCATCGGCGGTGGTCCGCGCGGGATAGGAGCCCAGCACCCTCAGGTATGGACACTCCCGACGCAGCTCGGCCACCGCGAGCGAGGTGGATTCGTCCTGGATGGAGCCCTCGAGGTCGAGGTAGAACATGTACTCCCACGGCCGGCGCGGCACCGGCCGAGACTCCAGCTTGGTCAGGTTGACGCCGTGCTCGGCGAGCACGTTCAGGCAGTTCGCGAGGGCGCCCTGGTGGTGGGCGGTGGTGAACACCAGCGAGGTCTTCGAGGGAATCCGCGGATCGAGCTCGATGTCGAGGCCCGAGATCACCACGAACCTGGTCCAGTTCTCGACCTGGTCCGCGATACCGCGCTCGAGCACCGACAACCCGTACAGCTCGGCGGCCTCTTCGCTCGCGATGGCGGCCCGGGTCGGATCCCCCGCACGACTGACGGCGTGGGCGGCCGCGGCCGTGTCCGCCGCGGCGATCGGTTCCACCCGGTCCAGCGACGCGATGAATCGGGCACACTGGAGGAGCGCCTGCGGGTGGGACAAGATCCTACGAAGACCTTCCACCGCGGCTCCCTCGAGGCCCAACAGGCAGTGCCGGACGTGCAGGATCTCCTCGCCGACGACCCGTAGCTCGGTCTGTCGCAGCAGGTCGTAGGTCTGGTTGATCGAACCGGCGGTGGTGTTCTCGATCGGCAGGAACGCGTATGCCGCATCTCCTCGTTCGGCCGCGCGCAACGCCAGTTCGAACGAACCATGGCCGACGAAATCCATCGAATCCGCTCTCGAGGCGAAGTACTTCCGAGCAGCGATGTGGCTGTAGGATCCGGGCTCCCCCTGATAGGCCACCTGGGACGCAGCCTTTGCCGAGCGTTCCACCCGGTCCCGCTTGAGCAGCTCCTCCTCCTGTGACTTGAGCGACATGGCGATGATCTCGCGAAAAATCTCCTGGGTCCGGAACTGGTCCAGCCCCAGCTCTCGCGCCCAGCCCTCGATGCGCGCCAGCAGCTCGGCCTCGCGATCGTGGTCCCGCAGGAACGGCAACCCCTCCGCCTTCAACCGAGCGATCTGCGCGACGGTCTCCAGGCGCTCGCTCAACGCTTCCACCAGTCCGCGGTCGACCCGGTCGAGCGCTCCGCGAAGTTGATCCAGATCTTTCATGGTGGCGCATTCTAACCCGCACCATGTCTGTCTACCTGGAAGGATCCCCGCGTTCCCTTCCCCCTTCCCGTTCCCGTGCCCGCACGGCGCCCCCGACGACCCGCAGAAGCCTCTCTGTTTCAGTCAGATGGACCGGTCGACCGAAATACTGTTCCCCCGGGAACCGGAACGGGGACGGGAACGGGGACGACAGGATGGTCAATCTGACTCAAGGTCATGGGCAGGACCTGCGATTCTCACCGTGCGTCTACTGCAAGCCGCAGGGCTATACTCGGGTTGAGATGCCCGAGATCGATGATCCGATGGTCGTGATCGCGCTGACGGTCGGCGCCACGCTTCTGGTGATCGTGGTTGTCCTGCTCCTGCGCCGTGGCGGGCGTCGCCGCCTGGAGACGTTGGCGCCCGCCTTCGAGCTCGGCACCACCCGTGTGAGCGGCCCGTTCGGCTACAGCATCGAGGGCCTGTACCGGGGCTACCCCTGTCGTTACTCGATCGAACAGCGGTCGCAGTATTCACCCGGGGGGGCGACCCTGAGAGTCCATGCGATCAGCCACCAGCAGTGGTCCGCCGGGATCAAGGACGTCGGATCTCAGCTCATGGTCCGGGTCGGAATTCTCAAGGACTATCAGATCGGCGACTCCGAGCTGGATGAGCAGCTCAGGTTCTCCTCCACCGACCAGGCCGTGGTCATGACCGTGTTCGCCGCCGAGGCGACCCGCGGGGCGATCCGGACTCTCTCCCGATCCGAGAACTTCAGCTCGGTAACCGTGCGTCCCGACCGGGCTGACATCAAGTGGAACCCGAGAAACCAGGACCTGGACGAGAACCCTGACGTGGTTCGCAGTCGTCTGGCGGCCGCCACCGCCCTCCTGGCAGCCTGCGGCTACCCACCGCAGATCGGCGCCGGCGTGTCCTGACGAGAAAGGGGCCCGACGTGGGAGGCGACGCCGGGCTGTCGATGGGAGATGTCTTCCTCACGAGGGTGCCCGACCGACGCTCGAATAATACCTCGCGTTCGTGTTTCTCCCACCGCCGAAGTCGATTCGGGACACACGGGGTTGCCTTCAGATCCTCCGGTGCGCGGCCGGAGCACCGATTGACACCCAACCCCTCTGACACTAACGTTGAATTGCGCGGCCGCGTGCCAACCGGCCAGCGTTCTTTCGAGAAGGACCAGTCGTGAGCAGCTGCGGAAAATCCCGAATACGGGTCATGCTCGCCGTTGTGGCGCTGTTCGAGTTGTGCCTCGTCGTCGCGTCTCCGCTGTGGCACCACAACCACCACGACCCCGTTGCGGTCGGCGCGTCGGCCGACCGCGCGC
>JBFELO010000272.1:0-2940 GCA_041552055.1 Candidatus Sulfomarinibacteraceae bacterium | reverse complement strand
CTTGAGCTTGGCGATCAGCTCCTCGCGCGGCAGGGTGTGCAGCGGCCGCTTCGAGAGATCGGGCATGGGCCAGAGGCGGGCCGTGCCGTCGTCCGCGCCCGACGCGAGCCAGCGCCCGAGCGGGTCGAAAGCGAGGGAGCTGACCCTGGCCTGATGACCCAGCAGCAGCTGCGGCTCCTCGCCGGTGACGGGACCGACCCGGATGACGCCGTCCGCGTCGCCGGTGGCTGCAATCCTGGCGCTTGGGTCGAGCGCAACCCGACCGACCCGGGAGCCGTGCGAGTCGAGCCGCCGCACGACGTCGTTTTCGAAGTCGAGGAACACGGTGCGCGCGGGAAAGACGTCACCCACCGTTTGCGGCTCGACCAGGAGCACACGTCGGCCATCGGCGCTCGCTGCGAATCTGTTCACATTTCCCCTGTACAGCAGCTCGCTCCCACCGGTCGCCAAATTCCACTTCCGCAGTCCGTCCACACCTGCCGACAGCAGGGAGTCCTCGCGCGTGAACTGGAGTGTCCATTCGTACGGATTCGCCTCCGGAACCAGCACTTTCAACTCTTCCCCTGATTCGACGTCCCAGATACGGATGACCTTCTCCGTATCGTCAAAGCTACCGCCGGCGCCCGCGGCGAGGCGCCCGTCCTGGCTGAACGCCACGGCCGAGGTCTGACCATGAAAGCCACGCAACACCCTGCGGGAGCTGCCGTCGACGGAGATCAGCAGGTCTCCCCCCTCAGCTTTTTGAGTACCTACCAGGACGCGTCCGCCGCCAGGGGACACCGCCAGGCAGACCGGGTCGTCGTCGAACAGGACTCGACCCTCGGCAGGCACATCACCTGTCAGCGGCCAAATGCGCACGGCCTCGAGTGCCCCCAAAGAAGCCAGCCAGCTCCCGTCCGGGGCGAACACCACGCCCATCATCTGGTCCACGTCATGCCGCATGACCGACGGGTAGGGTCGCTCCAACGGCCACAGAGCCAGCCCGAACGTGGCGGTCGTGGCCAGCCACCGCCCGTCACGAGCGAAGATCGGAACACCCAGCTGACCGGGCTCGTCGCGCCCGATGGCCAGCGGCTCGGCATCGGCCGGTGCGCCGAACCGCCACAGGCGGACCTTCCTGTCGAAAAACCCACTGGCGAGGTGACCCCCGACCGGATCCATTTCGACGTAATTCAGCACCTGGGCCCCCACGCCCAGGTCGAAGCGGCGCAGCAGCCTCGGCTCGCCGCCGGTGACCGACCACAGCCACAGCTTGTCGCGCTCGTCCTCCCAGAAATCCACGTAGAACATCGACCCGTTACGGGCCAAGAGGATTACCGGTCCCTCGAGCCGTGCGGGACCCTTGACGATCGTCGGCGGCGAGGGCCCGGTCGGGTCCCACAGGCGGATCTCCCCGTCCTGGTTGGCCGTGGCCAGGTAGCGGCCCTCCGAGTCGAAAACGACGTCAACAATGGACCCTTCGTGTCGTCCCAGCGGGCGCGGTGCCGACAGGTCGTGCTCGCCGATTTCGTACACCATGACCTGGTTGTCCACGACCACCCCGAGCCAGCGGCCGGTCTGACTATCCATCGCGGTGCGAATGCTCCGGCTTCCCTGTTCATCGGGGCTGAAGTCGAAATCGAGGGTGCCGAGGCGCTCGCGCGCGCCGTCGAAGCGCAGCGCATCGACGCTCGCCCGGTTGTCCTCCGTCACCAGCAGCAGCACTCTGTTCTCGTTCCAGCCGACCCCTCGCCGCTGCGCAGCACCCTCGTATCGAAACTCGGCCAGGCGCCGTCCCTCCGGGGCAGACCAGAGCACCAGATGTTGCGGCCCGGACTGCATCGTCCTGTTTACCGTCAGGAGCACGTCGGACCACGGGCTGTCCAACACGAGGACTTGCTGCACCTCGTGCACGCTCTCGAGCACCTTGCTGTTGCCGTCGGCGGTGACGATCCGCACGGCGCCGGAGCCCCACTCCGAGTACGCGAGCCAACGGCCGTCGGCACTGAATCTGCAATACGCGACGTCGTCGTCGGTTACGACCAGGGCGGTCGGACCCTGCCACAGCGCCTCCAGGGCCAGCCGGCGGGCCGCGGGCGTGTCCGCGAGCTCGAGGCTGGCAATCGTGTGGGCGACGGTCGCGGACGGGTCCTCGCCGAACTCGAGCTCGGCCTGGAACAGCAGGTTGGCCGCCTCGGCGCGGCGAGCCTCGCGGACGCTCCGCTGCCAGAACGAGCCGACCACGGCCAGGCCTGCCAGGAGCACCGCGATGACCACGGACACCGCGATCCGTCGTCGCCGCCGGCGCCGTCCCGCCAGCGAGGCCATGGCCTCGGCAAACGCCTCTTCGACTGCGGTGAGGCCGCCGGGGTAGCGTTCGCGCCAGACGGCGAACTCGCGATACGCCGAGCCCGTCCAAAGAAGGTCATCCGATCGATCGTGCTCGTCCCAGGTGCGCGCCGCCTGGCGCAGCTCGTCCCGCACGCGGGCCGAGTCGGCGTCCTGGGTCTGCCAGCGGACCAGGCGCGGCCATGCCTTCAGCAGCGACTCGTGGATCACCTCGACCCTCTGCCGGCCCGGCCCATCGTCCGACCGCAGCTCGTACGAGGTCAGCAGCCGCGCGTCGACCAGGGCTCGAAGGACCTCTGCTGCATCGTCCCGGTTGTCGCGAAATACCGACAGCAGCTCGTCGGTGTCGCGCGCCGCCCGTGTGCCCTGCGCGGTCACCAGATTGCGGAAGATCTCGCGCACGGTGCCGTGCCGCTCCGGGCCCAGCCGCTCCATCAGCGCCTCGGCGTGCCGCGCAAGCGCACCCCCCACACCGCCGATGTCCCGGTACGCCTGGCGGGTGATCAGGCCGTTCTCCCGGTCGCGCTTCTCCCACAGTCTGGCCAGGGCAAACGCGAGCAGGGGCAGCGCCCCGCGCTCCCCCTCCACCTCGGCCAGGATCTCGTCCGCCAG
>JBFELO010000271.1:0-3057 GCA_041552055.1 Candidatus Sulfomarinibacteraceae bacterium | reverse complement strand
CGGGTTCGGCAGCAGGTCGCCGTCGGTGTCGACGTTCAGCGCCTGGGTGTTGGTCAGTGGATCGCGCACCCGCAGCGCCAGCGGCTCCTGGCGGTAGTTGACCACGAAGGTGCCCGGGTCGGCCGCCGAGATCGCCTCCGGGGCGCAGCCGGTCCAGGTGCCGGCGGCGGTTCCGTCGTACGCACCGCAGCCTGGCGGCTCGGCGGCCGTCGGGTTGAGGTACGGCGCCTCCTTCGATTGCAGCACGTGCGGCAGCCCGACCTCGTTGCGGTAGGACGGGTTGACCGCCTGGTTGGGTCCGTTGAAGTTGATGGGACCGCCGCCCGCGCCGTCGCCCTCGTCGCTCCGGTAGGCGACCTGGAAGTCGGCGAACTCGAGGTAGAACTCGCGGTAGGCGTCGCCGTCGGCGGTGTAGATGTCGGCCCGCCAGCTGGTGGGCCCGCCGTCGGCCCGGTCGCCGTACGTGTCCCCGGTCGCCGGGTCCTTCCACACCGAGCCCTCGGGCTCGATCAGCATGGTGGCGTAGAGGCCTGCCTGCTGGTGGGTGGACGGTCCGTAGTGGTCGTGGGTGAACACGTTGCCGGTCCAGCCCGGATCGATGTACCAGCGCTGACGGGTGGTGCGTGCGCAGTCGAGGTTGTCGGCGCCACAGGCCGTATCGAAGGGAGACGCGCCCTCGTTCCACGTTCCGGCCGCGAGCGCGAGCAGCCGCTCGTGCACCTCGTCCGGGCTGAAGGTCCCGTCCTCGTAGTTCCAGCCGTTGGCCGCGCCGTCGGCCGACGTGACGTCGAACTTGACCAGGTGGATGTGCTGGCCGATGACGTCGGTCGGTGTCTTCACCTGGAAGTCGTCGAGCTGGTAGATGTTGGGCACCAGGTTGGTGTGGTCCATGTCGACGCAGTCGCCGGAGTTCGCCCGCATCACCAGCGGCTCGGGGGCGCGGGTGCCGGCCAGGGTGGCTTCGACGTCGCCGTCCAGGGCCAGGATCCGCTGCTGACCGAAGTGCCAGCCGACCTTGTTGAGGTCCATGTCGAGCTCGATCACCGAGGCGGCGTAGAATCTGGGGTTGCCGACCGGTGACCCCTTGGTGCCGCCGTCGTAGGAGTCGGTGCGGCAGGGCTCGGCGTAGGGCGCGCCGAAGTTCGGCAGCAGGCCGTTGACCTCGAAGGCTTCATGGAGTTCCGGCTGGTACCCGTCGGGCCAGTAGCTGTCGTGGTAGACCGGCCCGAGCCCGGTCGGGGCCTGCGGCCCGTGGAAGGCCATGGCGACCCGCTCCTCCAGCGTTCCCTCCTCGGGAATCCCGATCCCGTGGGCGACTTCCAGGACCGCGTCGAAATCGGTGGCGGTCTGCACGGTGTGCCGTTCACCACCGACGATCACGTGCCGCGGCAGGCCGCCGTCGGCTATCAGGTCGACCGGCGGGGTCGGCGGCCGGTGGCCGGCGACGCCCGGGATGTAGAACGGGTAGCCCATGAAGGGCGCCGCCTCAGTCGCCGAGGGGCTGTCAGGCAGCCCGTCGAAGTCGGTGTCCTCGAGGGCGGCCAACATCATGCCCGGCATCGGCGCCATCGCCGTACCCGGGATCGGCACCACGGCGGGCACCGGCGTGCCGCCGGGAATCGCCGTCGCGGTGCCGGGTAGGTAGCCGCCGCACTGTGTGCCGCCCACGCCGTCGGCGCAGATCTCGGAGTCGGGCAGGCCCCGCTCCAGGACGCGGCCGGCGGCGTCGAGCACCGAGCCCCGCTCGAAGACGTCGTGCACCCGCCACAGGCCCCACATGCCCTGGGCGAAGTGGGGGTAGAAGTGGCAGTGGAAGATCGAGTCACCGGGGGTCTTGTTGCGGTTGCCGGCGCCGCCGTAGGTGATCTCGTAGGTGAACGAGGAGCCCGGCCCGATCAGCTGGGCGTCCAGGTAGTTGGACTGGTCGGCCTCGTTATCGAGGTTGCTGAAGTTCCACTGGTGGGCGTGGAGGTGGAAGATGTGATGCTCGGTGCCAACGTGGATGTTGCGCACCTTGGTGCGGTCGTTGAGGTAGCCGTGGAACACGTTGGAAGGGTCGTCCGGATAGAACGCCTTGGTTGCCTTGGGACCGATGGCGTCGCAGTTGGCGAGCGCCGGATCGCAGGTCTCGAGCCCGGCGTTGGCCGGTACGTCGACGATCATCGCCGGGTCGCCGACCGCCCACGAGGTCAGGAAGAACTCCTCGTACTTGCACTCGACGCACTCGTGCATCGGGCCGACGCCGAGCCGGTTGCCGATGATCTCCGAGCCGATGCCGCCGGTGCCGTAGTTCACGGCGAAGCCGTCCTTGACGCTGCCCAGGGTGAAGGCCAGCTGGTTGAACCACTCCGGAAAGGCCTGGACGATCTTGACCTCGTCGTGGAACGCGATCGTCAGCTCGCGAAACGCCTCGCCCCGGTCCGGATAGAGCTGGTAGGGCTCCTTGTCGTTGTCCATCGGGCCGTCGATGACGGCGTTGAGCTCGTTGTGGACGATCTCGGTCCCCTGGGTGAGCCGCAGGATCGGGGCGCCCGCGTACGGGTGACCTTCCGGATAGACGGCGTCGTAGTCGAGGATCGGCTGGCCGCCCGGCGTCGTCCGGTGGGCGTTGCGGATCCCGTCACCGTTGGTGTCGGGGGTGAGCGGCTCGGCCGGGACGGTATCGTCCCAGACGCCGTTGCCGTTGGTGTCGGTAAGGGCTTCGGCCGGGATGGCGTCGTCCCACATGCCGTTCGCGTTGGTGTCGGTGAACGCCTCACCGAGATCGTATGAGCCGTTCCCGTTGCCGTCCACGAACGGCTCGGCCGGGACCGCATCGTCCCAGACCTCGTTACCGTTCGCGTCCACGAAGGGCTCTGCCGGGATGGTGTCGTCCCACACGCCGTTGCCGTTGAGGTCGGTGAACAGCTCGGCCGGGGTGGCGAGGTCCATCTCGGCTCGCGTCAGTTGGGAGCGGTACCAGATCGAATCCACAGGCTCGACGTTCATCACGCCGAACAGGCCCGAGGCGATCGCGCCCGAGCCGCCCTCGCCGCCCAGGTTGGGGCCGCTGGTGAT
>JBFELO010000270.1:0-3090 GCA_041552055.1 Candidatus Sulfomarinibacteraceae bacterium | reverse complement strand
CGGTCTTCCAGTCGATCACGCTCGCTCCCGACGGTCTCTCCGCATCGGCTTGACACCCCCACCGGAACAATACTACATTTCGCGAGGAGACGAAATGAGTGAATCGGAGCTGGAGACCGCCGTCACGGTGACGCGCGCCCTCGCCCACCCGGCACGGCTGCGCATCCTGAGCATGCTGCGCGACGGTGAGCTGTGCGTGTGCCAGATCACGGCGGTGCTCGGTCTCGCGCCGTCCACGGTGTCGGCCCACCTCCGCGAGCTCAAGCTCGGCGGCCTCGTGACCGAGCGCAAGGAGGGCCGCTGGGTCCACGTCGGCCTCGCAGACGAGCCGCGTGTCAAGCCGTGGATCGACAACTCGCTCGAGGCCCTCGAGGGCGACGAGCAGGCCGCGGTAGACGCGGTCACGGTGGAGGAGCTGCGGCGACTCGGGGTCGAGACCCTGTGCCGGTGGGGCCTCGAGGAGGCCCGTCGGCGCCACCGGCAGGAGCAGGTGCAGGAGGTGCGCAAATGACCGCTGCAGATGGCGTGGCCCGCCGGCTGTCGACCCTCGACCGCTACCTGACCCTTTGGATCTTTCTCGCGATGGCGGTTGGCGTCGGCTGGGGCTTCCTGTGGCCCGGGGTCGCCGACTTCTGGAACCGGTTCTCGGTCGGCACCACCAACATCCCGATCGCCATCGGTCTGATCCTGATGATGTACCCCCCGCTGGCAAAGGTGCGGTACGAGGAGATGGGTCGGGTCTTTCGCGACTTCAAGGTGCTCGGACTGTCGCTGGTCCAGAACTGGGTCGTCGGCCCGATCCTGATGTTCGCGCTGGCCGTGCTCCTGCTGGCCGACAGGCCCGAGTACATGGCCGGTTTGATCATGATCGGCCTCGCCCGCTGCATCGCCATGGTGATCGTCTGGAACGAGCTCGCCCACGGCGACACCGAGTACTGCGCCGGCCTGGTGGCGTTCAACTCCATCTTCCAGGTGCTGTTCTACTCGGTCTACGCCTACGTGTTCATCACGGTCCTGCCGACCTGGTTCGGTCTCGCCGGTACCGAGGTGCACATCACCATCGGCCAGATCGCCAGGAGCGTGTTCATCTACCTCGGCATCCCGTTCCTGGCGGGGATCATCACCCGGTTCACCCTGATCTCGATCAAGGACAAGGAGTGGTACCACTCAAAGTTCATCCCGGTGATCAGTCCGATCACGCTGATCGCGCTGCTGTTCACCATCGTCGTGAT
Source organism: Candidatus Sulfomarinibacteraceae bacterium (assembly GCA_041552055.1). Lineage (GTDB taxonomy): Bacteria > Acidobacteriota > Thermoanaerobaculia > Thermoanaerobaculales > Sulfomarinibacteraceae > JBFELO01. The sequence continues at coordinate 1,858 of JBFELO010000270.1, read as the reverse complement.
GTTCTCCCTCAAGGGCGAGGTCATCGTGCAGCTGCCGCTGGACGTCGTTCGAATCGCGATCCCGCTGCTGATCTACTTCGTGATCATGTTCCTGGTGTCGTTCTTCATGTCGAAGAAGGTCGGCGCTGATTATCCGAAGTCGGCGACCCTGAGCTTCACCGCGGCGTCCAACAACTTCGAGCTCGCCATCGCGGTCGCCATCGCCACCTTCGGGATCGACCACGGGGCCGCGTTCGCCGCCGTCATCGGGCCGCTGGTCGAGGTGCCGGTGCTGATCGGTCTGGTCAACGTGGCGCTCTACTTCCGGCGGCGCTATTTCATCGGCACTCGGCCCGAGGCTGCCGCGGAGTCTGCCTGAGCCCGGGCTGCAGCGAGGCGTGACATGACCCGACCTTCCTTGAAGCACCGAGGCCCGCATGCGCACGCCACACCCGACGCTCTACCCTGACCTCGCATCGACCGTCGCCGAAGCACGGACCGAGACGAAAGAGATTTCGGCGGAGCGCCAGGCCGAGCTCGAGCAGCTCGCGATCTTCATTCGGGAGCGAGCCAGCGCTGGCGCGACCGCGAAGCTTGTCTTCATCTGCACCCACAACTCGCGCCGCAGTCAGATGGCTCAGATCTGGGCGCAGACCGCGGCTCACCTCTTCGAAGTGTCGCGGGTCGAGACGTTCTCCGGAGGAACCGAGGCGACGGCCTTCGATCCGCGCGCGGTTGCGGCACTCGCGCGAGCCGGATTTCGGATCGACACGTCCGACACGGGAAACAACCCTGCCTACCGAGTCCGCTACACCGACGACAAGGATGCAATGGAGTGCTTCTCCAAGGTGTACGATCGGCCGCCGAACCCGACGCAGGACTTCTTCGCGGTCATGACCTGCTCACGGGCGGACCGAGATTGCCCGTTGGTGCTCGGCGCGACCGAGCGCATCGCGATCCCGTACGACGATCCCAAAACCTTTGACGGCACCGACCAGGAGGCTGCGAAGTACGACGAGCGCTGCCGACAGATCGGCCGCGAGATGCTCCATCTGTTCTCGCGGATGAAGTACTGATGGGTGTGGCGTCCCCCGCGGGCGTCACATTGGAGGATCGACACGTGAAAGAAACCGCACACAAGGACACTCCGGCACGAGAGAAAACGCCCGACGCCGGGACCCCTGCCGAACCCTTCGAACCTCTTCCCGACTGGCAGGTGGAGTGTCTCAGCCGACTGTTCTCGGCCCTGGGAGATCCGAGCCGGCTCAGGATTCTGCACGCACTCATGTATCTGGGCGAACCGCGCGTCGGCGACGTGGCGAAGTTCGCCGATGTGTCCATCTCCGCCGTCAGCCACCAGCTCCGTCTGCTCCGCGATCGCGGCCTCGTGACTTCACGCCGCAACGGGCGGCAGGTCTACTACTCCGTCGCGGACGACCACGTCCGTTCTCTCATCGAGACGGGCCTGCAGCACGCGGTCGATGACTGTCCTAACAGGCCGAGGCAGTGACAGCCAGCCCACGTGCCCGATGGCGCAAGCCACCGACGAGCCGGAACAAAAAGCGCCACTTTCGTAGGTGGTTGGCGTTCAAGGACTTGTGTCGGTGCCAGGCACCTCTCGGCTGGGGTCGATTGTCCACGCCTGCACGCTCGACCGGGTGCCTGAGAATCCTCTAGAAGGCTCCCCCTTCGCCGAGCTTTTATGCTCGGTGTTGGGAAAAAACCCGCTGTGGAAAGCAGTGGGAGAAGGAGGAGCCGATGGCACTTTACTGTGGGATCGATCTTCACTCAAGCAAGAGCTGGATCGCGATACTCGATGAGGGATTGGAGGTCATTCAGGAGACGAGTGTAGCGAACGACCTGGGAGAGGTGCTGCGGG
>JBFELO010000269.1:0-3108 GCA_041552055.1 Candidatus Sulfomarinibacteraceae bacterium | reverse complement strand
CGGTGGACCTCGTTGGCGGACGATGATTACCCGGAACCGATCCCGCCCGAGCTCGAGCCGCAGACCAACCCGACCTGGAACGAGGCCTTTGCCTACCAGGATCCGCGACGGATCCGATTGGGGGTCAAGTTCTCCTGGTAAGAAATCTATTCACTTGATCTCGGGGGGCGCTTTGGCGCCCCTTTTTTCATGGTTCTGATCTCTCTCACCATGTTCTCGGGAACGGGAACGGGAACGGGAACGGGAACGGTAACGGGGACAGGAATGGGAGCGCCATCGGGATCGGAATCGGAATCGGGATCGGGATCGGAATCGGAATCGACAGCTCCGGATCAATCAACCCGGGCCGCAGCACACGGCTGGACCACTCCACGTACCCGAGCGCCCGCGACCGCCGGTGACGTCCCGGGCCGGCGTCCGAACCCGGGTCATCTCAGACCGGCTGTCCGCGCGCCGGTCACTGTAAGATGACCGGGCCGTGCAGGATGCGACCCCTCAGCCCGCGGACGAGACGCTGGTCGTCGACGCCCTGACCGGGGACGAGACCGCATTCGCAGTGCTCGTGCGCCGGTACCAGCGGCGGTTGACGGCGTTCCTCGGCCAGCTGGTGGGAGATACGGAGCTGGCGCGCGAGTTGACCCAGGAGACGTTTATCCGGGCGTGGTCCGCGCTGGAACGGTTCGACCCCAAGTACCGGTTCTCCACATGGCTCTTCCGCATCGCCCACAACCTGGGCATCGACCAGCTGCGTCGCCGGCGCCTCCAGACGGTGTCGTTGTACCGGCGCGATGCGGATGGCGAAGAGGTCGAGATGGTAGTTACGGACTCCGAGAAGGACCCGTTCGGGCACTGCGAGAACAAGGAGTTGGCCCAGTACATCAAGTACGCGATCGAGGAGTTGCGGCCCGAGTACCGGGAGCTCGTGCTGTTGAGGCACTTCGGCGGCCTGTCATACCAGGAGATCGCAGAGTTCAAGGACATGCCGCTCGGAACGGTCAAGAACAAACTTTTTCGCGCCCATTCCGTATTACGAAAAGCATTGCAGACGTTCCTGTGACGGAACGCAGAGAGGGGAGGCGTCTGGTGGACACGGGTTGTCAGCTGATTCAGGAGGTCCTGATCGAGGTCGAAGGCGAGACCTCCCGGCTGTCGCAGGCCGAGCTGCGCCACCTCGACTCCTGCGCCTCGTGTCGTGCCCTGGCCGACGCGGAACGTCGGCTCGTCGGGCTCCTCGCGGCCATGGTCCCGCCAGCTGACAGAACCATCGAGCAGGCCGTGATGCGGGCCGTGCGCGCGCGCGACCGTCGTCTGGTGTCCCTGATTCCTGTCGCCGCCTCCCTGCTGACGGCGTTGGTCGGTTTGGCGGCCGTCGGTGGTGTGCCGGGCGGAAGCCTGCTGGCAACCGTACCGTTCTGGTCCTCCAAGGGCTGGCTCACCGTGGCCGGGGCTGCCAGCGACTGGGTGGTGGCGCTCGCAGCGACGTCACAGGCCGCGCAGGCCACCATTCCGACGCTGGTGTACGTCGTCTCTGCGGTCGCGACCGCCATCGGTGCGTTGTCGATCGTCGCCGCCACCAGGCGGTGGCGTACACTCTCGCCATGGCGAATCCGCGCCTGATCGGTGTCCTAGTCGTCAGCTGCCTGTTGATCGCCTCCAGCAGTCTGCCGGCGACAGCACCCGGCAAGGCGGCCGCTCTTACAGACCTGGTCATCAACGAAAAGGTGGACGGCGACGTCGTCGTCATCGGCGGCGACGCGCTGCTCGGCCCCACAGCCGAGGTGCGTGGTCACGTGGTGGCGATACACGGCCGAGTGCAGCTCGACCCGGCGGCCACGGTGGATGGTCGAGTGATCTCCGTGTCGTCGCTGGGCGGCCTCCAACTGGAACAGGTCGGGGACAACGTCGAGGTTGCGGTCCGGTTGTTGGTTGCCGGCAGTTGGCTGTTGGTGACCACGCTGATCGCGTTCCTGGTGCCGGCGAAGGTGCGGCTCGGCGTCTGGTTGGTGCCGTCGATGGGCGCGAGAGTACTGGTGCTGGGGCTACTGGTCTTCATCACGCTGTTCGCCGCCCTGGTGGCCGTGGTTGGCCTGGGGCCGACGCTCGCTGTACCCCTGCTCGCAACCCTGTCGGTTGCCTTCGAGCTGGTGAAGGCGTTCGGTTTCGCCGTGCTCGGTGGGTGGTTCGGTGGCGCGGTGCTGCACCGCGTCATCGAGAGATCGCTGCCGGTGAGTTTTCACGTCTTCCTCGGTGTCACCCTGTTGTTGGTGGCGAGGATGCTCCCGGTGGTCGGGAACGCGGTGTGGACCGTCGTCAGCGTGGTGGCGCTCGGAGTGGCGGTGTTCACAGTGGCGCTGGCACCCAAACAAGGCGCCGTGCGGGCTGCGCGACCAACGGACTAGCCCGCCGCAAACGGATTATCTGCTATACTTCCCGCTCGTTGCGCCTGGAGAGGTGTGCGTGAAGATCGACCTGTCTCAGATTGACGACGAGCCGCTGCGTTTCGACGAGCGGCTGTCGCTGGAGCCCGAGCGGTTGGACCAAGATCAGGTCACCGCGCCGGTGGAGGTGCACCTGGTGGGCACGATCCGTTCGGTAGGGCCCGGCTTCAGTGTCGACGGCAGCTTCGAGGCAACCGGGCCTCTGGTGTGCGTCCGGTGCCTGGAGCCGGTCGAGTGGCAGGTGCGCGAGCACTACTCGTTGGAATACCGCCGTCGGGAGGCTCATCCCGACGAGGACGAAGTCGCTCTCGAGGACGATGAGTTGGACGTTGGTTTCTTGACCGACGAGGTGCTCGACCTGAGCGACGTGGCTGTGGAGCAGGTGCTTCTGGCGCTCCCGATGCGCATGGTGTGTGACGAGAAGTGCGCCGGGCTGTGTCCGCGGTGCGGCGCCAACCGAAATCTGGAGGGGGCGTGTCGCTGCGAGCCCGAGGTCGACCCGAGGTGGGCGGCGCTCAAGGACATCGTCAGCGGTGAAACCGCGAACTGACCGAGAAGTACGGACAGGTACGGAGTGAGAGATGGCGAACCCAAAAAGCAAGATTTCGAGGTCTCGTCGCAACAAGCGGCGGTCCCACCATGGCATGGTCCCACCCGGATGGAGCCTGTG
>JBFELO010000268.1:0-3132 GCA_041552055.1 Candidatus Sulfomarinibacteraceae bacterium | reverse complement strand
TCCGGAGTCGCCGCCTACCTCCCCCACGGTCAGCTCTATTTCCCGGCGAAACGCGGTCCCGGGAGCTTCATCATCTGGAATCTCGACCGATTGCGCCAGGAGGACCTCACCCAACTCGACCTCGTTCGAGAGGCCATTGCGCAGGATCGTGGGGACGGAGCGATACTCCTCACCAACTCTCCGCTGAGTGATCCCGCGGTCACGGCATGCCGGGAAGTGTTCACGTGCGCGCCGGCAATTGTCGGCGACGAGGGTTTGTGGGGGTACCGGTGCCACCGCGAAGACGATTCACGCGAACTTCAGTCCGAGTGAAGAGGTCGAGTGATCGCTCGAAGCCTCAGCGATCGTCCATCAGTGCGCGGCGCTCGAACCGCACGCCCGAGCCGGAGATCTCGACCTTCATCATCTCCGATCGCGTGACGGCGTCAACCTCCGCCCCGTTGCCCACCGTCCGACGGAGTGCCTCGCACACCAGGTTCGGGCAGTTGTTCTCCGCCGACAGGTGTAAGCCGACGACCGCCTTGAGAACCTTCGAGCCTATGCGATCCACGGCTTCGCAACTCTGGTGGTTGGAAAGGTGTCCGGTGCGCGAGTCGATGCGTTGCTTGAGGTGCCACGGGTAGGGACCGTGGCGCAGCATGTCCTTGTCGTGGTTGGTCTCGAGAAGCAGCAGTTCGCAGCCCAGCAGGCGCTGCTCGAGAAGCGGCGTGATGATGCCGGTGTCGGTACACAGCGCAGCGCTGTGCTCGCCGTCGTCGAAGACGTAGGCGACCGGCTCGGCGGCGTCGTGAGAGGTCGCGACGGGAGTGACCCTGAAGGCGCCGAAACGGCGCGTCCTGCCCGATCGCAGCTCCCCGCCTTCTCCGCTTCGGACATCGAGCCTCGACCAGGTTCCGTGGGTCGCCCACACGGGCGCCTCCCGGTGCCGGCGCAGGAAGACGTCGAGGCCGCGGACGTGGTCCGAATGCTCGTGCGTCAGGAGAATGACGTCGATAGCCTCGGGTGATCTGCCGAAGGCCTCGAGCCGCTTCCGCACCTGCAGGGCCGAGACGCCGGCATCGACAAGGATCAAGGTCTCGCCCGAGGAGATCAGGACCGCGTTGCCCGACGAGCCGGTGGCGAGGACGACCGCTTCCACCTTCAAACTCCCGTCGAGCCGAAGCCGCCCTCGCCACGGGCGGAGTCGGACAGGTCCTCGGATTCGACGAATGACGCCCGCGTCACGGGAGCGATCAGCAGCTGCCCGATGCGGTCGCCGCGGCCGATCGGCACGGGCTCCGAGCCCAGATTGACCAGCAGCACCTTGAGCTCGCCACGGTAGTCGCTGTCGATGGTACCCGGAGCGTTGACGACTGTGAGACCGGCCTCGATGGCGAGGCCCGACCGTGGCCGAACCTGGCCCTCATAGCCCGCCGGAATCTCCACCACGAGCCCGGTCGGGATCGCCGCCCTCTCGCCAGGTTCGAGCACCATCTCGGTCTCGATCGCCGCGCGCAGGTCCGCACCTGCAGCGCCTTCGGAGGCATAGTCCGGAAGCGGCAATCCCTCGGCGTGCGGGAGGCGACGGACACGGATCTCGATCGTCACGGGGGGATGATACGACATCATGAAAGAGGAAATAGGCATTCCCGCCCATCAGGGGCGCTTGGCCGCGTCGACGACACCGGTGCCACTCTTCACATTGTTTGCCCTCGGGGCCTCGCTCAGCTGGAAGGTGACGAACTCAGACAATGTGAAGGGTGGCACCCCCCTCGCCGAAGCGAGACGGGCGACGAGAGTTGGGAACGGGCCTACGCGACCCTCGTGGCGGCTCCTTCGGGGCCGCAGACGGCAGAGGCGCGGCGGTCTGGACGCAGGATCTCCTCCGCCAGACGCTGGACGTCTTCCCTGGAGACCGCCTCGAGCTCGCGACACGCCACTTCGGGGTCGAAGCGGCGACCCTTCTCGATGACCTCGGCAACGTCGAGGGAACAGCGCGCAGCGGGCGACTCCATGTCCATGCGCAGGCCACGGAGAATGCCCTCCTTCGCCACCTCGACCTCGTCCTCCTGGAGGTCATCCGCGAGCCGACCAAGCTCGGCCAGGACCAGACGCCACGAATCGGCAAAGGCCTGCGGGGCGCACGCCCATCCGATCTCGAGGATCCCGCCCGGTCTCCACAAGACGGGTGCGGACCAGATGTCGTAGGTCAGGCCCTCTTCCTCACGCAAACGTTGGAAGAGTCGGCTCGAAGCTCCGTCGCCGAGGGTGCGGTTGAGAATGACCAGCGTCGGTACTCTCGCATCGGCCACCGCCAGGGCTTCGAAGGCGAGACGGGCGTGCACCTGATCGCTGCCCTCGCGGCTGAGATCGAGGTGCTCGCCGCGCCACCCGAGCTGCGGCACCTCCGGCAGAACTGGAGCGCCGTCGAGAGGAAGGCGCGCGAGTCGGCGCGCAACCTCCTCGCGCGAGACGTCTCCACTCACCGCTGCCAGCATTCCACCTGGTTGCACGAGCGTCCGATGGTGGCGCTCGAGAATCTCCGGGGTGATGGCTTCGAGGGTCTCGACGGTTCCGATCACAGGTCGCGCCAGGGGATGATCCCCCCACGCGGCTTTCAGGAGAGCTTCCCCCACGCGTTCCGCAGGATCGTCGGCCACGAGCTCGAGCTCGGCCCTCGTGATTCGACGCTCGAGTTCGACATCCTCCGGTGCAAAGGTGGGACTGAGCACCGCATCCACCAGGAGATCAAGGGCCTCACCGATCGCGTCGACTGTCGTGTTGACGCTGACGCCCATCAGCTCCGAGCTGGTCCACGCGTCGACCTCGCCGCCGAGGCGGTCAATGGCAAGTGCCAGTGAACGCCGGTCGTGTGTTCCGCAGGCACGCAGGGTGAGATGCTCGACCAGATGGGTGGCGCCGGCGATCGGCCCGGGATCATGGGCCGCACCGCGAGTGATCCACACGCCGGCGGCGACGGTCTCTCGACCGGGCATGGGTTGCATCAGCAAGGCGTGAGGTCCTCGATCCAACACAGCGGCAGAGTCTACTACATTGGCCCGCAAACTGTGAGCGGCATGCAGGATGCAGGATTCAGCCAGCACGAAATCTGTCCCCGGTTGGGCGGGTGGCCCTGCATCGTGTATCCGGGCG
>JBFELO010000267.1:0-3169 GCA_041552055.1 Candidatus Sulfomarinibacteraceae bacterium | reverse complement strand
GTGATGTCGTGCACTACTCCGTCATCCGGGAACAGATCGATCTCCATCTCGCCGTCGGGGTCGACGTGATCCCGCCACTGCCCGGTCTTCGAGTCGTACTCGAGGACCCCTCCACCCCAAGCGGCGATGTATGCCACTCCCTCGTGAAGGTGGACCCCGTATGTCCAGGGCTCGTGCATCGGGGCGTTCAGCTCGTTGAAGATGTCCCAACGCCCCGTGTAAGTGTTCAGACGGCCCGCACCGGCGGCCGTGGCCACCCACAGGTACTCCCCCTCGGTGGACACCGCATAGACCACGTCGTTCGCCAGACCGCTGTTCAGCTGATTGAAGGTCTCGAGACGGCCGGCTGACCAGCGGTTCAGCCCACCCGCCGTGCCGAGCCACACATCGCCGCTCTCCTCGTTCACATCGATCGAGAGCACGACATTGTGCGCGAGGCCGTCGGCAACCGTCAGCGTGTTCCAGCCGCCGTCCCTGTAATAAGCGACCCCCGCATCCGTGCCGACCCACACCCGGTCCTCCCCGACCCTGACCGCATAGACCTTGTTGGAGGGCAAACCATCTTTCTTGGTGAAGGTTCGCCACTCGCGGACGACGGGCATGAAGCCTCCCTGGGAGGCGGGCGACGGCGAGATCGGCGCCGGAGCCGTTCCTGCGTGGGTCTCGGCGGTTGCCTCCGCTGCCGATAGCGCGGAGCTCGGCGTGGCCGACTCCGCTCCCCCGATCGCCAGCCAGCCGAGTGCGAGTGCGCCGATCAGCAGCGCGCCGGTCGCGGAGCCTGCCAAGTGTCGTCGAATCGGAGGCATGTCTTACTCCTGCGAGGGGTTCTGGGCGCCCCCCAGGCTCTTCAAGTACTCGACCAGGTCGTTGAGCTGCGCCTTGGTGAGATCGTTCGCCACCCCGTGGAGGTCATCCGGGTTGTACTTCGTCCAGATCTCCTCGATCGTCACGGCGCGTCCATCGTGCAGATACGGACCGTGGTCGTACAGGTTGCTCAGCACCGGCGTGTCGAACTCAGATTCGGTGTCCGTCGGACCGCGCGTGCCCACATCGGCCTTCTGCTTGTTGGTGAACAGCGGCGGGGGGTGACACGTGATGCACCGGTTCTCCGCCGGGATCGGCTCACCGTCGTTGGTGACCGTCCGCTCGAAGACCGCCTGACCCCGAAGCTGAGCCTCCGTCAGCTCGCCCGAAGCCGTTCGATATCGGCTCGGGGCGGGCGAGAGCGAGAGAATGTAACCCACCAGCGCGTACAGCTCATTTTCGGAGAACGGTTCGGTTCTCGTGAGCCACTTGGCGAACCGAAAGCCGCACTGTCTGTACAGGCTCGCGTTCTTGCCCGTCCACTTGTACGGCGCTGTCTCGGCCAATCCACGCAGCGAGATGTTGTTCACCACGTTTCGCCCGACCCCGTCCGGCTCGAGGTCGTACGTCAGCGCGTCGTGGTGCCCCTCGGGATGACAGGAGCGGCAGCTGAACTGGCCCTGGAAAGAGTGTCCCGCGTTGTGGAAGAGCTTCTGGCCCCGGCGAAGGAAGGTCTCCTTGCTGCTTCCCAGCTCGATGGCGTCTACGATCTCGAGACGATCCACGTCGATCACAGAGATCCGGTCGTCGAGCCGCTCGGCCACGTACAGGCGCCGCCCGTCCGGAGAGAGCGCCAGCCCCTTCGGGTTCGCGCCCGTCGCGATCCGCTTCTCCACGTAGCGGTCGCTCACCCCCAGGTGATTGGCGTAGACCGCCAGGCTGTCCGCCGGGGTTCCGTCGAGCAGCTCGCGGAGGGTATGGAGGTCGACGACGCTGATGACGTCCGCCCCCGCGTGACTGACGAACGCGCGTTGACCGTCCGGACTGACGACGATGTCGTACGGGTCGGCATAGAACCCGTTGACGTCGTCCAATGGCAGCTGGATGATCCTCCGCTCTTGCCGATCCTGCGTGAGATCGACGATGCCCAGACCTAACGTGAGCATCCAGCCTCTGCCGATCTGCGTGGCCGGGATGAGGTTCTTCGGTCTCACGAGCGTCACCACCGCCCAGTCGCCGCCCGGCGTGAAATCGATGCCCTCGATGAGGTGTGCCGATTGGAAGTCGAGCCGCTCTGCCACCCGTTCCGATCCCGCATCGACGACGGTGAGCTCGGCAGCCGGCGGCTCGCGGAACGCGAGCTGGCTGGAGAGCCGGTTGGTCACGTACACCGCCTTCCCATCCCGTGCCAGGGACACGGCATAGGGCGCGTTTCCGGCGGACATGCGCTTGCGCTCTCGACCGGTCGTCAGATCGAGCAGCGAGATATCGTTCGAGACGGTGTTCGCCACGTACAGCGTGGACCCATCCGGCGTAAGGGCCAGCCCCGAGGGTCCGGTGCCGACCGGAAGCTCACCGATCACCTCACCAGCTGTGAGGTCGACGATCGAGACCGAATTCGACCAGCGGTTGCTCACGTAGGCCGTGTTCCGGTCAGGGCTCACCACTACGCTGTGAGGCCGGTTTCCCACCGGAATCGAGCTCGCCACCCGCTTCTCACGCAGATCCACCGCAAGCAGGACGTCGCTGTCCTCGGCGGTCACGTAGAGCCACTCTCCGTCATCGGTCACCGCGAGGTCCAGCGGCGACAGATACTCCCTCTGCAGCAAGCGGCCGATCGGACCGTCCTGTTTCGACAGCAAGTGGCAGGGCACGCAGTTGAGGCCGGCCGATTCGCTTCCGGCCATGTGCTGGACGTGTTCGACCGAGTGGCGGTACCCGTTGGCCGCGACGAACAGGAAGGCGAGGAGCGCCAGCCCGGCTAGCAGCGACCGGGGCCCGCCGCGTCTCGCGCTCACCGCTCCACCCCGTCGGATGCATGGGATCCGCCGACCACACCCGGGGAGGCCAACTGGAAAAGGGGCACCGGGGGGTTCCCGACGGCGAGGGGCACCCGGTTCTCCGGCGCCAGTTCCCGATCCTCGTGACAGCCAATGCAGCCACGGCGCTCGTTGGGGCGTACCCAGATCCATGCGGAAGGCCCCCTCACCACCCGGCCCGCCGCGTCGAGGGTCTCCAGCCGCACCGGCGTGTCGGCTGGAATCTCGATGTAAAAGGAGCCGTCCTCCTGGAGCGGCACCTCGCCGAGAGTGCTCGTGGCCGAGCGGATCCTCAGCGACGCACTCGACGTGGCCGATCCGGACGG
>JBFELO010000266.1:0-3207 GCA_041552055.1 Candidatus Sulfomarinibacteraceae bacterium | reverse complement strand
GGTCTACCGCAACCTCTCCGTCCTCAAGGATGAAGGCGCGGTGCGCGAGATTTACGGCAACGACCGGCGGGCCCATTACGATGCCGACATCAACCCACACGCCCACTTCATCTGCTCGGATTGCGGAGGGATCCTGGATGTCCACAGTCAGGGTCCGCTGGAATGGGAGTCCCTCAAGGAGCTGGTGGGTTGCGAGGTAATCGACCAGCGCATCGAGTTCATCGGGGTGTGTCCGGCCTGTCGCCACCGCCAAACGTCCGACGCCTGACCCACACCGATGACGCTCGACGGCGATGAGGCGGCTGTAGCGGCCGCCGATCGGTCGTCATCCGTTCACTCTGCTACCACGTCCGATATCTCCGGCGCGTACAGCTTGACGCGCTCGGCGACGAAGTCAGCGAGCGTGGACGGGGCCATCGGGCAGTGATTGCAGGCTCCGTACAGGCGGACGACCACGACATCATCGTCGATCCGCAGGAGGTCGACGTCCCCGCCGTCAGCGCGGAGAGCCGGCCGCAGCTCCTCGAGCGCGGCCTCGACCCGTTCGCGCACAGTCCCAGTCGGCCAACTCGGCTCATCCACGAAGGGCTCCGGCAGACTCGCTTCGAGACGGCACCGCGCCCCCACCGGTGACGACGCCTCGGCCCGGTGAACCGCACCCCGCCCGAGTATCAACGGCCATCTCAAACCTCCCAGACTCGTGTAGCATGCAGATGTGAAACAGCTCGACAGCCTGACTGCGTTCTGCCTGGTCACAACCTGTCGAACTGGCTGAGTATTTCGCGCGCCTCCGAACCTTTGACAGTCGATTGGCGTTAGACGGGAGTGAGAATGGAGCCCGAGACCCTTGAGGCGACCGTCGAACGATGTCGGGAAGGGGACGAAGACGCATGGTCGGCACTAGTCAGCACGACCGTCCGCCCAATCTATCGGCTGTGCGCCAGCTACTCGCCGTCCGCCGCCGAGGCCGAAGAGTTGACGCAGGACGTGTACTTCAAGCTGTGGGAAAACCTGCATCGCTATCGCGCCGGATCCAACTTCATGGCGTGGGCCTGGCGCGTAGCGAAGAACTTGCTGATCGATGCGCACCGCAGATCGCGTCGGGAGCGGACGGCTGCCTGGGTCGACCCCGAAGTGATCGACCACCTGCCAGGTTCGGACGACCCTCACGAGCAAACGGAGCGGCAGCAACGGCTCAAGATCGTCGCCGCCTCCCTGAGGCATCTGGACGAGGACCTGGCGACACTGATTCTGATGCGCGACTTCGCGGGAATGAGTTATCAGGAAATCGCAGAGGCCCTGGATCTGCCACTCGGAACTGTCAAGTCACGCCTCAACCGAGCCCGGCTCGAGCTCGCGACCGCCGTCACGCGGCGGCTCCAGATCAGGGTCGTGCCGCCACCCGAGGGGCCGGTTGACGGGGGACCGTGATGTCACGTTGTGACGAAGTCCGCGAGAGCCTGAGCGCCTACCTCGACGGCGAGCTCGAGGCCCGCGACGCCCGAGATGTCGAGCGACATCTCGCGCATTGCCAGGAGTGCGCGGACCTAAGACACGCCCTGGAGCTCGTGTCCGAAGCCGTCACCCCCCTCCGGAGTCTCGAACCACCACCGCATCTCGAGGCCGATCTCGTGGCGTCGCCCTGCCGACGCTGGCTCCGGCTGCTGATGTCGGCCATCGACCGAGAAATCGCCCAGCAGGACCTCGATCGGCTCCTCGTCCACCTCGAAGGATGTCCTGCCTGCACACGAATCTGGACCGACCTCTCGCTCGTGCATCAGGTCAGCGAGGCGATGCTGCCGCCCGCCGGTCTGGCCGAGCGGTGCGTCGCGGTCCGGCGGCAACCGCGTGTCCGTCCGATCATGAGTCGGCGCGCCGCCGTCGCGGCCGCGTACGCACTGGCGGCGCTGGCCTCTCTGATGGTCCTCAATCCGGTCTCGATCGCGCGAGTCCCGGACGTCCAGCGGGTGGCCTCAAGCGTCACCGAGGAGGTCAATCTCGTCGCCGACGAGGGTCGAGGTGAGCTCCGGGTCATGATGTGGCGTGCGTGGCGGTGGGGCAACCGCCAAATCGCAGCCGTCCGAGAGATGCTCAGCCCGCAGAGCGACGTCAGTGACGTCAGCGGCGACACCGACACGACTTCCGACCAAGGAGAAGCATCATGAACGACCACGACCCGACCGTGAGTCCACCACCGGAGACGCCCCCGATGCCCCCTGCGCCTGCGCCTGCGGCCGCGGCTGCTCCCCCACCCGCACGCGTCGAAGCCGGTCCCCAGCTCAAAGTGCCCGGCCTCGCTGCCGTGCTCTCGATCGTCCCCGGGTTGCCCATCGGCCAACTGTACGGCGAAGCCTTCGACCGCGCCGTGATGATCGCCGGGGCGTTCTGGTTGTTGGTCCTCGCGGCGGTACAGGGCGCGCTGCCGGTGACGCTGGTCGTGTTCGCCTGCATCTTCATCTGGATCTACTCCATGTTCGACGCCTATCGACAGGCGCACCTGGTCAACATGGGTGGCGCCGCACCCACCCCGGTGAATCGAACCCCGGGCGGGGGCCGTCTCATGTTCGGCATCTTCCTGGCCGTCGTAGGAGGGTTGCTGTTGGTGGAGAACCTGGGGTTGTTCGACCTGTACTGGCTCCGCGACTGGTGGCCGGTCTTCGTGCTGCTGATCGGTTTTTACCTGATCTTCGACGCCGTCCGCGAGAGGATGCGCCGCGGCGCTCCCCCCGATCTCGACGAGGGTGGCGGTTTCGAGGAATAACCCACCGAGCCTCTCCGTCTTCGGCTCATCCGGAATCTGATGAGGCGGGCCCACGGACCGTCCCAGATGCACTCTAGGGGTCACAGGAATCGCGAGAACGCTTGATGTGAGCCGCAGAGCGGCGAAAGATATTTGCTGGAAAGACAGGGGCGGCGATCAGGTTCAGGGGCAGGAAACAGGTACAGCAACAAGTGTCAGGGGCAGTTGTCAACGTGCGTGAGGCCGTTGTGGTCACCTCCGGGTCGTTCAAGAGAGGAAGCAGCCGGTGGTCAGTCGATGTCAAGCGCAGGCCGGTCGGGCCGGTGCGTAGCAGCTCAACATCGACTGCCTCACCGGCTCCAGGGGGAGTATGAACGACCCGGATGTGACCATGTCCAACGCCCTCACCAACACCAACCTCATTGCCCATGAAAAGGCTCTCGAAGCCGCCGGCGACGCCATCACCC
>JBFELO010000265.1:0-3226 GCA_041552055.1 Candidatus Sulfomarinibacteraceae bacterium | reverse complement strand
CTCCCCGAAGCGCTCCCCGAGGGTGCCCCCTGTCACAATGTCGGGACCCGAGAGAACCGCCCCACCGTGGCGACGGTGGACCCAACATTGTGAAAGACGGCACGCCCGCACGGGGCGCTGTCGGCGGCTTTGCCATTCGCGTCCATCGTCTGACACCTGAGGCGCTCCTTCACCAATGGTCGGCGGCCGAGAGGGCTGCGCGCCTACGTCCAGCGTCCGTGACCGATTCCTCTGATTCCCTCATCGGAGGCGGTCGAGGAGTCCCTTCCGCTGATTGAACCCCTCGAGCAGCCAGAGATCCATGTACAGACGGAAGATGGTGGCCGAGAAGCTCGTTCCGTCGCGAGCCAGCGTGAACCGTATGTTTGGATACCAGGGAGCAGAAAACCAGATTTCAGGGCCGAATTCCCGAATCGTCGTGATCTCGCCGCTTCCGACATCCACCGCGACAAGCTGCGAGGTAGCGGTATCGCCTCTGACTGTGTAGAGGGTTCCACCGTCTCGGGACCACACGAATCCTCGCGGTTCGATGTCGGCGAGTACGCGCGATTCTCCCCCATCAGGCGAAACGAGCCGGATGCCTTTTTCGGGACCCTTGTCACAATAAAAGGCGATCCACTCTCCGGTCGGCGACCACGCAGGTATGAACCCCGAAAACACACAGTCTTCGATCAGGGTCTTCGGCAGCTCGGTGCCGCCCACAGCGCTCTTCACGAGCTTGTACGATCCTCCTACGTTCCAGATGAAGGTCAGCCATCGGCCATCAGGTGACCAGTCGAACGCAATTTGTGAGCCGGCGGTGTCAAATAACTTTGTTGGCGTGCCCCCCCGGATAGGCGACAGCCAGATCGCTGGAGGCCCGTCTACCGGCCATCGGACGTACGCGACCGACTCGCCGTCTGGAGATACCACAGGGGCTTGGATGATCCTGGTCAGCTCGCCCGGAAAGTCGTCTTGCGTCACGATTGGCTGGTCCCAACCCTCGGTTCGGCTGCGAACCCTGATCTCGAGGTGTGCCTCCCGAAAGATTGTGTAGACGAAGCGGTTCTGTCCGGGGATCCACGCGGGCGCGGCCTCGTCTTGAGACGTGGCCAGGAGGTTCCGCATCGGAGATCCGTCCAGCGGCACCTCGACGATGTCGTGGTCCCGCACGATCGAGTTGAAGACGATTCTCGAGCCGTCCGGCGACACGTCAGGTTTTGATTTTTCGGTAATCCCCACGGTGAGGGGTGTCAACGTTTCCGAGCTGAGATCGGCGATCCAAAGCTGAGCCCGCATACCCATGACAATGTGGCGACCGTCCGGCATCCACGAGATGTCTGGCGGGTTCTTCCATGCGACATCCGAAAAGACCCGCCACGGATCACCGTGGTTCTCCCCGCGCTCCGGTAACGCGAGAAGCCAGATCTCAACGCCATCATGACCCTGGATCGCGGCGAGAATCCGCGCACCATCCGGTGAGAAACGCAGGTGGACCGGCGAGAGCGCGCCCCTCACCTCGAACGACGCCGGCTCGTACCTGTGCGGCTCTGCCGTGGGCGGCGAGGCGAGCCAGACGCTGCCGTACGTTGGATTGTCACCCGTCAATCGCCAAGTGGCCAGAGTCTGGCCGTCCGGCGAAAGCGTAGCCGCAATCACTCTGCCCTCCTGAGCCGGCTCGGGCTCGCCGCCGGCGCTCCCGACGGACCAGACCGCAGATTCGGACAGGAACCACACGCGGCGACCGTCGTGTGACCAGAACGGCTTGGACGCTCCCCCCGGTAGATCGGTGATCTGAACCGGAACTTCGGCGTCGAGGCCGCGGATCAGGATTTGTGGTCGACCATCCACGAACTTTACGTAAGCGATCCTCCGGCCATCCGGAGACCAAACGGCCTCGAACTCGCGTTCGGCGTCGGTGGCGAACGGCGTGAACCGGTAGCTGCTTAAGTCGACGGTGGGCGGCTGCCGCCAGACCGCCACGGCCAGCAGCAGCGACAGGCCGGCGAGTGCGGCTGCGATCGCCGGCCACCTGCGTGACCCCGTGCCAGGCTCGGCTTCGACCGGCGTGACCGGTGCCGAACTGCCGGTGAGCGAGCCCAGCGCGAACGCCAGGTCCCGCGCCGACTGGAACCGCCGCTCCGGGTTCTTCTCCAGGCAGCGCTCCACCGTGCGCACCACCTCTGGCGCCACCTCCACACCTGACGCCGCCAGCGACGGCGGCTCGTCGCGCAGGATCGCGGTCATGATCTCGGCCGTGGTTTCCCGCTTGAAGGCTCGCTCGCCGGCCAGCATCTCGTAGAGCACGCAGCCCAGCGCGAAGATGTCCGACCGCTCGTCCGCCGGCGTGCCCCGCACCTGCTCCGGCGACATGTACCCCACCGTGCCCAGCACCGTCCCAGGCGCTGTCCCCGCCGGCGTCATCGTCGCCGTGTCTGCTTCCCCCTCGAGCGGCTCTTTGAACTGGGCCAGCCCGAAGTCCAGGACCTTCACCCTGCCGTCAGACGTGACGAAGATGTTCTCGGGCTTGAGGTCGCGGTGGATGATACCGCTCCGGTGCGCCGCACCCAGCCCGTCCGCCACCATGACCCCGACCTCCTGTGCCCGCCGCCACGGCAGTGGCCCGCCTGCGTGGTGCAGCACCTCCCGCAACGACTCTCCCTGCAGCAGCTCGGTCACCGCGTAGTGGACACCCCTGTCCGCGCCGAACTCGTGGATGGCGAGGATGTTCGCGTGCGCCAGCTTCGCCACTGCCCTGGCCTCGCGCTCGAACCGCGCGACCCGGGTCGGATTCCCGGCCACCTCGTCGGGCAGCACCTTCACCGCCACGTCGCGGTCGAGCCGCTCGTCGTAGGCGCGATATACCACCCCCATCCCGCCCGCACCGATTCTCTCGACGATGCGGTAGTGACCGAGGGTGGTTTCGATGAGGTCGCTCATTGTTCGGGTTCCTGGTTCGACAATGGTAGCGCAGCCGCCCCCTACCCCACCGTCGCTGGTCGCTGGTCGCTGGTTGCTGGAGCACCCACCCGGCCGATGCTCGATGCTGGATGCTGGATGGGCCGGTGTCAGATACCCGGACAGCCGTTGCGAGGAGAGCACCGCCACGACACCAAAGCGGGTGCCTGAGAATCCTCTAGAAGGCTCCCCCTTCGCCGAGCTTTTATGCTCGGTGTTGGGAAAAAACCCGCTGTGGAAAGCAGTGGGAGAAGGAGGAGCCGATGGCACTGTACTGTGGGATCGATCT
>JBFELO010000264.1:0-3282 GCA_041552055.1 Candidatus Sulfomarinibacteraceae bacterium | reverse complement strand
TTCACCCACGTGACCGCACCGCCCTCACTCACCTACACCGTGACCGTCACCAACACGGTCGAGGTCACGGCCACCAACGTCGTCACGGGCACGGCCAGCGGTCCCGCGCTGTGGCCCAACGTGGTGTTCCTCAACGACACGGACCTGGCGGTCGCGGCCATCCCGAGCGCGGCGCTGCCGGATCCCGACAGTGATCTGCTGTGGACGGTGGAGGTGTGCAACCTCGGCACGACCTCGAGCGCGACCGCGATGTTCACGACGACCCTGCCGGCGGCGACGCCGCTGACCGGCTGGATTCCCGACGCGGCGGGTTGGTCCGAGGTCGCCATGACCCCGGAGCTGCTCGCCGCCACGCGGCCGACGGTGCCCGATGGGGCCTGTTTCCTGCACCACCTGACGACCTACGTTCCCCCCGACGCGAGCCCGGGCCAGCAGCTTTGCCTCACCGCGGAGGTGCTTGCGGACGGCGATTCGGATCCGTTCAACGACGCCGTGGTGGAGTGCGTGTACGTGAGCGGCTCGGCGCCGGCGATCGACATCGAGAAGTTCACCAACGGTCGGGACGCGGACGGGCCGCCGGGTCCGTTGATCGCCGTGGGACAGCCCGTGGAGTGGGTCTATGAGGTGGCCAACACAGGCAATGTGACCCTGACCGCGGTGACGGTGGAGGACGATCAGCCCGGGGTGACGCCGGCGTGTCCCTCAGACGTCCTGGGTCCCGATGACGTGATGTTCTGCTCGGCGGCCGGGGTGGCGGTGGAGGGCCAGTACGCGAATACCGGCACCGCCATGGGCACGCCGCCCCTGCCGACCCAGGTCAGTGACAGCGACCCGAGCCACTACCTGGGCGTGGTGCTGGATCTGATCTTCGCGGACGGGTTCGAGTCGGGCACCACCTCGGCCTGGTCGAGGGATCATCCGTAGCACAGGAGGGCTTGAGGGCCTGATCGGTGTCTTCGGCACCTGGGCTTGGTGGCCGAGAGGATCATCTCAGACGTGTCCGGATAGTGCCCTCGAGCCCGCATGCACGCCCTCAAGCCCCCACGCCCCTCCTTCGGTGGTACTCGATGATGTCGCGGAGCGTGTCCTCGAACGCGATCCGCGGCTCCCAGCCGATGGCCTCACGGATCCGACCGAGATCCGGGACCCGGCGGGACATGTCCTCGAAGCCGGCCTCGTACGCCTCGTCGTAGGGGACGAGACGCAGTCGCGAGCCGGGGTCTGATGTGGCGCCGCCCGTCGTCTCGTCCACCAGTCGCAGGACGGTGCGCGCCAGATCGAGCACGCTGATCTCCTCGGGCGATCCGACGTTGAACACGCACCCGCGTGCAGCGGCGCAACCCATGAGTCCGATGAGCGCGTCGACGACATCCCGCACGTCGCAGAACGAGCGGGTCTGCGTCCCGTCGCCGTACACGGTGAGCTTCTCGCCGCGCAAAGCCTGCTCCACGAACCGAGGTACCACCATGCCGTAGTGCCCGGTCTGGCGTGGGCCGACGGTGTTGAAGGGGCGGACCACGGTCACCGGGAGGCCGAGCTGGCGGTGGTAGGCGAGGCCGAGG
Source organism: Candidatus Sulfomarinibacteraceae bacterium (assembly GCA_041552055.1). Taxonomy (GTDB): domain Bacteria; phylum Acidobacteriota; class Thermoanaerobaculia; order Thermoanaerobaculales; family Sulfomarinibacteraceae; genus JBFELO01. Next base: position 1,720 of record JBFELO010000264.1, on the reverse strand, counting down.
TACTCGTCGACCGCCTTGGACGTGGCGTAGCTCCACCGCCAACGGGAGGTCGGGCCGAGCAGCCGGTCGCTGTCCTCCTCGAACGGGGTGTTCTCGCTCTTGCCGTAGATCTCCGACGACGACGCGAGGAGCACCGCGGCACCATTCCGGGCGGCCGCCTTGAGGACCGACGCCGTGCCCAGGATGTTGGTCTCGATCACGTGCACCGGGTCCCGGATGATCAGCTCCACCCCGACCGCGGCGGCCAGGTGGAAGATCACGTCGCGGTCGGTGACCAGCCGGTCGAGCAGCGGCGCGTCGACGATGGTGCCGATGGTGTGCTCGAAACACGGGTTGCCGATCAGGTGGTCGACGTTGTCGAGGCTTCCGGTGGACAGGTCGTCGATCACGGCTACCCGGTGCCCCCGTTCGATCAGGACGTCTGCGAGGTGGCTGCCGATGAAGCCGCAGCCGCCCGTGACGAGCACCGACGGGCGACCTGTCCCGCGTGTCATCACGGTTCACCTCGATCGGAATGAACTCCGGTCAATGGTGGCCCGCCGAGCCCTCGCCGTTCGAGCCACGAGATCGCGGCAACGGCGAAGAGGATGACCGCGATCATGATGGTGTACGCCTCTCCGGGCGATGCGAGACTGACGAAGGTCGCGACGGCACCGAGGGCGCAGCCGGTGAGGTAGAGCAGCAGGACCACCTCGCGCTCGGTCCAGCCGAGCCGTGCGAGACGGTGCGATACGTGGTCCTTCCCCGGGGTGGTGAACGGGTTCGTGCCGCGTCTCAGGCGCGAGACCATCACCAGCGTCGTGTCGAACACGGGCACCCCGAGCACCAGGACGGGCACCATCCAGGTCACCCAGTTGGTGTTGGCGGGGAAGCGCAGCTTGATCCCCAGGGCGGCCAGCACGAAGCCCAGGAACAGGCTGCCGGAGTCGCCCATGAAGATCGTCGCCGGGTTGAAGTTGTAGACGAGGAAGCCGAGGCACGCGCCGAGCACGCCCGCGGCCAGGCCCGAGACGAGGTACTGGTCGTTCATGGCCGCCATCAGCAGGAAGCACGCCGCGGCCACGGCGCCGACACCGCTCGACAGGCCGTCCATGTTGTCGAGCAGGTTGAAGGCGTTGGTGATGCCGACGACCCAGAGCAAAGTGAGCGCGATGTTCGCCCAGTCGGGCAGAGGCAGAGCGACCTGAATTCCCACGGCGATCAGGACCGCCCCGGCCGCCAGCTGGGCGATCAGCTTCAGCGCCGGGTGCATCCCCCGCTGGTCGTCCCACAGACCCAGCAACGACACCCAGCTCGCGCCGATCACGATTCCTGCCAGCTGCGCGACCTCCTTGCGTTCGGGAAAGAGCAGCAACGAGCCGATGACGGCACCGTAGACCGCGAGACCGCCGAGCAGGGGCATCGGCTTGGTGTGGAGCTTGCGTTCGGCCGGTCGGTCGACGGCCCCGACCCGCAACGCGGCGCGCCGGACGAACGGAGTGCCGGCGACGGCCAGGAGGAAGGCCGTCGATGCGATGACCATCAGGTGAGCTGGAGACATGCTCGTTAATAATAACCGCGACCGCTTCGACCTCAGGCGGCTTCAGCCGGCCGATGCGACCGGATCACGGCGGGGTGAGGGCTTGACCGGCCGCTGCGCGGACTGGGGGTGAGGGGATGAGGGAATGATGGGGCGGCCGGCGCCCACGGCACCCGGGAATGAGTGGGTGGCCGCCCGGCA
>JBFELO010000263.1:0-3294 GCA_041552055.1 Candidatus Sulfomarinibacteraceae bacterium | reverse complement strand
GCTCGGACGTCGCCAACGAGTGCCACGGATGCAACAACGACTCCGGTGAGAGCGACTGCCGCCGTCGGTGATCCTGTCGGCGAGACCGTTCCGAGCTTGGCCGGCATGTCGCTCCTCCTGCCCATCGCCAGCCACACCCGGGACAAGCCCAGGATGAGATTCAGCAGGACTCCGAGCATCGCCAGGATCGCTCCGATCTCGACGAACTGTGCCCACGGCTGGTTCACGATCGGAACGAGGGGAGCAGCCGAGCCCGAGATGGCTGCGGTCGAATCCGTGTTGAACCACACGGTGATCGCGACGCTCGAGTACAACACGCCGGAGACGGCGAGCGTCGTGACGACGGCCCGGGGAATCGTGACCGACGGGTCACGGACTTCCTCGCCCAGCGTGGCGATCCTCCCATACCCCGTGTACGCGACGAACAGGAACGCGGTCGCTGCAAGCAGGTCGGTGATGCCCCAACCGCTCTCGAGTGTCACTCGGGCACCTGAGAAGACAGGATCCAGCCAGCCGGCGGCAACGAACGTCATCAACGACCCGATCGTGATGGTCACCAGGACTGCGTTCACGATGGCGGTCCGGCGGATGCCGCTCAGGATGAGCGCGGTGACGAGCACGGCGGAACCGACTGCGAGACCGAGCCGGATGGAGTCGTCGAGACCGAGCAGCGCGCCGAGATACCCTGCGAAGCCGAGCGCCGCCGTCGATGCGCTCGCGGTCTTGGCGATGAGGAACAGCCAGCCTGCCGTGAACCCCCACCACGGGCTCAGGAACCGGTAGCCGTACTCGTAGGTGCCTCCGGACACAGGGTGGGCCGCAGCCAGCTGCGCGCTCGAGAGCCCGTTGAAGGTCGCCACCAGGGCTGCGAGCGGGACGGCGAGGAGCACCTCCCGGCCGAACAGTCCGAACGCGACGGCGATCGACACGAAGACACCGGTCCCGACGATCGAGCCCAGGCCCGTGACCACGGCCCCCCACAATCCCAGATCGCGTCGGAGCGCCCCGTTCGCTCCAGTGCCGACCGGATCGGAACCCGATTCCTCAACGGGCCTCATGTCGTGGACCCTCGGACGGCGGGCGAGAGGACATCCTTCGAGTCATGCCGGCCGCCGTATCGATCCGAGGTTGCCGGTCGGTGACCACCTCTCGATCCGGCGGCGCCGCTGCTCACCACATCGGCCACGGAACGGCGGGGCGGTGGGTGGGTGGAAGTGGATGAGTCTTCGAGGTCAGCAGGGACGTGACTCGGTAGGCGGTGGCGTCGGCTTCGGCTTCGCCGAGCATGTTCGTTATCCGGTCTCCCAATCCGTCCGAAAGGGCCTCTTGGAGGCGTTCGACAGCCTCGAGCAGCTCGGGCGGGATCGTCTGTCCGGCGAAGCCCCACAACACCGTTCTCAGCTTGTCCATCGGGTGGAAAGTCAAGCCCTGGTCGATGCCCCACACTCGTCCGGTCCCGGCCTCGCGGAGGAGATGGCCGACCTTGCGGTCGGCATTGTTGGCGACGATGTCGAACACGGCGAACGGCCAGAGCGAGGGCTCGAGGTCGTTCTCGAACCAGGGCCGAGGATAGAAGTCGGCGTCTTCGTCGAGGAAGCGCTGCGCCGAGCCGGGGCCGTGGACACCGTCGGCTTCGAGCGTGAGCGGGATGATGTCGAGTCCCATCGCCGCACTCACCTCGTAGGAGATGATCTCGCGACGCGACAGTGTCTGATACGGGAAGTCCCACAACGGTGACTCTCCCTGGTCCGGCTTGTAGACCCAAAGCTCACCATCGGCGTCGCGGGCGAGCAGCGTGGCATTGGAGGCGTAGGGCAACCGCCCGACAACTTCCACGATCTCGACGGACACTGCCACGTCAGTCCCGGTGATGGCCGTTCCTGGCGGCGCACTCGTGGCCGGCAGGGTCCATGGGCAGCTTGCACCACGGACAGGTCGGACGCCCGGCCCCGACCACGTCGATCGCGACCTTGGCCATCGCGCGGAACTGCTCGGGAGCGATCACGAACGTGATCCCGTCCTCGCCCTCGATGTCTTCGACGGTGATCGTGAGCAGCTCCGAGGGAGCGAGCGCAATCGAGATCTCACCGATTCGGAAGCGCTCGCCGTCGAACCCCGGGTCCTCGACGGACATTCCGGCCGCGATCAACCGGTCGACGGCGACCTCGTCGGACGAGATGTCGTTGGCGTCGAGGATCGCCACGCCCTGAGTTGCGAGTGCATTGATCTGGGTCTTCTCGGCGAGCATCGTGGTGACTTCGCCGTTGGCGGTCACCTGGAGATAGAACCGGCGGTCGCCGGGCTCGCCGATGGCTCCGGCGACGATCCGCTCGGCCGGCCCGAGGTCTTCTATGCCCATGTCAGCGGGTCTCCGTTCGTGTTGACGGCAACGACGCGCGGGATGCCTCCGGCCGGCAGGTCGAGCACGGTCACGGATGCCGGGCTGGTTCCGATCCGTTGGAACTGGTCCAGCGGAGAGCCGACGTAGTGGGCGACGATCGACTTGATGATGTCCGAGTGGCTGACGGCGGCCACCGTGTCCTTCTTGTGGCGGGCGGCGAGCTCTTCACAGGCGTTGACCGCTCGTTTCTGGGCGTCGCTTATCGCCTCGCCATCGGGGAAGACCATCCGGCTCGGCGTCATCTGAACCGTTCGCCAGGCCTTGAGCTGGTAGAGGCTCTTGAGGGTTCGGCCCGACCAAGCCCCGTAGTCGACTTCGAGGAAGCCGTCGTTGCGGATGGGTTCCAGGCCGTGAACCCCGGCGATCTCGAGCGCCGTCTCCCACGTCCGCTCGATCGGCGAGGCGTATACCGCTTTGATCTTGACGTCTGCGAGCCTCTGGGCGGTGGCCCGGGCGATCTCTGTGCCTCGGTCGCCCAACGACACCCCGGGAAGGCGTCCCGTCAGCTTGGTGCCGGTTTCCGGGGTGGGGGCATGTCGGATCAACAGGATTCTGGCCATCGGAGGCGAGGGTAGAGGCTCAGGGGTTCAACACGAACGCCTGGCTGCGGCTCAGAGCAGGCGCTGGGCCTTGGCCGGCGACGTGAGATCGGGACGATTGTTCTTGACGCTGTTGACGTCCGAGTCGACGGCGTGCTCGGAGATCAGTTCGTAGTCGATCGGCTGCAGCAGGTGCTCGATCTCTTCGGGGTCGGTGAGATCCCTGTCGAGCCACGCATCCCACACGCTCGGGTCCAGCACCAGCGGCGTCCGTTCGTGGATGCCTTTGATGACACCCTTGGCCTCCGCGGTGATGATGGTGGTGGTGCGAATGAACTCGCCGGTGTCGGGATC
>JBFELO010000262.1:0-3301 GCA_041552055.1 Candidatus Sulfomarinibacteraceae bacterium | reverse complement strand
CAACCGGTTCGCGAGTGGAGAGCCGGTCTTCGCTGATCCGGAGGAGGCGCTCGAGTTCATTGAGCTCTTGCGGTATGTGAAGCAGCGAGACGGCTGGACGGTTCTCGCGTGGGTGTTGATGTCGAACCACTATCACCTCGCGATTCGGAGCAGGGCGGTCCCGATCTCGCAGGGGTTCCAGTACCTTCAAGGCAGGTTTAGCCAGCGGTTCAACCGACGGCGGGACCGCACCGGAGCCCTCTGGCAGAGCCGTTACCACGCGAAAAGGGTCAATGAGCAGAGCTACCTCGACCGCATCATTCTCTATATCCATCTCAATCCGGTGGCCGGTGGATTGGTCGATCGTCCTGCCGACCATGCCTTCGGCGGGCATCGAGAGATCATCAAGGGTGTCTCGAAACCCGCCGTTGACGTCGATGACTGCCTGCTGAGCTTCGGACAGACGCGACGTCAAGCACGAAAGGCTTACCTGGCGGCGATTCGACGCGGTTGCCGGGAGCTTGGCAAGGGAACTGGATTAGAGGCCGGTTCAACGAGCATCTGGCTTCGACCCGATGGTGACCTGGCCCCGGACGATGCCGGGCCCTATGTCGATGTGCTCGGAAGGAGCACCGGACCGGAGCGTGACGACCTCTCGGCGGAGGAGTTCATCGAGCGAAGCGCAGCCATTCTTCACATCGACGTGGCTGACCTCGCGAGCCGCTCTCGGCAGCACCGCGTTGTCGAGGCGCGTCGACTGATCATTACCCTGGGCAGGGAACGTCGGGCACAGAGCACAAAGGACCTGGCTTCGGCACTCCACAAGAGCGCGGACACCGTCACCTACATTCAGCACGAAGGCGTCAGACAACGACTCGAAGACGAAGAGTTCTTACGCCATTACGAGAATCTGGATCAAGGACTGGTTGGTGGCAGGCCGTGAGGTTCCTTTACTACGGAACTGCGGACCCGGCACTAATTGCTGCTCGCTCAGTGAGACCGGCGGGAGTACGGCAACCCCTGGCCGCGTTCGCTCGTAAGACAGGCCACAGGCGATGACCGCGGAGCGCCCACTGCAACAGCGTCATCCCGAACCCGGGATCTGCCCACCCCTCCTGGGGCGTGCGGTCCCGTGGCCCGGAGGTCACCATGCGTCGATCGTTCATCGGGGCTCTGACCCTACTGTCGCTTCCCCTTGTCTCCACGGTGTCGGGTGCCGGATCGCCGAACACCGGCTTCGTGCCCGTGCCCGGCGGCAATCTGTTCTACGAGGAGCAGGGGGCCGGTCCGGCTGTGATTCTGATTCACGGCGGGATGCTCGACCACCGCATGTGGGATCCCCAGGTCGAGGTGCTGGCCGAGGACTACCGCGTGATCCGCTACGACGTGGCCTGTCACGGTCAATCGTCGAAACCAGAGGCTGACTGGAGGAACTTCGAGCATCTGGAGGCACTCATGGATGCGCTGGAGGTCGAAAGCGCCAGCCTGGTCGGCCTCTCCCTCGGGGGCCGCATCGCCATCGACTTCGCGATCGCCTTCCCCGAGAGGGTGCGTGCGCTGGTGCTCGTGGGCCCCGGGATGTCTGGGTTTCCTTTCACCGGTCGAGACTGGAGCGGGAGTCTGGGCGAACGGTTCAGGGCGCGGAGTGCCGGTGACGCAGAGAGGATCGCGGATCTCTTTATGCGCTCGTGGTTGGCAGGGCCCCACCGGACGCCCTCCCAGGTCGACCCGGCCGTGTGGGCCCGGGTGCGGGAGATGGCCGTGCCCAACGCCCTCGATATGGCCGAGGGGTCGGAGCTCGAGCCCCCTGCAGTGGGCCGGCTGGGCGAGATCAGGGCACCGGTCCTGATCATCGAGGGGGAGCTGGACTGCGAGGACATTCACCTCATCGCCGATCTGATCGAGCGCCGCATCGCCGGGACGCGGCGGGTGGTGATCCCCGGCGTCGCGCACATGCCCACCCTGGAACGGCCAAGCGAGGTCAACCTCCTGCTACTCGACTTCCTGGGCCGGCCACCCGCGGCTCGGGCCAGTGATCCGGTCCTCTTCGCCGGGTCCGAGATGGTCGCAGTCGAAGGTGGCCAGCTGTGGGTCGAGCGTGCCGGTGAAGGGGATCCGGTGGTGCTGATCCACGACGGTGTCGTGCACGCCGTGGGGTGGGACGACGTGCTGCCGGAGCTGGCCAGCCAGTTCCAGATCATCCGGTACGACCGCCGCGGCTACGGGCGCTCGACGGCTCCCGCGGCCTCGTTCTCCCACCTGGCCGACCTTGAGGCCGTGCTGGAGCATGTCGGCGTCGAGAGGGTTCACCTCATCGGATCGTCAGCGGGAGGCGGGCTGGCCATCGACTTTGCCCTCGCCCACCCCGAGCAGGTCGCATCACTGACGCTCGTGGGCGCAGTGGTCAGCGGCTTTCCGTACACCGGTCACATGCGAAGCCGGGGCGGCCGTTTGACGGCCGCTGTCTACGCCGACCCTGCCGAGGCCCGGCGCTACTGGACAACGGTCGACCCGTACCTCATGGCGCCCGAGTCGCAGGCGGTTCGCGAGCGCGTCGCCGCTATCCTGGAGGCGTTCCCTCACAACCTGGGCCCGGGCACGGGTCGGCTCGCCGTGACTCCTCCTCCAGCCCTGCCGAGGCTCGACTCGATCCGGGTGCCCACCCTGGTGCTGGTGGGCGAGCACGACATCCCCGACGTCCACGCTCACGCCGGCGCCATCGCCGCCGGCATTCCCCACGCGCGTCGCGACCTGATCGCGGGCTGCGGCCACCTTCCGTACCTGGAGCAGCCCCGCGCGTTCGTGGACAAGGTCGTACCGTTTCTGCAGAGCGCCCCGTTTCTGGCCGTTCTCGACCAACAGGGAGCCGCCGCAGCCACGGAGCTGCTGCGCGCCGCACGCGCGACCGATCGAGCCACGATCCTCTTCTCCGAGAACGAGCTCAACACCCAAGGATATGAGCTGCTCTTCGCCGGCTCGGTGTCCGACGCCATCGACCTGTTCCGCCTCAACGTCGAGGCGTTCCCCGCCTCGGCCAACACGCATGACTCGCTCGGCGAAGCGCTGCTTGCAGCCGGGGACCGGGAAGGCGCCGTGACCTCGTACCGAAAGGCCCTGGAGATCGATCCGGCCACCGCCAGCGCCCGGGCGGCCCTCCGGGACCTCGGGGCGCTCCCAGCGGAGACGCCGCAGACTCGGTGAGCGGTCGCCCACCGGGGCGCCAAGGTCGTCCTCTTCGTTGCAACGGTGCCACAACGGTGCCACGTTCACCAACCTCACCAGCAACGGTGCCACGTTCACCAACCTCACCAAAGCGGGGGCT
>JBFELO010000261.1:0-3340 GCA_041552055.1 Candidatus Sulfomarinibacteraceae bacterium | reverse complement strand
CTGCGCTTGCGGTCGCCGGCGCCGCCTCGGCGTCCGATCCGCCCGACAGTTCGGTCAACCCGAAGACCTCGCTGATCGAGACGACGGACAGCCACCTCAAGCTCGGCAACTACGAGGTGCGGCCGCTCGACCTCAACAAGCTGGCGCACCAGACGGCGGACACCTTCGCGCTCGCGCGCAGGGAGATCAGGGTCCACGAGGACTTCGCGTCCGGGCTGCCGCCCGTCCGTGCCGACGGCGGTCAGATCGAGCAGGCGCTGCTCAACCTGTTCGTCAACGCGTCGGAGGCCATGCCGTCGGGCGGTGATCTCTACCTCTCGTCCTACGTCACCACGCACGAGGCTCTGCGCGGCAAGTCGTACGAGCCAACGCCCGGCACCTACGTGTGCCTCGAGATCCGTGACACCGGCATCGGCATGGACGAGGAGACCAGGGAGCGGATCTTCGAGCCGTTCTTCACCACCAAGGGGCTGAGCGGCGGCACCGGGCTCGGCCTGGCGTCGGTGTACGGCACGATCAAGGCCCACGGGGGTTACATCGAGGTGATTTCGACGGTCGGGGCCGGCGCCACGTTCTCGATCTACCTGCCGGCGACGCGTGAGGAGGTGGACCCGACCCTCGAAACCGGCAAGATCATGCTCGGCAAGGGCACGATCCTGGTGGTCGACGACGACGAGGCGGTGCTGGAGGCGTGCGCCTCGATCCTCGAGTACCTGAAGTACACGCCGCTGCGCGCGCCCACCGGCGGAGACGCGGTCGAGCTGTACCGTGAGCGGGTCGGCGAGATCGATCTCGTGATTCTCGACATGATCCTGCCCGACATGGGCGGCGGCGACGTCTTCGATGCCATCAAGGAGATCGACCCCGGAGCCACGGTCCTGCTCGCCAGCGGCTACAGCCTCGAGGGACAGGCCGAGCGCATCATCAAGCGGGGGTGCGACGACTTCATCCAAAAGCCGTTCACCATCGAGCAGCTGTCGCAGAAGATCAGGGAGCTCATCGGCAACGGCTAGGTCCTGCCTGCTGGCCTGACTCGAGGGAAACCCCGTCTCCGAATCCGTGTCCGACGTGTGAGCGCGGAACTCGGATACGGACACGGATACGGAAACGAATGCGGGTTCCGCGAGGGAGGTATCGGCGGTGCCCCGATCCGCCTGACCACACCGCGGGGCGGGGCTCGATCTATTTTCTGGCAGACTCGGTCAGGAGCTCGGGAGACGAGCCCGCGTCCTCGCGGCCGGTCTCCGCCGTCTGGATGGGCGGATCATTCTCGACCCCACCGCACGAATCGAGCGCCGGTCGTCCACCGAAGAGTTTCTGATACGCCTCGGCGATCGCCTGCGACGAGATCGCCATGTTGATACAGTTCTGGCCTGGCCGGTGGCGGCTGGCCTCCTCCGCGCAGTAGTTGAACTTCTCGCGGACGCCGGGGACGAGGATGCGCGAGTTGATGCCGACGACGCGACCGTGCTCGTCCAGCAGCGGTCCGCCGCTCGAGCCGGGCAACAGATCGGCGTTGTGGAGGATGATCGGCACCCGTCTTCTGTGCTCGAGATCGGCGGTACGGAGGGGGTAGGCGCTGATGTACTGAACCCGCATGCCGGAGGAGTACCGCTTCACCAGCAGCTCGGCGTTGGACGGTGGCTCGATGTTCCACGCCGTCCTCAGCGAAAGGTTCGGCCAGCCCACGGCGATCGCCCGGGCGAGATCGCGGCCGTGACAGGCGGGATCGGCCAGCTTTGCAATGGACGGCGAGGCGCGCGGCGGCAACTCGACCGTGAGAAACGCCAGGTCGGCTCCCGGTGTAATCTTCTCGAGCGACGTCCGCATCGTCCAGTAGCGCGCCTCGTTGCCCTTGGGGTCGGAAAAGCCCACCCCAATCCGGCAGGGGGCGTGCGGGCACTTCACGACGTGCGAGGAGGTGGCAACGACCGCGGTCCGGGGCGCGCGACCGCCGCCTGCCCGGTCGACCGACAGCACCACCCCCGAGCCCCAGCGCGCGATCGGCGCGGAGGCATCGTTCATCGCACCACTCTTCCCCTCCAGCCGCACGACTATCACCGTGGCGCTCCAGGCATCGCGCGCAGGCGCGGGTAGGCCGCGGCGCGAGGTGCTGAAGCCCTCTCCGAGGAAGTGCGCGGGAGGGGGGGATGCCGCGGCGGGGGGCCTCCCGAAGAGCACCGTGATAAGAACGGTTATGAAGAGCGCCCACGTCCGACACACTCTCACCCGGTCAGAAGTGTCTTCCAACCGGACAGTCATGAGCGCCACCGTGCATGCCTCCTATCTGAGACAAGGTTTCATTATTGAGAGTATGCCAGAACCCACCGCGGAGTGACAAGAGGGTTCGGGGAATCTGATTAGCGCCGGAGGAGTGAGGTGAGCGGTCGGGAGGGGCTGCCGTGGATCGAGAAGCCTGCTGAAAGATAGCCCAGATGGCGAAGAACCTTTGCTCGTTGGACCAATTCCTCAGGGGCGTCCGGCATCCCGCAGGGAGCGTGAGGGTAGCAGTTGCGTCATACCCATTTGAGCAAACTTGCAAATGTAAGAATGATCATTTATTCTCACCCCGCTTTTTGATTTATGCGAAAAGGACAGAAATTGTGATAGCATTCGGGAAAATCGAATGACCGGACCACCGGAATCCCACACGTGGAGCGGGGGAGGACGCATGCAGCGTACACTTTGTTTTTTAGTCCTGGCGGCGCTGATAGTGCCGGCGGTGCCCGGAAATGCTCAAGTAGCGGGCGACAACATCAACGTCTTGCCTGTCGTCCCCCAGTACTCAGGGGATCCCCCGGTGGAGAACCCCGACTGGTTCAAGGTCGGCGACGGCTACCTCCAGCGCCAGCTCGAGGCGACGATCGGTGCGTCGACGCTGAACCCGGACCACATGCTGGCGTTCTTCAACGACTACCGCGCGGTCGACGTGGTGATCGGCGACATTGGCCTCGGCGAGTCCGAGGTGGCGGTGGTGGCCGCGGCGCTCACGCGCACCCTCCTCGCCCTGGCGATGGGGCCGGTGGTGCCGAGGATCGACATCGTTCCGTCGATGACCGCCGCGGCCGAAGCCTGGATCGGCGGCAGCCGGTCGTTAGACGGTGGCTACACGTGGAGCGGGTTCTACATGCCGGGAGAGTCCTGGCTTCCGCCCGAGGAGACTTCCGAGCTGTCGAAGTCAATGCCCATCTACGGGCTCGAGGCGGCGACCGACCCGGTGCTCGCGTGCGGTCCGTGCGGGTATTTTTACGTGATCTTCGTCGCCTTTACCAGAAATGATCAGAGCAAGATGGTGGTCGCACGGTATCGTGACTTCAACGACGTCGAGGGCGGCGACACG
>JBFELO010000260.1:0-3391 GCA_041552055.1 Candidatus Sulfomarinibacteraceae bacterium | reverse complement strand
GGCCGGCGTTCTGACCAACTGAACTACGACCCCGCAGTCGTTTTGCTCGCGGCTAGATGGTGGGAGGTGGGGGACTCGAACCCACGACCCCCTGCGTGTAAGGCAGGTGCTCTAGCCAGCTGAGCTAACCTCCCGAACGGACAACCGTTGGGAGCGTCATCGTAGAGAGCTTTGCAGGCGGTGTCAACCCTCATCGATACCGGTTTTGCGATGCTCGATCCCGGCCAAACACCGCCTCCGTGCGGGGTGTGACCGACGACGCCGAACCCCGACAACCCGAATGTTCGTGCGCCGCCCTCGCCTGCGACCGGCTATTTCACAATCACTCGCAATATGCAGTATTCTTTGTGAGATGCACGACCCTGAGCTGGTCTGGCGATTCGGCCGCTGGATCGCACGCAGAGAAACGGGCGCCGTCGACCTCGGTTGGACGGACGGGGGGGTCGTGCTCCACCTCCACAACGGTCATGTCGTAGCCCTGGAAGGCCTCGATCCCGCCACGGTGGCGCGCGCCCTCGCGCGCGAGCCCGCGGGCCACGACGATATCCTGGAGGAGGCCCTGGCAATCGCCGAAGAGGCCGGCCTCGGTGAAACCGTAGCTCTCGGTGTCGTCAAGGAGTTGCTCCAGGAGGCTCTGGCCGACTGGTTCGTCGATCCCCACCGTACGCTCCACATCGGGCACGACGGACCCGAGGACACGCAACGACCGACGATCTCCATCACCCACGCGATCGTCGAGCTGCTGCTGAGCCACGACGAGCGCGACCTCGTCACAGCGATACTTCCCGACCCGCAGGTCGTTCTGCGCCGCGCAGACAACTTCCTCGAGCTGTACGCTCCACTGCGCCTGTCCGAGGAGGCAGACCTGGTGGTCGCCAAGATCACCGGACAGCGCACGGCCGGCGAAATCTCCAGCCGGTCGCCGCACGACGTCGACGACGTCGGCCCCCTGCTGGCCGCGCTCGTGGCCACCGGAATGCTGGAACCCTCGCCGGTTGAGACCGTCGCTGAAGATGTCGGCTCGATGTCGGTCACACTGCCGGAGGAGCCGCCGCAGATGAGACAGCTCCCGGTGTCGTGGATCGCAGCCGCCGCTGCAGTGGCGGCGATACTCCTCGCGACCATCAGCTGGTTGGCACTCCGACCCGAGCCGGCCCAGGACCCAGGAGCCGAGGCCCAATCCCAGTGGACGCTGGTGGTGGACATGGGGTGTGAACCTGAAGAACTCCAGCGGGTGCTCAAGAAGGCCCGCCAGTTCCCCAAAGTGCTGAAACCCGTACAGGCCAACGCCGAGGGCGGCAACCCGTGTTGGCGGCTCGTCTGGGGACGGTTTTCCTCCGAGGAGGCCGCCATGGACGAAGCTGTGAACATTCCCGAGGGCCTCACGATGGATGGGTTCCAGCCGCATCCCATCGAGCTTCCCGCCGAAGACGAGGCCTCACGCGAACCGGAATGAACCGATGACCGACGCCAATGACGCCCCGCACGAGGCACGCCGCGCACTGCCGGACGTGATGGCCGGTCTGGCGGCCGAGAAAGCGACCGGTGTGCTGGTCGCCACCTCGGCCGAGGTACGACGGGAGATCGTATTCGTCAACGGCGAGATCCGCGCCGCTCGCTCCGGAGCCGAGGAGGAGAAGCTCGGGAAGTGGCTGGTGGACCGGGACCGCATCAGCGAGGACGACCGCGCGCTGACCCTGCTCTCACAGGGTGGCGGCGACTCGCCCCCGCTCGGTCACTTACTGGTCACCCGCGGCTGTATCGAGCGGGAATCCCTCGAGCAGGAGCTGCAGGAGCTCACCCTGACCATCATCCGTCGTGCCGCAGCCGGCATCCCGGACGGAGCCGAGTTCCAGGAGGGCCGGTCGACCGACCAGCCGGACACGCTGCCGGATCTGTTCACCTCGCAGATCGTGCTGATCGCCGCACGCGCGCTCGAGGACGGTCAGGCGAAGAGGGTGGTGATCGGGTCGCTCGATCAGATCGTCTGGCCCCCCTCCGATCTCGACCACATCCTGGACGACTACAATCTGACGCCCACCGAGGGGTTCCTGCTCAGCCGGCTGGACGGTACGCGTACGGTCGCCAAACTGATCCAGCTGTCCGCGCTGTCCGAGGACCAGGCGATCACGACACTCTACCCCTTGTTGGTGTCCGGGGTGGTGCGCATCGGCACCGCCGAGGCCACCCCAGAAGAGCCCCCGGCAGAGGCGGCCCAGAGAGCGCAGGTGGTGGGGCAGATTGACGAGGAGGCCCTCTCCGACCGCCAGCAGCAGGACCGCCGAAACGTCATCCGCATGGCCGAGGAGGTGGCCCGGACAGACCACTACCGGGCGCTCGGCTTGCGCCCGGGCGCTGTACCCGAGGACATCAACGAGGCCTGGAACAAGATGCAGCGCCGGTACGATCCCAAGCGCAGCTCCGAACCTCATCTGCGCGACCTCGGTCCCCAGCTCGGAGCGGTACTGGAACGCGCCCGCGAGGCCTACGAAGTGCTGTCGACCACGCGCGACCGCAGGCGATACGATCGGGTGTTGAAGGACGTGGAACGCGAGCGGGAGAGCCTGGCCGGTACTCGCGAGCGCAGCGAGACCGATCCCGCCGCCCGCAGCGCCATCGTCGAGGCCAACGTCAAACGGGCGGACGAGCTGATCAAGGACGGCGAGCCGTACCTCGCGATTCAGCTCCTGGAACAGGCGTGTGCGATCGACCCGAGACCTACCGAGTTGATCAAGTTAGCGCGTCTCCTGCTGCGCAATCCGCTGTGGACCAACCGAGCCCTCGGCTGCATGCGTCGGGCGATCCACATCGACCCCCAGTGCGTCGAGGCATGGCTCGAGCTCGCCGAGTTCTGGCGCCGCCGCAGGAACCCGGAGCGTGAACGCAAGGCACTGGAGAAGGCACTGGCGGCGAGCCCGGACGATTCGCGGGCATCGGAGATGTACCGCGATCTGATGGGCAAGCGCGAGCTCGAGCGGCTGCTGCGGCGGGTCATACAGAGCAGAAGCTAGCATCCCGATGCCAATCCTGATCGACGGCAACAACCTCCTGCACAACCTTGCACCCGAGCACATGCGCAGGGGCGACGTCCGTCGGTTGGTCCTCGACGCGTGCCGGAGGGAGAGGATGAAGGTCACGGTAGTCTTCGATGGTCCGCCCCCCGCGGGTGCGCCCTCCCGGGAGCTTCTGGGAGCCGTGACCGTCGTCTACTCCGATACGGCCAGCGCAGACGACGTGATCCTGCGCCACGTCGCGAGCGGCGCCTCCGCACGGGAGTGGGTGGTGGTCACCGACGACCGCGGCCTCGCGCAGCGGGTGCGACAGCGTGGCGCCGGGGTGCGGTCGACCGCCGAGTGGCGGCTGCCCAGGCGCACCCGATCACGCGGACAGG
>JBFELO010000259.1:0-3397 GCA_041552055.1 Candidatus Sulfomarinibacteraceae bacterium | reverse complement strand
GATTCCCAGCTCGCGGGCTCGCATTGCCACCACCTCCGACCGCCTGCCCGTGACGATGGCCACCGCGATCCCGGCTCGCTGCAGCAGGTGGACGCCGAGCCCGTCCGTGATCTCGAACCGCTTCAACTCGACCGTCTCCCCAGATGCGGTCGCCCCGTAGTAAACACCGCCGTCGGTCATCACGCCGTCCACGTCCAGGACAACGAGCTTCACGCCGCGTGCGAGGTCCGCCGGCATGCCGGCCAGCTCAGTCATCCCCCTTCCCTCGCGGAGCCAGCGCGTCTCGCACCGCTACGACGCGTGCCACCAAGTCCTCCAGTTCGCCCAGCTGCAACATGCTCGCCCCGTCCGACAACGCTCGGCTGGGCTCGGGATGCACCTCTACGAACACCGCGTCCGCGCCAGCGGCCACCGCCGCCGCCGCCAGCGCCTTGATGTGACGCGGCTCGCCCCCGCTCTTGTCGCCTGCGCCGCCGGGCAGCTGCACCGAGTGGCTCGCGTCAAAGACGGCCACACACCGGCAAGCCTCTTTCATCAGGGTGAACGCCCGCATGTCGACCACGAGATTGTGATAACCGAACGCCGAGCCGCGTTCCGTCACCGCCACCGCGTTCGCACCACCGTGCCGGGCCTTCTCGACCTGGTGCGCCATGTCCTGCGGTGCCATCCACTGCCCCTTCTTCAGGTTCAGCGGCCGGCCCGTCGCCGCCGCCGCCACGACCAGATCGGTCTGCCGGCAGAGGAAAGCCGGTATCTGCAGCACGTCAACGACCTCTGCCACCGGCGCCGCCTGCTCGGGCAGGTGGACATCGGTCGTGAGCGCGAGTCCGACTTCCGACTTCACTCGCGCCAGCTGCCGTAAGCCTTCCTCGAGTCCGGGGCCGCGTGGAGAAGCGATGCTGCTGCGGTTTGCCTTGTCGAATGACGCCTTGAAGATCGCCGGCACACCGAAGGTCCCGCTGATACGCGCGACCTCCTCTGCCACCCTGAGGTTGGTCGCATCATCCTCGAGAACGCACGGCCCCGCGATGAAAAAGAAGCCACCGCCGGGCTGGAGTAGCGTCTGGAGGTTCGACATGCCGCTCTACGCCCTCCTATTCGCCCACCCGGACCGCCTTCAGTTCGGGTGCCCGATGCCTGTCGCGGTATTTCAGCGCCGCCTCGATAAACGACGCGAACAGGGGGTGGGGGTGAGCCGGCCGCGACTTCAATTCGGGGTGAAACTGCGTAGCTACATACCACGGGTGGTCGGGCAGTTCGATGATCTCGACGAGCATGCCGTCCGGTGACAGACCGGCCATGCGCAGCCCGTGGTTTGCCAGAACTCCGCGGTACTCGTTGTTGACCTCGTAGCGGTGGCGATGCCGCTCGCTGATCTCGCGAACTCCATAGATCTCTGCGGTCCGCGACCCCTCCGCCAGCTGACAGGGGTAGGCCCCCAACCGCATGGTGCCGCCCATATCGGTCACCTTACGCTGCGAGTCCATGAGCGACACCACCGGGTCCTCGCACTCGGGCGCGAACTCACGAGAATGCGACCCCTCGAGGTTGCATACGTTGCGTGCGAACTCGATGATCGCCGATTGCAGCCCCAGACAGATGCCGAAAAAAGGCAGCCCGTTCTCGCGTGCGTACCGAATGGCCCGCACCATCCCCTCGACACCACGCACGCCGAAGCCGCCGGGCACGAGTAACCCGTCGTGTTCCATCAGCCGCGTGGCGTCCTCGGGACCGCCGAAATCCTCCGATGACAGCCAGTCGACGTCCACGCACACGTCGTTCGCGATACCGCCGTGGACCAGCGCCTCCTGAATCGACTTGTAGGAATCGACCAGGTCGGTGTACTTCCCCACTACTGCGATGCGAACCGAGCCGTTCGCCGGCCGCTTTACGCGCTCGACGAGTACGCGCCAAGCTGTGAGGTCCGGTTCGGAGACTCCCAGGCCCAGCTTCTCCACGACCAGTCCGTCGAGGTTCTGAGCCTGGAAGATCAGCGGCACCTCGTAGATCGTCTCGGCATCACGCGCCTCGATCACCGCCTCGCTCTTGACGTTGCAGAACAGAGCGATCTTGCGGCGTAGATCTTCGGTCAACTCGCGTTCGGTCCGGCAGATCAGGATATCCGGCATGATCCCGATCTCCATCAGCTCTCGAACGGAGTGCTGCGTCGGCTTGGTCTTCAGCTCGCCAGCCGACGCCATGTAAGGGATCAGCGTCAGGTGAATGAACAGCGTGTTCTCGCGTCCCGCATCACTGCGCAGCTGTCGAATCGCCTCGAGGAACGGTAGCGATTCGATGTCGCCGACGGTGCCGCCAATCTCCGTGATCACGACGTCGTAGTTCGGTGTCAGACGACGAACGGCAGACTTGATTTCATCAGTGATGTGCGGAATGACCTGAACGGTCGAGCCGAGGTACTCGCCGCGCCGCTCCTTTGTGATGACGTCACGATAGATCCGGCCCGTGGTAATGTTGTTCGCCTGTGACAGCGACTCCTCGATGAATCGCTCGTAATGGCCCAGATCGAGATCCGTCTCGGCCCCATCATCCGTGACGTAGACCTCCCCGTGTTGGAACGGCGACAACGTGCCCGGATCGACGTTGATGTAGGGGTCGAACTTCTGAATCGTGACCTTGAGTCCCCGTTCCACCAGCAGTCGGCCAAGCGACGCGGCGGCGATCCCCTTTCCCAGAGAGGAGACGACGCCGCCGGTCACGAATATCATCTTGGCAGGCCCGGACCTTTCACTCATGTGGAATCCACCCTCCCTCGCAGGAGTTCCTCGGCTCGAACCAGGTCGGCCTCCGTATCGATACCTGGCCCACCGCCTTTGACGACCGTCACCCCGATCCGCAAGCCCATCGCCAACCAGCGCAACTGTTCCAGCCCTTCCCTCTCCTCCAGCGGGTGCGGGGGAGCCTCCGTAGCTCGGCGCAGCGCCGCGCGCTTGAAGCCGTAGACGCCGACATGGCGCAAAGGTCCCACGGTACCCGCGCGACCGACGGGGGATTCACCTGCTCGATCGTGAGGTATGGGCGCGCGACTGAAGTAGAGCGCACCGCCGCTGTCATCGAGCACGACCTTCACGGTTGACGGGTCCCGCCACTCCGCCAAAGTCCCGATCGGAACCGCGGCAGTTCCCACATCCCAGCCCGACCTCACCAGGTCGACCGCCGCCTCGGCGGCGCCGAGCGGCAGGAAAGGCTCGTCACCCTGCAGGTTCACGATCCACGGGAACCCGCTGAACTCTGGTCGCTCCGCCACCTCCGCCACCCGGTCGGTGCCGGAAACGTGATCCTTGCGCGTCAGGACCGCCCGACCCCCAAAGCTCTCTACCGCGGCCACGACCTCCGAATCGTCGGCGGCGACCACCAGCTCGTCCAGAACCTCCAAGTC
>JBFELO010000258.1:0-3430 GCA_041552055.1 Candidatus Sulfomarinibacteraceae bacterium | reverse complement strand
GCTGCGTGCCTGGCTGGCATCGACGGGAAGTCCGAACGCCCCGGGGCGCTGGAGGTCGTACAGCACCGAGGCCTCGCCTCGGTCTTTGATCTCCTGCTGGATGATCTTGACGATCTCATCGCGCCGTGCCATCACGGCTTCGATCTCCTTCCCGTCGAGGAATGGTCCCAAACGCTCCTTCACATCGCCCTTGTCCAGCTCGTTGATGGCGCGCCAAAGCCCTCGCTCGCAGTGGACGAGGCTCTTGGGCGCGAACAGCTTCTTGCTGGTAACGAACGACCGGGTGTGATCGATGAACCACAGCTTCCAGGTGCGGTCGATCAGGACGTTGCTGAGGTTGGCGTCGGCGTTCCCCACCAGCGCGTCGAACACGAACATCATCTTCTGTTGCTGATGCCAACGGATCATGCTCGGGGGCTCCAGTCCGCGCTCCCGCCGATCGACGTCCATGATGGTGTGCTCGATCCAAAGGGTGGCCGTACCGTCCCTGTTATTGACCGTGCGCGGCACCGATGGCGGGACGTGATTCATCTCGAGTATTCGGTCGAGCTGGTAGGCCGCACAGTCGTACAGGTGGTAGTCGTGCCAGTTCGTTAACGTCAGCCCCTTGACCCGGCTCACGCCCGGTGTTCTTTCGTCCACATCCTTGAAAATGGCGTGCGCCCGCACTCCACCCTTCTCGAGCAGTAGCTTCCTGGGCAGGGTCACGCCCGTCCCGACGTCCTCGATCGAGACGACCTCGGCGGTTCGTAGAAATTCCTCGACTTCCTCATGCGTGGCGAACGGCAACGGCTGACCGTCCGGGCCGAGCCACCCCGGATCGGTCGCCTCGGCGCCGACGCCCGCCACACCCACGGGATCGAGCCGCGTCGGATCGGTCGCCTCGGCGCCGACGCACGCAACACCTACGAGCAACATATAGGCCCAGCTGACATCCCACCGCTTTCCACGCATGGTCCGCTCCTTTGCCACGGTCTCGCCCTCGGTTCCCGATCTTTGGTCGCCATTATATCGCGCGTGTCACCTGCCAGGTGCTCGACGCCGGCCGCCTCCACGCACCGTGCAATCCGGTACGCTCGCAAAACGAGCGCGCCATAACGCCTCCACCCGACCGTGCTAGTGTCATGGCGTGAGACCGGGTCTTCGGCTGGCCGTCCCATTCGTGCTCGCCGCCTCCGCGGGCGTCGCACCGTGTCAGGAGGAGCCGTTTCGTGGTGAGGTCGAGGTTTGGAGGATCATCACCCAGGTACGGGTCATCCGGTCCGACGGATCTCCGGTGCTCGGGCTGGGACGGGACGACTTCCTGGTCACCGTGGGCGGTCGGCCCGCCGAGGTGGAGGCCGTCGATTGGGTGACCGAGGCGACCCCCCCGCTCGAGACCACGACGAGCGAGGATGCGCGGCCGACCGAGCCGGCCCCGAAGGCGCCGATGCAACCGCCACGCGGTCGGCTGGTGGTGCTGCTGTTCCAGACCGATCTCCGCCCTTCGCGGGTCACCGGCCTGGTCCGCATCGACGAACACGCCATCGAGCTGGTGCAGAGTCTGGCCCCGGAGGACCGGATCGCGGTCGCGGTGATGAGTTCACACCTCGATCTCCACGCCGACTTCACCAACGACTTCGAAGGGCTGAGCGAGCGACTGACGGCCCTCGAGGTGCTCCGACCGGAATCCGTTGCCTACGATGGTCGGCAACCATCCCTCGCCCGCAGCTTCGACGAGCGCAAGGCACGCAGGGCGACGACGCTCAGCGAGGCGCTGGAGGTGATCGGGAACGCCCTGGAGCCCATCGCCGGCACCAAGTCCGTCGTGGTGGTCGGCTGGGGCGCGGGCAGGTTTCAGAGCGGGCCGCGGCCGGTGTACCTCGGACCCGACTACGACCGCGCGGTCCGCGCCCTCGCGCGCGCCAACACCTCGGTCTTCTCGCTCGACATCACCCAGGCCGATCGGCACACGCTCGAGGAGGGGCTGCAGCAGCTCGCCGACGACACCGGAGGCCTCTACATCAGGACCTACCTCTTCCCCGGGCTGTCGGTCGACAAACTCGCCCGCGTCCTCACCGGACATTACGAGCTCAGCGTGATCCCACCCGAGAAGAAGCTGAAGAAGGAGTTCAAGCTCAGGATCCGGGTGGATCTGCCCGGCGTCGAGGTCCTGGAGCGCGGCCTGGAGTTTCGCGATCCCTGACCGAGCCGATCACGCCGAAGGTGAGTCCTCAGTCATCTCCCGGAACTCGGCCTCGCACAGGCGTTTGAACTTGATCAGAACATTGCCTGTGACGCGATTGTGGAAGAGCTCCCATACCGCTTGCACGAGCCCGGCGCCGGGCCAGTTCCTCCTGCCGTAGAAGTTGAAGCTCACGGCAAAGAAGAGCTGCGCCTCCTCTATCTCTCCCAGGTCTGCGATCGATGACCGCACGTACAGGCACATCACGCCAATCGGGTAGCCTCCGCTGCACTGATACAAGAGATACCTGGCGTTGTCGAATTCGGACGGGCGCGGCACGTGCTGGAGCTTGAGCGCGGTCAGCCTGAAGAGAGTGCCGAACTCAGGCGCGATTCCCCCTACCAAGTGCCGGATCACTCGCGTCGGCCTCCCGAGAAACAGCACCCGAATGTGCTCGCGGCCTCGATCCAGTGTCTCGACGGTAGCGAGGCGATTGGGCCAGTAGGTCGAATCACCGGTCCACCTCAGCAGCTGTTCGTACGCGAATCGGGCCGGCGTCCTGATACCGACCTTGTGCACGTTGAGAACAGCGTAGTCCTCCACATCGATCGGCAGACGCTGGACGATACGCTCGTTGGACTCCTGTCGCTCCTCTTCGGTGCGGATCTCGATCAGTGTCTCGAGTTCCGGCCGATGAAAAACGAACGCACCCAGGTCCGAGAACACCCCCCACACAGCTGATTTCCTCCGTAAGGAGCATGGTACACAAGCTCGGTCCGCCGTCGCCGGGCGGACCACCCCCAGCCGTGACCGTCCAGCCGCGCCTTCGTCCTCGCGATCGCCTCAGGCCGCTCGCCAGTCCCTCGACATCAGCAGCGCGGCCGCGATCGCATACATCACTGCGCCGGCAAGCAGTGCCAGGGTGAAGCCCCAGGTGAACGACACCAGCATCACGGCCGTGGCGCCGAGCACCGACGACGCGCCGTTGACCGCGAACCCCCAGTCGACGAGGTCGCCCACGCGCAGCGCTCCCTTGGGGAACGGCATCCCCATAAAAAAGCCGAGCGGCGCGATCAGCACTGTGGTGGCGAGCACGCGTGCAGTCATGGACAGCCCGCTGAGCGGAACCACAAGGTGACCGAACACCGTGGCATGCAGTAGCAGCAGCACCACCACACCAACCATCGCGAGCTCGTCGCTGACTCGAGCGGCGAACCTGCTGCCGATTCCCGAAGCCAGCAGCAGCGTCAGTAGTACCGTCGCGAT
>JBFELO010000257.1:0-3538 GCA_041552055.1 Candidatus Sulfomarinibacteraceae bacterium | reverse complement strand
TGACTTCGCTCCAGTCGTGAGGCTGCTCCGTGACCGATGACAACGGCATGGTCGAGACCGTTGCAGCGGGACACGAGGAGCTGACGCCAGCCCGAGGCTTTCGCGCACCTGGAACAGCCGTCCTCGTCGCCGGCACCCTCGTCGGCGCCGTGGCGGCGTATCTCTTCCAGGCCTTCGGCAACCGCACGCTCGGTGAAGCCGCATTCGCTCCCATCGCTCAACTGTGGACGGTGTTCTTCATCCTCGTGACCGTTGCGCTCATCCCGCTCGAGCAGTACGTGACGAGGGAGACGAGCCGAGGCCGTCGGGTGTTGCGGGCCGATCTCCGTGTGATCGCGATCACGGCGCTCGGGACCTCGGCGATCGGCGCTCTCATCGCCGTCACGTTCCTCGATGGCCTCTTCGGAGGCGATCCGCTGTTCATCGTCTTCCTGATGTTGCTGCCCATCGGCTATGCCACGCTCACCGTCGGCAAAGGGGTGTTGGCCGGGAACAGGCGATTCGGGCACATGGGATGGCTGCTGTTCTGGGAGGGGGTCGTGCGCCTCGTCGCCGCCTTCGTCTTCATCTCCATCGCCACCTCGGTGCGTTCGCTGGCATGGGCGATGGTCGCCGCCCCGTTTGCCGCTCTCGGCACGAGGTTCTGGCGCTTCGACGAGCAGCGGGCGACCGTCGAGACCACCGGAGCGACCGGCTTCCTCGGTGCCTACATGGCGGGGAGTGGCGCTTCGCAGGTCCTGTTGGCCGGAGCTCCGCTTGCGATAGCCCTCCTCGGTGGTCCGCCGGCGTTGGCGAGCACGGTGTTTCTGACCTTCACCCTCTTCCGCGGGCCGCTGACCCTGATCTACTCGCTCCAGGGTCGAATCCTGCCGTTTCTCGTGAGGATCGCCGAAGACGGCGGTGGCTTCGGTTCGATCACGAAGAAGATCATCGCCGGCGGACTCGGATTGTCCGTTCTCGGTGGAGGTGTCGGTTGGCTCATCGGCCCCGAGGTCGTCGAGTTGCTCTTCGACGCCAGACCCGACCGTCTGGTTGCGGCGCTCGCGGCGGCGGGAGTGGTCTGTGCATCGACCACGCAGGTCACCGGGCAGGTGTTGGTAGCGCTCGGCGGCACGGGTCGACTCGCCGCTGCCTGGATCTCCGGTCTGCTTGCTGCGCTCGCCGTGCTCCCCTTCGTCGGCCTCGTTCCTGACCGATCGGTCGCAGTGGCGTTCCTCACGGGTGAAGTGACTGCCCTGGCGTTTGCGGGCTGGATGTCGATCCGCTCGTCCTGATCAGCGCCGCCGCATCCTCACCCAGACGTCGTGCTCGCGGCGCAAACCCGAGGGCAGCCGGCGAACGAGGTGTGGCGGGAGCATCGGGACCGGGTTGGGCACGGTGATCGTCGAGCCGTTGTACGCCGCCAGACCGCTCTGCACCAGCACGTGCAGGTAGATCGGGTACGTGACCGTGTGGCGTCGCTGGCCCGCCCGAATGATGCGGAGGAGGTCTGCAACGGCCCCCGGACCGATCGAGGCCACCCAGAAGCGCCGGATGTACACCGAGTCTGCTCGCATGCCGTCGTGCGGACCGGCGATGACCTTCGCCTTCACCTCCGGCCGTATCCGAACGGTGGGGACGATGCCGGCCTCCGAGGTCGAGGGTGGAGAGGTGTTTCGGAAGGCCCCGGAGGCTGGCGTCGTCATGTGACGAGTTATATCAAAGATCGTAAAGCAACGTCAAGTGGTTTGGTGTTGCGCACCGCGTCGTGCGTCTGGCGATGTGCGCCGTGCGATGTGCGCCGTGCAATGGCGGTAGCCCTAGCCGACCGGCGTCTGCTTCCGACTCCCCGGCGACTCCGATCAACCCGTCGGAAAGTCGGCCGGCATCGCCACTGCTCAGCCGCTGACGAAGAGGGTGACGGCGGCTCCGGAGCCGACCGTGGAACCCGGGCTGGGGCTCATTCCGATCACGATCCCGGGTCTGCCCTGGCCCTTGACCTCCTGGACGGAGACGTCGAGCGTCGCCTGGACCTCGTCGGCCAGCGATTGGAGGTTGAAGAGGGCATCGGCCTGGGTCATCCCGATCAGCCGGTTCGGCAGCGTCAGGGTGGGAACCACTCCGGTCGAGACGTTCATGTAGACGGTGACGCCCTGCTCGACGGTGGCACCGGCGGCGACACTCTGACCCAGCACCGTCCCCGGGGGCGACAGCGAGTTGAACGGCACCTCCCACGGGATGAGATTCGCCTGGCTGATCGCAGACTTGGCGCTCTCCACGTCGAGTCCGACGACGCTCGGGACGACGGTGGTGGGGATCTCGAAGTACACCTGGAGGTCTTCTTCCGGGAGCTCGGGGAACACGCCCGGATCCTCATCGGCGAGCAGCACCTTCATGTACTCGGCCCAGATCGGGGCGGCAACCGTGCCGCCGAAGACCCGTGAATACGTCTCACCGTTGATCGTGACGTTGCGCAGCGGTTCGAGGACGCCCGGGTAGCCGGTCCACACGGCGGTCGAGTAGTTGGGGGTGAAGCCGACGAACCAGGCGTCGGTGAAGTTCTGTGTCGTTCCCGTCTTGCCACCCTGAGGCACGCTGATGTTCGCGCGGGGTGCGGTGCCCGCCGACGTCGGCACGTCGAGGAGTGGGACCCGCGCCGCTGCGAAGATGGCCGGATCGGCGACCTGGGTCTGACGCACCTCTCGTTCGTAGATCACCTCGCCGTTTGCGTCGAAGATCCTCGAGACGAGGTAGTTGTCGGCGTGCAGCCCGTTGGTTGCGAAGTTGGTGAAGGCGGACGCCATCTCCAGTGGGCTCACCTCGGACGTGCCGAGAGTGATCGACGGCACCGGGCGGAGCGGAGACGTGATGCCCATCCGCTCGGCCATGGTCACGATGTTCTCGGGGCCGATCTTGAGAGCGAGGGCGGCGTACACCGTGTTGACCGAATTGGTCGTCGCTTGCTGAAGCGTGATCCGGCCGTAGCCGGCGCCGGCGTTCGACACGGTCCACGTGTTCCCCTCGTCCGAGCAGCGGTAGGGACATTCGAACGTCTGAGGCGATGCGCCGTTCCATCTGCTCGCCAGGCTCTCTCCGAGCTCGAGGGCAGTGACGAGGGTGATCGGCTTCATCGTCGATCCGGGGTTCCGCCGTCCCTGCACGGCGAAGTCGAACTGGTTGAAGTCGAATGGTACGGCTGACGCCATGGTGATGACTGCGCCCGTGTGGTTGTCGACGGTTGCCAGTGCACCGGTCGGGGCGCAGGTGTGTGACGTCGCGTACACCTCGAGGAACTCGAGGGAGTTGACATTCCGGTCGGGGAACAGCGCCTGGCAGGCCTCGAAGTTGCTCTCTGGGATGGTGAACCACGTCTGGAGGATGTCATTCGCCGCCAACTGGGCCGGCAGGTCGATCGTGGTCTCGATCCGCAAGCCTCCTCCGCCTGCGCACTCCTCGTCATCGGCCGGGCAGCCGAAGATCGCCTTCTTACGCTCCTCTCGAGTTTCACCGAGGAAGGCGAACTCGGGATCGTCGAGCATCTGCCGCTTCACCTCGGCGA
>JBFELO010000256.1:0-3570 GCA_041552055.1 Candidatus Sulfomarinibacteraceae bacterium | reverse complement strand
GCAAGGGTGTCGATCTCGCCGAAGTTGAGCCGACATCCGATCGACTCAAACCGTATTCGCATGCACCTTGACTCCGGACGGCCGAGGGGTGGGCGCTCGGGGGCGCTACCGCTTGTTGAAGAGGCGTCGGATCCGGTCGCGGATGAGCGCCTTCTGCTCCTTCACGTACCGCTCGTAGTTGAGCACCTCACCGTCACGTATCGTGAACATGATCGGGTTGTGGTGGACGTCGCCGAAATCGTTGAACTTGATGATCCCGGTAACGCCCGGGAACTCGCCGATCGAGAACTGCAGTCCCTTCCTCAACTCCGAAGTCTCATACGGCGAAGCCTCGCTGACGACGAGCAGCGCCACCTTGGCCGCGTCGTAGGCGTGGGCCGCGTAGATGTCGGGATCGTGGCCGTACTTCGAGCGGAAGCCGGTGACGAAGTTTTGCACCAGATCCCTCTCGTCCTGCATGTCGAACGCCGGTTGAGGAAAGAACACGCCCTCGACCAGGTCGGGGTACTGCTCGATGATCTCGCCGCTGTAAAAGGCCGACGTCAGACAGATCGTGCCGTCGAACTGTTTCCCGCGGAGCAGCCGGAGGACCTCGAGGGAGTGCTCGGCGTAGCCGATGATGTACGCCGATTCCGGGTTGTGTGCGGCCATGAGGTCGGCCGCCTGCTGGGTCCAGTCGGAATCGGTCAGCGAGACCTTCCCGACGACCTGTCCCCCCATCGCCTGCTCGAACACCTGTCGGAAGGGCGGTTCGATGCCGCGCGCCTGCTCCGAGTCCTCGACAAAGATCAACGCCGAGCTTCTGTCCTGGTCCTCGCGGAGGAAACGGCCGGCTCGCCGACCTTCCAGCTCGTCCGAGGCGAACACGCGAAAGAACAGTCGAGAGTCCTTCGTCAGGGACGGTGCCGAGGCCGATGGCGACAGGGCAAGGGTGTTGGTTTCCTCGAGCACGGGCAGCAGCGCCTTGGCCTCGTCGCTGGTCGTGCCGACGATCACCAGTCGCGCACCCGCATCCGCGAGCCGGCGGAGTTCACGCACCGCCTGGTCCGGATCGCTGCCGGAGTCGGCCCACACGAACTGGATGCCGGTCGGGAGGGTGCCCGCGGCGGTCGCCTCGTCGATGGCCATGTCGATCCCTTCCTTCATCGCCGCGCCGTAGCTGGCGGCCGTGCCGGTGGAGGGGAGGAGAAGCCCGATCACGGGCTTTCTCCCGCACGCCGACAGGACGACAACGGCGATCACAGCCAGGGCCAAACGGGCCAACATCTGCTGGGGTTTCACGACAATTCCTCCCCCCGCCGGGACGGTCTGCCTGCCATCATACACCGCCAGAGCGCAGTTGGGACGACTTGTGGTGAGCCACGACCGAAATCGAGTATGACCGGCGACGTCACGCATTGTGATCGGATCCGCGACGGGCTCGGGACCAGTGTCGCGACGCACGACGACGTCAGTGGTCGTCGTATTTGTCCCTGCCTTCGGCGACCTGGATCCCGACTAGGCGGGCGATCAGGATCGCCAGGTAGAGCGGGCCGACCACCGACTCGAACCAGGACAGGGTGCGAGCCAAGGCACTGACCGGTGTGATGTCGCCGTACCCGAGGGTCGTGAGCGTCACGAAGCTGTAATAGACGAAGACGGACCATGGCGTCTCTTGGGGATCACTCCTGACCACCGCGACGACGTCCTCCGGTATGCGAAACGCGCCCGGTTCGATGACTACGACCAGCATGTAGGCGAGCGACCAGGTCATGCCGATCAACAGGTAGGCGACGATCGCACCGATGATCTTCTCGGTCGTGAGACGCCGACCGCGCAGCACATCGTTGAGGATGTGCCACACCAGGTAGCAGAAGAAGATCACGGTCGGTACGATGACGACGGCAAATCCGACCCTCGACAGATCTTCGACGTGCGCCCTGAAGATCCGCACCGCGATCACGGGCAGACCGAGGATGACCCCAACCATGACGTGGTGACGCTTGGCTGCCACGTTGTTCAAGGCCGCGATCAGGACGACGATGATCAGGTAGTCGTCGAGCCATGGGATCCCGATCGCCTCGGTGATGAAAGGGGTCACGAAGAGCAGCAAGAGAATCGCGATGAGCAGGTAGGTGTACGGGTGCTCCCGGCTGCCCAAGAAGACGCGTCGCAGGGTGTCCATCATCGGCGTCACTCCACGGCCAGGATAGCGAATCCCGGTGGCCTCAGATCATTCTCGGTCTCGCGAGTGAACGAGACGGACTCTCGACGTGGAGGCGGAATCGCACAATTCGTCGACACGTCTGCGCCTGGTGTATGCTTGATACGTGACCACATGTGCAACCATTCAAGATAAATACAGGGCGTCGCCATGGACCGGAGAGGAGCCACGATGATCAAGCTGATCCAGTGCATTGCGCGCAAGCCGGAGCTGTCCGTTCCGGAGTTCCGCAGCTGCCTCGTCGAATATCGGGACCGGGTGCAGCGGCTCGCCGATGCGTTGGACGCTGTCCGCGTGACGGTCTGTCCGACCCTACAGGTGGAGCAGAACCTCGAGATCATGCTGTCGCGGGGTACCAGCGAGCCGTTTGACGCCGTGGTCGCCATCTGGCTCGAACGGGCGCCCGATCTGGCCGCCGGTTCGGACGGTGAGGACATCCGGAGCCTCCTTGACGAGATGCGGGATCTCCAGAAGGAGTTCATGGACCTGGCGCACTCCAGCTTCTTCTTTACCGCCGAGGACGTCGTGTTCGATCGGACCACAAACTGATCGGGCGTTGTAGTTGATACTGAACGCCGGATGCTGGATGGAGCATGGACGACCGATCAGCCCGGTGAGTCGTCGCCAGCCCCGGCGGGTGCTTCCAGCCGCGCCTGCACGATGAATCGCCGGGGCGCCTTGCCCACGTAGTAGAACGGGTAGCAGGTCACCAGCGTCACGGTCGGGGCTTGGGTGGGAGCGAGGACGTGCACGTCCTGGGGATCCACGATGAGCAGGTCCGAGATCACGTAGGTCGCAGATCCGGTGAGGGTCTCCAACTCGAGACTGTCGCCGAGCTCGACGTCCTTGAGCCCCCGGAAGAAGCCGTCCCGGTGGCCGGCGATCGCCACGTTGCCTTCCTCGCCCGGCAGTGCTGTTCCGGCGATGTGGCCCACCGCGCGGTTCAGGGTCAGCTCGTCGATGCCGGACAGAACCGGCACCTCGAGGGCGATCTTCGGGATCCGGAGCACCGCCAACGGCAGGCCGAAATCGTGGTCCAGGCTCCCCACGTAGCCTTCGACGCGGTCCGCCGACCACAGCGAGGAGTCGACCGGGAGCTCGGTCGGCAGCGTGCGGGTCGGCTCCTGTTTGACGACGCTGGTGGCGGTAGGCGTCGGCGGC
Source organism: Candidatus Sulfomarinibacteraceae bacterium (assembly GCA_041552055.1). GTDB lineage: Bacteria > Acidobacteriota > Thermoanaerobaculia > Thermoanaerobaculales > Sulfomarinibacteraceae > JBFELO01. Next base: position 206 of record JBFELO010000256.1, on the reverse strand, counting down.
CGCTCGGCGTACTCCCGCCGCGCCTGCTCGAAACGCTGCAGGTCGGAGCGCCTGGACATCGAGCGGTGGGCCTGGGCCGCGCCCCAGACGAGCAGCAGGGCGATCCCGAGCCCGAGCGCGATGTACTGGATGTACCGGAGGTCCTTCATCGTCTGATCCCTGGGGTGAAACAAGGAGAGCTGGCCGATGTTTCCGGTGTGGAGCGG
>JBFELO010000255.1:0-3667 GCA_041552055.1 Candidatus Sulfomarinibacteraceae bacterium | reverse complement strand
ATCGATCACTCTCGCCCGTGGGCCAGGAAACACCGGGCCGCCCTTCATCACGGCTACTCCAAGGCACCCTACTACGGCCGGTACGAGCCGCTCCTGGAGGAGTTCTACTCGCGGACCGACGATCTGCTCGCCGACTTCGACATCGCTCTCACGGTCGCGCTGGCAGGGGAGTTGGGGATAGTTGACACTCGGTACGTGAGGTCGTCGTCGCTGGGGGTTCGAGGTGCGAAGACGGAGCGGTTGGCTCGAATTCTGACAGAAGTCGGTGCGACACACTACATCACCGGCCCGTCCGCGCGGAACTACCTCGACGAGGAGATGCTTCATCGGGAGGGCGTCACGGTGGAGTACATGACCTACGAATATCAGGAGTACAGTCAGCTGCACCCCCCGTTCGACCCCAACGTGTCGATTCTCGACCTGCTGCTCATGACGGGAATTACGGCTCCCCGGTACATCTGGGATCTGCCGTAATTCCGGCGGGGAGGTAGGAGTTTTCCCCGACGTCGGCATGCTGCCGGCAACTCTCCTGTGCGTCGCTACTCGTAGCGCTGACGGAAGGTCCGGTTCTCGGGGGGAGCGTAGTACTCGTCGAGCGAGGTCGGTGGCTGGGCGTGGAAGCCGAGCTTTTGCAGCGCAGTGTTGGAGACGCCCTCGAGATTTGTGTCGGCCAGCAGCCGGGGGATGTCGATCCTCTGCTTCATGTAGGGTCGGCACATGTTGATGCCGATGGAGTGTCGCCACCGGCCGGTGGTGTTCGTGCCGGCGGCGTGCCACACGCGCGGGTTGACGAACCAGGCCGAGCCGGCCGGCGCCACGAGGCGCTCGGCGTGGGAAAAGAACTCGTCCCGGTCTGGGGGCTCGGCCCTGGTGTGAGAGCCGGGAAGGTAGAACGTGGCACCGTTCTCCTCGGTAAAGTCGTCGAGCAGGACGACCACCCCCATGTTGGTGAGGTAGCCGGGAATGAGTCGGGGGCAGTCGACGTGGATTCTGGCCGCGAAGTTCGTGCCGCCCGGCGGCAGCGAGGATGACGCGTACGAGTACACGATGCAGCCGGCGCCGAGCACATCCTTGAGTGGCGCGATCAGGTCGTCGACGTCGAGCAGATCGATGAAGACGCGATCGTACATGGGGCAGCACTGGACCATGCAGTAGTCGGCGTAGTCGGTTGTGCCGTGGTAGCCCGCCTCGGTTTCGATCGCCCGCTCCAGGGCTGTCCGGCAGCGTCGGACGAGGTCTTTGTTGAAAAGGCTCTCGACGAGGGCGCAGCCTCGCGCGTCGATCTCCGTTCGCAGTGGTCCTCGATCGCGGGTCACGGTCGCCCCGCCGCCCCCGAGGGCTTTGCGCTGGACCAGCGGCGAGACGGAAGATACCCGGATTTAAGGAGTTGGTCCGCGTGCTCGGCCATCGGCAGGGCCTGGAATCGTTCGCCGAGCATCTCGAGGAACTCGGTGATCAGGTCGAGCTTCTGCGCACCGGAGATGCCCATCGCAGGGAAGAACGCGAGCTCGGACACGTCGTCGCCGCCGAGAAAGTCGAGCGGGTGCAGCAGCAGCGACGGCTGGGTCCGGGTCGTCCGACACAGGGCGAGCGCCGTCCGGAAGTACTGACGTGCGAGCGCCCGCGAGTAGGTGCTGAGGTACAGCAGGTAGCTGAAGTGGATCGGGACCTTGGCCAGCGGCATGGTGGTCACGGGGATCTCGAGCAGTCGGTCGTCGGCTATTCGCCACAGGTACGGCTTCAGTGGCTGGAAGCCGTCGCTCAGGCTGCCGAAGAGAGCCTTGCGCTGTTGCCTTTCCTCCTTCGAGAGATCCGACGCGAGAAAGTAGTACGCGCGGGCGAGAGGTCCGAGGTAGGTCGGTAACGTCGACGCATCGTAACGGTATCCCCGGGCGTGGAGGATCTCGAGCGTTGCCCGTGACAGGCAGTAGCCGGGCCCCCTGAAGCCGATCGTCCGCTGACCGGTGGCGGTGCCGACGGCATCCTCGGCGCGCGCGATCTCGTCCTCGGTCCGCTCCCTCGAGTACAGGTGCAGCCACGGTTCGTGGTGAAAGGAGTGGTTCCCGATCTCGTGGCCGGCATCCGAAATGGCCGCGATCGCGGCCCTGTTTTCTTCCCGCACCGCGTCCTGTCCGACGACGAAGAACGTGATGCGCCAGTCGAGCCTCCGGAGGAGACCGAGAACGCGGGGTACGACGAGATCCAGGTAGGACGGCAGCGATTCCCACGCCGGGTCGCCGTGGGTCTTCATGTAGGACCACTTGTTGTCGAGGTCCAGCGAGACGCTGCAGACCGGCTTCGCGCCGGTCATCGGCCTGCCTCCGGTTCGCCGGTGCGGGACGCACCGGCGTTGTACCCAGGGAGGAGGTCGGGCAGCGCCTCCTCGGCCAGCCTGACGGTCTCGTTCACGTTGAGGGTGCCGTTGACGATCTGGGCCGAATTCACCAAGTAGACTCCCGCCAGAGAGGTCGTGTTGGGAGGTACGCCGTCGGAGTACGACAGGGTCGACAGGGCGTGCACGAACCGCTCCCGGGATACGCGGAAGCACAGCACGTCATCGTCAGACAGCGACGGGTACATGCGGAATAGAGCCTCGATGAACGTCTCCCGCCACTCCTCGTCGGCGACATCGAACGACGGATCGTCGCTCGGGAGGTACTTGGGGAGGTACACCAGGGAGTTACCGTTGAGCTGATCGCGATCGACGAGGGCCGACATCTCGATGACCGCGGTAAACGGCACCCACGGCTCCGTGATGTTGGTGATGTAGTACCCGTCCAGGGGTTTTTTCAGGAGGACCGACGCGCAGACGATGCCCTGGTACTGGATCCGCTGCAGACGAAGCCTCTCCTCTTCCGACAGACCCGGACACAGGACGGCGGCGATCGGAGGCGCGACCGTGAGCACGATCTTGTCGAACGTGATCCGGCTGCCCGAGGCCGTCTCGACTGTGAGCCCGTTGGAGGGATCGGAGGTCACCCTTCGGACGCGCGTGCCGAGCATCAGGTACACGCCATCGTCCTCCAGGCGTTGCCGGAACACGTCGAGGGCCCGGCTGTAGCCTCCGCGGACATATCCGAACATCTCCCTCTTGAGGCCGGTGCGGCGGGCGGCGTACATCCTGGCGATCGTGGCCCAGATGAACGCTGCCGACGTCCTCTCGTAGTTGTCGCCGAGCTTGGCGCGAAGCAGGGGCAACCAGATCTTCTCGAAGGTGCTGTTGCCGGAGAGCCTGCGCAGCCAGTCCTCGACCGGGATCTGCTCGAGACGCTTCCAGTTGGTGATGCGCGAGGCGTAGAAGATGGTCGCGCCGAGCCGGATCTTGTCGATCATTCCGAGTGGTGCGAACCCCAGGAACTCGAGCGAGCTCGACATCGAGTGGAAGGCGCCGTCGGTGAAGAAGCACGTGCGGGTCTGCACCCATTCCATCTCCTCCTCGAGCCCGAGCTCGCGAAGGAGGTCCCGCGTGTACCGGTCGGACAGCAGGGTGACGTGGTAGTGCCGGTCCCAGACGACGTCGCCGAGGTGCCAGGCGCTGGCGAGACCGCCGAGAGACTCTGCCTGCTCTATGAGGGTGACGCGGTGACCGCGCTCGGCAAGCCGAAGCGCGAGGGTCATCCCCAGAAGCCCGCCGCCCACGACGGCCCAACGTTGGGTGTCAGAGGAT
>JBFELO010000254.1:0-3776 GCA_041552055.1 Candidatus Sulfomarinibacteraceae bacterium | reverse complement strand
CGCCGACCACGGCCTCGACCACCTCGTCGACGTCCTTGTAGGCCTGCGGCGCCTCCTCGGCGAGGCCGGGCATGGAGCCGGCGCGCACCCGAATGCCGCGGTTCTCGAGCTCCTCGCGGAGCGAGGAGCCGTGGATCGAGCGCTTGGCCCGGCGTCGGCTCATCCTGCGGCCGGCACCGTGGCAGGTCGAGCCCAGCGAGCGTTCCATGCTGCCCTCGGTGCCGACCAGCACCCACGAGGCGGTGCCCATGCTGCCCGGCACCAGCACCGGCTGGCCGATCGAGCGGTACTCCGGTGGCAGCTCCTCTGACCCCGGACCGAACGCGCGGGTCGCGCCCTTGCGGTGGACGCACACCCGGCGCTTCTTGCCGTCGATGACGTGCTCCTCGGTCTTGCCCATGTTGTGGGCGATGTCGTAGATCTGGTGGAGGTGGGGCTCCTGACCGCGGCCGACCAGGGTCTCGGCGAAGGCCTCGCGCGCGTAGTGAGCCAACACCTGGCGGTTGGCGAACGCGTAGTTGGCCGCGCACCGCATGGCCGCCTGATAGGCCTGACCCTCTTTCGAGTCGAGCGGCGCGCACACCAGCTCGCGGTCGGGCAGCCGTATGCCGTAGCGCTTCACCGCATCCTGGAACGACTTCACGTAGTCGCTGCAGATCTGGTGACCGAAGCCGCGGGAGCCGCAGTGGATCATCACCGTCAGACAGCCCTGCTGGAGGCCGATCACCCGTGCCGCCTCGGCGTCGAACACCTCGTCCACCACCTCGACCTCGATGAAGTGGTTGCCCGCCCCGAGAGTGCCGACCTGGGTTCGGCCACGCTCCCTCGCCCGTCGGCTGACGGCCGAGAAGTCCACGCCGTCGAGGGCGCCGCCCTCCTCGGTCCGCACCACGTCGGACTCGGTTCCCCAGCCGCGCCGCCGTGCCCACTCGCCGCCCTCACGACACACCCGTTCCAGCTCGCGGTCGTCCAAACGCAGCCGTCCGCCGGTGCCGACGCCGCTGGGACAGGCGGCGTCGAGGGCCGACGCCAGGTCGTCCATCGCGTCCTCCACCTCGGCGTACTCGACCCGTGAGGACAGCAGTCGCACCCCGCAGTTGATATCGTATCCGATGGCCCCCGGTGAGATCACGCCGCTGGGCAGCTCGGTGGCGGCCACACCGCCGATCGGGAAGCCGTACCCCTGGTGGACGTCCGGCATCACCAGCACCTGTCCCACCACTCCGGGCAGGGTGGCCGCGTTCACCGCCTGGTCGAGGGAGGTCTCGTCCCGGATCGCCTCGAGCAGCTGCCAGCTGGCGAAGATCCGCACCGGCACGCGCATGTCGCTGCGCACCGATGTCGGAATCTCCCACTCGTAGTCACCGAGTCGCTGCAGGTCGCTCAGCTCGACCATGACCCCTCCTCGATCCTTCACCAGGAACAACCTGGAAATGCGACGGCACATTCGAGCATCGCCGGTCAGACATCGAACACGACCCGCGTCTCCAGCCCGCGCCTGGTGTCGCGTACCTCGAGTCGGTGGTAGGTGATGGCCTTGATCTCCTTGGCGTGTGCCTGTATCCGTGCTCCCTCGAGATCGGCCTTCAGCCGGTGGCCGGCCACCTCCAGATCGAACCGATCGAACGCCAGCCGTTCGGACTCCACGAGGTAGAGCAACTCCTTGAGGAACTCCACCAGGAGCTGTTCGCGGTCGTCTGCCGCGACCTCCAACCGTCGCCTTTGCCGCGGTTCCTCTTCGAGCTCGATCCCCATCAGGCGGTACATCCCTTGTGCCGCCTGCTCCAGAAGGGTCGACAGGTCGGGTCCCCACACCTCGACCTCCCAGTCGGCCGTGTGCTCCACCTCACGCCAGCCTTGTTGGGGTTGGTTCACGCCCTCAGAATACCACCCGTCAAAGTGTCGGGCACATCGCCGCAGAGTGACGCGACATGGACACCTGGAACATCACAATTACGTGCCTGGCACGAATTAAGGTAGTCGATTCCCGACGCCGCGTCGTGATAGCTCGGCTCCGGCATCGCGAAACAGGAGTTCGGAGTGCACGTCATGTGCTCTTCCCGCACGATTGTGAAGGCACGTTCTTCGGTCTCCACCTGACATCCCGAGCTCGATTCGGCTGCGAGCAGGTCGTCGGCCGTGCCTCGAGGAGCCAGCTCGGCGATCAGCAGGTACCGCCAGGGAGGTTTCACCGGGAAGGTCGACTCCATCTCGCTGAGCTCGAACACGTCGATCCTGGACACCACACCGGCCGATCGAAGTTGCTGCCACACTGGCACGGAGCACTCGCGGGTGTGGGCGATGAACTCCTCGACCTCGTCGTGCTGGACTGCAATGACCCGGACCACGAAGTCACCGCGAGAGGTCGGCGCTGAAATCGTGACCTGCTCCGGATCCGTCTCCTCGCCGGCGGCACAAGACAGTTGGAGGAGCAGGGCCAGCAGCGGGATCATCAGGCTCGATCCGAACCGGCGCCTTGGGCCTTTCCTTTTGATCAAGGCAAGTCCGAGATTATCGGCAGCTGAAAGGCCACGAGCAAGGCCGTCTCCTTCCATGTGGTCCGCAGATCATGGAGAATTGAACGAGAGACAGTCCCCGGGGGGCAAGCATATGAGCGTCCTCGAGAGCGTCGACAAGTTTGAGCTGAAGGACATGCTGGGCAAGGGCTGGCTCACCCATGACGGCATGTGGTTCCTTCACACCTCTCAGGCGTTCGGCATCGAGGCCGCCAACACCCTGAACAAGGCCGCCGTACGGTCCATCGCGCCGATCGAAATCAACAGGGTCAAGAAGATCCTCGGGGCAGGGGAGGGGGACTTCGAGAGCTTCGAAGACCTGAGGGAATTCTTGTTGAACGCATTCGAGCTGATTCTGCCCGGGTCCGTGTCCCGGGGGTTCAGGTTCGGGGCAACTTCAGAAGACACCCTGCACTGGGCTTGGGACGAGGGGGAGTGCTTCGCGTTCAAGGGAATGACGAAGGCCGAGATGATCGATGACTACCGCTGCGGGGTCATCTACCGGATCGAGTGCTGGCTCGATGCCCTGGGCGTCAGATACAGCATCGATCCCACGATCGACGAATGCATCATGCACACGTCGGGTGCGTGTTCCGGACACATCCGGATTCTCCACGACGAGTAACCGTCAGAGCTCCTGATCGAACGGTCGGTTGGTGCTGACGTCGACGATCCGCTGCCAGTTTTGGCCGTCCCTCCGGTAGAGGGTCAACCACGCCCAGGCTGTGTCAAACGTCCGTGGCTCGCCGTCGGCAGGGCTTCGTGTCCCGGCGACGCGGACCTGGACGATCGACCACGCGGTGGAACCGTCATCGGAGATCCCGAGGATCGGCTCGGCGATGTCTTCGTAGTGGGAAAACTCGGTCTCGGCGAGATACGGTGCCAGCATCGCTTCGACATCGGAGGCGGACATTGGCTGTACCCCGCCGCGGGAGACGGAAATGTAGTCGTCCGCGGTCGGCTTCGCGAGGGTCGCTGCATCTTTGTCCAGGTGCGCCTGGATGAACCTCTCGTGAAGGGAGAGAATCTCCTGTCGGCGTTGTTCCAGATCGGGGCCCTGACCACAGCCGAGCACCACCAATAGAGCCGCGGCGGACAACAGCATGGGCAGGGTTCGCATGGCTGCCACCTCCTCCAGTTCCTTACGGCGCCGTCGGCGCCACGTTTCAGAAAAGGTGCCGCCCATTAGAAGGCGCGTGTCAAGTAGGCGTGGCGTTGCCAGTCGCGGGCCAGGGGCGCGCGGTCTTGGGGGAGGTGGTT
>JBFELO010000253.1:0-3778 GCA_041552055.1 Candidatus Sulfomarinibacteraceae bacterium | reverse complement strand
CGGTTTTCTGCACCGCCAGCAGAAATGGTTCGTCGCCGGCGTGTGGTGTGTGGCAGTTCAGGCAGGAATCGGCTACCGGGGCGTGTGCCCCAGCAAGCTCAGCCGCCGCCGCGGCCTCGAGACCGTCGTGGCACATCACGCAGAGCTCGGGCGTGGTCTCGACAAGCAGCTTCTGGTTGGGGGAGGTGTGCGGGCTGTGGCAGTTGACGCAATCCTCGGCAGCCGGCGGGTGCCCGGTGTCGGCAGTGGCCCCCTCGACCACGCTCTTGTGGCAGCGCGCGCACAGCTGAACGCGCTTGTCGACCAGCAGTGGTGACTCGCCGCTCATGTGCGGGTCGTGGCAGTTGACGCAGCCGGCCCGCGATCGTGTGCCGATCAGCGCCTGGTGGACGACGCCTCCCTCGCCCGCCTCCTCCTTGAGGTCGCCGTGACAGGCGGCACATACCTCGTCACCGCGCGCGCGCATGCGGATCCTGCCGGCAAAGGGCTCCCGGTGGCAGGCTTCACAGCTGGCGTCGGCGAACGGCGCGTGCTGCTCGTCGGTCAGCAGCATCACCCGGTGCTCCGATCCGTGCGGCGAGTGACAGGAGGTGCAGTCCACATGCGGTGTGACCTGGCCCCCATGGGGTGCCTCGAGCTCCTCCAGATCGTGGCATTCGGTGCACAAACCGATCTTTGGCGCGACCAGGAGTTTTTGCACGTCGCCGGCGTGCGGCAGGTGGCAGTTGAGGCATGAGTCGGCGACCGGGGCGTGCGACCCGGCGAGCTCGGCAGCCGCCGCTGCCTCGAGGCTGTCGTGGCACATCACGCACAGCTCGGGCTCGGCGGCCGCGAGACCGACCGTTGTCCCCTCCTCCCCGATCGTCACCTCGTGGCAGGTGGTGCAGTCGTCCTCCACCGGCGGGTGGACGACGTCGAGTCCGCGAGTCAGCTTGGCATGACAGGTGGAGCACTTGGTCGCGTCCACACTCACCAAGCGCGGGTGTTTGGCCGACGCCGGCACGGCGCACAGCGAAATCAGCACCACAGCGGTGGAGATCCCCCAAATTGGGTGCAACAAACGCGTGATTTTCCCCACGTTGAATCTCCGTGTATCGCAGGCGTAGGTCGGCCGCCGTGAAGCGTTTGCGGGCGGCGGCCCCGGCCGCGTGCCGATAATTATACGACAGAGGGTGCGATTGCCCCCAGCTTTCTTCCGAGCGCATCGGGAAGGCATCGGAAGGTTCTTCAGTCTCAACTCGCGATCGATTTTCGACAGAATCCAGTTCACACGACGGAATCGACGTCCCGGTCTGGATCGGGTTTGAAGGCATCGCTAATGAGCCGTCCAATCCTGTCCTGGAGCTCGGCGTTCGGAATCGGCTTGACGACAGAGCGCTCGTCCTGCCAAATATCGTGATTGGCGCCGGCATCTTCGACCGTCGAAACGCACAGGTGTGGAATCTCGGGGTCGCTGGACCGACAGAGGTCCCGCAGCTCGTGCCACGGGAGATCGGCCGGCGTGATATTGAAAATCGCGATGTCCGGTGGATCATGTTCGAGCACCCAGCGGGCCTCGTCGAACGACGCGGAGCGGTGAACCGCCGCCGACGCCGGCGCCAGGCTGTCCACCAGCCAACCCATGAGCTGTGAGCCATCCAGAACCAGAATGCGCACCTTCCTCGTCACGTCTACTGTGCAAGCAATCTCCATTCCAGGGCGTCATAAGAGGCGGAAATCGGCCCGAGATGACAACGCCAGCGTCCCCTACCGCGGGAGATCGGCCGCACGGATCAATCTGAATGTCAGAGGTCGAACTTCTTCAGCCGGTATCGGAGCTGGTCGCGCGTGATGCCGAGAAGCTCTGCGGCGCGGGTTTGGTTGTTGGACGCGGCGGACAGTGCCCGCTTGACCATCTCCAGCTCGACCTCTTCAAGAGGGACGATCCCGTCGGGGAGACCCGACGATTCTTCGGAAGCCGTCGACGGCAACACGCCCACACCTTCGAGGATCAGGGAGGCGGAGGTGATGGTGCTCCCACGCTCGAGGATCATCGCGCGCTCCACAGCATTTCGCAGCTCGCGCACATTCCCCGGCCACGAGTAGCCGAGGAGCTGGTTTTCCGCGTCCCGGGAGAATCCCGAAAAGGGACGGCCATATTTTCCCTTGAGGGAAATCATGAAGTGCCTGCTCAAGGGCAGGATGTCGTCGATCCGCTCGCGCAGCGGCGGCACGGTGATAGGGAAGACGCTGAGGCGGTAGTACAGATCGTTGCGAAAACTGCCGTCCGAGACCATCGCCGGGAGATCGCGGTTGGTCAGCGCGATGACCCGGATGTCGACGCTGATTTCGCGGACGCCGCCGACCCGACGGAAGTGCCGGTTTTCAAGGAAGCTGAGCAGCTTCGATTGGAGATCGGGCTTGAGCTCGCCGATCTCATCCAGCACCACTGTGCCGCCGTCCCCCAGCTCGACCGTGCCCCGCTTGCTGGCCTTGGCATCCGTGAAGGCTCCCCGCTCGTGCCCGAAGAGCTCGCTCTCCATGAGCTGGTCCGGGATGGCTGCGCAGTTGACCTCGAGGAACGGCTTCTCCTCGCGAGGTGACATCGCGTGGATGTAGCGGGCGACGACGTTCTTCCCGGTGCCGCTCTCTCCCTGGATGAGAACGCTGGTGACGTCCGACCGTGCAACGTCACAGGCGACGTCAAGCGTTCTCCGAAAGCTCTCCGAATGAGAAACGATGTCCATCTGCAGCTCGCGCGCGCGGCTGGACCGGGCCGCCTGCGCCTCCAGCTGGTCTGATCGGTAGTCGAGCGAGCGGTCGACCAACTGCACCAGGGCCTCGTGGTCCACGGGCTTGGTGAGGAAGTCGAGGGCGCCGAGCTTCATGGCCCTTACCGCATCGTCGACCTGGCCGACCGCAGTCATGACGAGGACGACGGTGTCCTCCAGCCTCTCCTGGTTGGCCTCGAAGAAGTCCAGGCCGTTGCCGTCGGGCAGCGATAGATCGAGCAGCATGATGTCGGGCCGATGCCCCTTGAGGTGCGTCTCCCCCTCGGCGAGATTCTCCGCCGAATGCACCTCGTGCCCACCCTGCTCGAGGCGCCGCTGGAGCGACCACCGGAGCAGCTTTTCGTCTTCGACGATCAGGATCAGCGCCATTCCCTACCTCTCGATCGAGTCATCGGCTTCCGGCAACAACACGAAGAACGTCGTCCCTGCGCCGACTGCCGACTCCACCTCGATCCGGCCACCGTGCTTGTCGACAAGGCTTCTCGCCACTGCGAGTCCGAGGCCGGTGCCCGAGAACTTCGTCGTGTAGAAGGGCTCGAAAATACCACCGAGGCCTTCCTCGGAGATCCCCGAGCCGTCGTCCTCGACGGCGATGATAACCCCTTTCCCATCGGGAAACTCCGTCGCCCGGACCGAGATCGTGCCGCCGTTGTCTATGGCGTCGGCCGCATTGCTGATCAGGTTGACCAACACCTGGCGGATCTGGTCGGGGTCGACGGGAAACTCGCGCAGGTCTGCGGCGCTCGAAATCTCGAGCTGGATGCTCCTCTTTGTGAGACCCGGCCGCAGCAATTTGACCGTCCCCTCCACCAGCTCTGCGATGTCGGTGGAGACTCGATTCGCCGGAGCCGGACGGGCAAAACCCAGCAGCGAATGGATGGTGCCGTTGACCCGGTCGAGCTCAGATAGCATCTCGTCGTAGAGCTTGGACTGCGCCTCATCGGTGGCGTCGTCGCGCAACAGCTCCAAAACACCGTGGATTCCCGCCAACGGGTTCTTGATCTCGT
>JBFELO010000252.1:0-3827 GCA_041552055.1 Candidatus Sulfomarinibacteraceae bacterium | reverse complement strand
GGGAGCCGGCCACTCCGGCAAGCCGTGGGAAACCCCCGAGCACTTCGCGACGCCGACATCCTGGGGCTACCGACTTGTTACCCGGCTTGAGTACCTGCGGGCGATCGGGGCGTGGAACGTGCGGCCGCGGCTGGCCTGGCAGCACGACGCGGACGGCATCAGCCCGGCACCCGGCGGCAACTTCATCGAGGGCCGGAAAGCGCTCACCTTGGGGATAGATTTCAACTACCAGAACGCCTGGCTGATCGACCTCGCCTACACGTCGTACATGGGCGCCGGCCGCTACAATCTCATCAACGACCGCGACTTTGTCGCGGCCTCGATCAAGTTCGCGTTCTAGGCAGAGGGAGGCACGCATATGCAAAAGAAGATCTTCATTGTTGCTGCAACCTTCGCGCTGGTGCTCGGCGGGGCCTCGGTCCTCCTGTGGGCCGCGCTGACGCCGGAGGAGATCGCCCGGCTGGGCGCCGACCTGACGCCGGTCGGCGCCGAGAAGGCCGGTAATGCCGACGGCACCATCCCGCCGTGGGAAGGCGGCATCACCACGTGGCCGGAGGGGTACGAGCCCGGCGATCACCATCCGGACCCGTTCGCGGATGACCCGATCCTGTTCACAATCACGGGTCAGAACGCGGATGAGTACGCGGACAAGCTCACCCCGGGCCAGATGGCGCTGCTCAAGACCTACGACACGTACAAGATGAACGTCTACAAGACCCGTCGCAGCGCGTCCTACCCGCAGCGCATCTACGACAAGACCAGAGAGATCGCGGCCACCGCCAACTTGGTGTCGAACGGCTACGGAATCAGCGGCGCCGTCAACGGCTATCCGTTTCCGATCCCGAAGACCGGCGTCGAGGTGATCTGGAACCACCTGCTGCGGTACCGCGGTGAGAGCGCGGAGCGGACCATCATCCAGGCGGCGCCGACCCGTGGCGGCAGCTTCACCCCGGTGCGCTTCAACGACGAGTTCTACATGCTCTACAGCATGGAGGGCATGCAGGAGGAGGACCTCAACAACAAGATCCTGTTCTTCAAGCAGGAGGTGATGGCGCCCGCCCGGCTCGCCGGCGGCGTGCTGCTGGTGCACGAGACCCTCGACCAGGTGAAGGAGCACCGCGGCGCGTGGCTGTACAACCCGGGCCAGCGTCGAGTCCGGAGGGCGCCGAACGTGGCGTACGACAACCCTGGTACCGCGGCCGACGGGATGCGCACCAGCGACCAGTTCGACATGTTCAACGGCGCGGTCGACCGCTACGACTGGACGCTGATCGGCAAGAAGGAGATCTACGTCCCGTACAACTGCTACAAGCTGCACAGCCCGGAGCTCAAGCACAAGGACATCCTGACGCCGCTGCACATCAACCAGGACTACCCCCGCTACGAGCTGCACCGGGTGTGGATCGTGGAGGCGAACCTCAGGTCGGGCTCCCGCCACGTCTACAAGAAACGGGTGTTTTACGTCGACGAGGACAGCTGGCAGATCCTGCTGATGGATCAGTATGACAACCGCGACCAGCTGTGGCGAGTGTCGGAGGGTTACGCGATCAACTACTACGACGTGCCCTGTCTGTGGACCACGCTCGAGGTGCACGTCGACCTCCAGGCGGGCCGCTACCTCGCCATCGGCCTCGACAACGAGCTTCCGATGGGCACGTTCAACATCAAGCGGTCGATGGAGGACTACACACCGGCGGCGCTGCGCCGCGCGGGCGTGCGCTGACGCGATTGAGAGTTCATCGACGGCCGGGCCGGTTTTCGGCTCGGCCGTCGAGGTGTGCTTCAGCGATCGGGAACGATCGTTTTGAGAGATCAGAACGGAGGACGTCCAGTGCATCAACTCCAGCCGTGTGAAACCCGTCGCTCGTGGTTTGCGGTCGGGACAGCGCTCCTCGCGGCGGGTTTCCTCGTCGTCGCGATGGGAGCGCCCGTTCTGGTGACCGCTCAGGATGAACCTACCGAGGAGATGGAAGCCGCGATTCTTGCTCCGCTCGCCTCGAAATCGCTGCTGCTGGACGTGACCGTCACCGGCAACGGGCTGGTCGCCGTCGGCGAACGGGGCATCATCCTGCTGTCCGACGATTCCGGAGAGTCGTGGCGGCAGATCGCGGTGCCGACGCGAGCCAATCTGACCGGAGTGTGCTTCCGCGGTGAGGGCCGCGGATGGGCGGTGGGTCACGACTCGGTGGTCCTCCGCACCGTTGACGGGGGTGCCACCTGGGCGGTGGCCAACTTCGCCCCCGAGGAGGAGACACCGCTCCTCGACGTCTGGTGCGCCGATGACGAGCGCGGATTCGCGATCGGGGCGTACGGCACCTTCCTGGTCACATCAGATGGCGGCGAAACCTGGGAGTTCCGGCCGATCAGCGACTATGACTTCCACCTCCACCACGTCGCCCGTTCGGCGACCGGGAAGATCTACATGGCCGCGGAGGCGGGCATGGTCTACCGGTCCGACGACGACGGCGAGACCTGGATCGAACTGCCGTCGCCGTACGAGGGTTCGTTCTTCGCCGCCCTCCCGATGGAGGACGACGTGGTGCTCCTGTTCGGGCTGCGCGGCCACCTGTACCGTTCGGAGGACGCCGGCGAGACGTGGACCGAGCTCGAGACCGGTACCGTGGCGATGCTCACCGACGGGCTCGATCTGGGCGGCGGTCGGGTCGTCATCACCGGGCTCGGTGGTACGTTGCTGTACAGCTCGGACGGGGGTCGCAGCTTCGATCTTCGTCCGAGACCCACGCGACGGGGCATCTCGGCCGCGGCCGTGGCGCCGGATGGAGCGGTCGTGTTGGTCGGTGAGGGGGGCTCGCAGCGCTTGATCCCGGCCGAGCTGGCCGCCGAAAGAAAGGACTGAGCGTCATGATCGAGCGAATCGAAAACCTCGTTTTCGGCCATCGCCGGCTGGTGATCGTCGTGTTCACGATCGTGACCCTGTTCATGGCCTACAACGCGTCCAAGCTCCGGATCGATGCCGGATTCGCCAAGATGCTGCCGCTCAAGCACGAGTACATGCAGACCTACGTCGAGCATCGCGACGACTACGGCGGTGCGAACCGGGTCGTGATCGCGATCAAGGCCAGGGAAGGCGACATCTTCACGCCCAAGTTTTTCGAGACCTTGCGCCTCGTGACCGACGACGTGTTCTTCATCCCGGGGGTCAACCGGACAAGGGTGAGATCGCTGTGGACACCCAACACCCGGTTCACCGAGGTCGTTGAGGACGGAATCGCCGGCGGTGACGTGATTCCGGCCGACTTCGAGCCCAACGAGGAAGGCTTCGCCCGGGTGAGGGAGAACATCCTCAAGTCGCCCTACTTCGGCCGTTTGGTGGCGAACGACTTCTCGGCCGCCATCGTGGCCGCCGAGCTCCAGGAGATCAACCCCAACACCGGCGAGCGGCTCGACTACATCGACGTGGCGGGCCAACTCGAGCAGATCCGACAGAAGTACAGCAACGAGGAGGTGGGAGTCGAATTCGACTACCACATCATCGGATTCGCCAAGGTGATCGGCGACATCTCGTCGGGCGCGACGCGGGTGGTGCTGTTCTTTGTGGTGGCGTTCTTCATCACCGCGGTGTTCGTCTACGTCTACTCGCAGTCGATCAAGCTGACGATCATACCGCTCGCGTGCTCGCTGATCGCCGTCATCTGGCAGCTCGGCATGCTGACGCTGCTGGGCTTCGGCATCGACCCGATGTCGATCCTGGTGCCGTTCCTGGTGTTCGCGATCGGGGTCAGTCATGGGGTCCAGATGGTCAGCGCCCATCGGGCCGAGGTGTACGACGGCGCGGACACCGAGGCCGCAGCGCGCATGAGCTTCCG
>JBFELO010000251.1:0-3836 GCA_041552055.1 Candidatus Sulfomarinibacteraceae bacterium | reverse complement strand
TCGGGAAGGTCGGACTGGCCGTCCCGGTTGGGCAGCAGACCGTCGGTGCTGGAAGGCGAGATGCTGGCGCCGGCCTTCAGCAACACCGAGCTGGCGATGTTCGCCGTCAGGTTGAAGGTCGCGTAGTCGACCTGGAAGTCCTGCTCGTAGGTGTCGGGGTCAAAGCTCGCCCACTGGACCGTGCGCTCGGTGTTGCGGATGCCCGGCTGGTACGAGCCGAAGAACCACAGGTAGTCGCGCAGGATCGGTCCACCGATGAAGAAGCCCGGGTCCAACCGGGTCTCGGTGTCATTGTCGTAGGTGACGGCTTCGGCGCCGTCGTCGAGGTTGCACTGCGGGCACGGAGCGTACTCGAGCTCCGGTCGGGCGGAGCCGTTCCAGTCCATGTTCTCGTAGTCGAGCAGCAGCCCGCCGTGCCAGGTGTTGCGACCCGAGCGGGTGACCGCGTTGATCACACCGCCGGTCGAGCCGCCGTACTCGGCCATGTAGCCGGCCGACTTGACCTGCACCTCTTCCATGAACTCGGCCCGCATCGGCACCGAGGACAGGCCATCCTGCGGGTCGGTAGTGTCGATGCCGTCGATGACGTAGCGGTTCTCGAGGCCGGACGCGCCGTCGATCGAGATGCCTCCCGCCTGGGTGTCATAGGTGGCGCCGGCCGCGAAGGTGACCACGTCGGTGAAGTCACGCCCGCGCGGCAAGTACTCGATCTCCCACTCGCGGATGCTGCTCGCGGTCGCGCTCTCCGTGAAGTCGATGGCGACCGTGTCGGAGTAGACCGTGACCTCCTGCTCGAAGGTGGCACTCGACAGGGCAAAGTCCACCGTGACCGCCTCGCCGAGGGCCACGCGGACCTCGGCGCTCGACTCGGCGTAGCCCTCGAGCTGTGCGGTGACGGTGTAGGCTCCCGGAGTCAGCCGTGGGAAGCGGTACTGCCCCGTCTCGTCGGTGACCGACGTGATTCTCCCGTAGGCACCTTCCGCCTGGATGGTGGCACCGGCGATCGGCGTGCCGTACTCGTCGGAGACCGAGCCCGCGAGGGCGCCGGTGGTCTCCTGGGCAACGGCGGTGCCGGTGGCGAGCACCAGCAGCCCCGCGACCACGAGAACGGTCAGTTCTTTCAGGTTGTGTCGCATCTTTGATTCTCCTCATCCCCAACCTTGGTTTCGAAGCTCGTGCACGCGCACGTCTCGCTCCCGTCCCTCCCGTCGGCGCGTGCGGTCAGTCGACGCGGTTCGCTTCTCCTTTCCGTATCTCTAGTGCGTCCCTCCCTTCGGTGTTCGACGCGGCCACCGGCGGCACGGGTCGGCGCCGAACCGGAGCACGCGTAATTGGCAGTTCGGGGCACACCCGCCGTCAGGGTGTCGCTGTGCGCGTGCGCGCACGACTCCCGAGGGGGTGCGTGGTTGTTTGCACGAAGACGTATTGGATCAACGGTGGGGGCCGGCCTCGCGGAGAGCTGGGATGGAGTCCTCGCTCGACGGTGTGGCGTCAACTTCGCGCTCGGACGCCGCGCGACGGCGGTTGCGCGCACGCCGAAAGAGGTGGGATCTGTCGAGGCAGCTGTGGCGAATCTCATCGGAAATTCCGACGGTGGGGCGCGGCCCTTGCAGTCGGTCTTCGACCTCCCTTCCCGGGCCTTACCTTTTTCCCAATGAGATCCGGGACTCCCGCGCGGGTTGGTCGCGCGTGTCCGCGGTAAGAAAAACAGACGAGGATTTCCTAAGCAATCTCGATACCATTTCCGAGGATCGTCGAATGTTTGTCGCCAGGGTCTCTGCTAAATGAAAGCCCTCGAAGACGTTTGACAGTGGACTGACAAACGAATCAGGCGAGAGTGCTTCCTGTTACTGGCCGCATGTGTCCCGAATACCGGAGGGGTGTCCGGAGTTTCGGATGCGAAACCGCCGCCGCCACCCTCAGATGCGCCCCTCGCTCGCCTGCTTTGATTTCTCGCCCTGACAGCATCGCTGCCGCGCGCTACGATCCGCCTCGATGGTGGCACGAGTCTCCCTGGTCGTCGTGGTGCTGGTCGCCTGCGGAGGGGTCTCCGTGGCGGGAGATGGAGTGATTGCGCGTCCGGGCGACGAACGACTGGAGAACCTGGTTGGGCAGGCTGAACACCTCCGCCCCGAGGTGCTCGAGATGGCCCTCGCGGCCTATGACAGCGCCGACGCCGACGGCCATGTCGTCCGACCCAGGCTCGTGATCGTCGACTACGAGCTCCCGTCCTACGAGAAGCGGCTGTGGGTGATCGACATGAAGGCCGGCCGCGTTCTGTACGAGGAATGGGTCGCGCACGGCATGGGGAACCCACGTGGCTCCGGAGGGGACCTCGAGCGCGCGCTCGGCTTTTCCAACACCATGGGGACCCGCAAGTCGAGTCTGGGTCTGTTCCTGACCGCAGAGAAGTATCACGGGAAGCACGGTTACTCGCTGAAGCTGGACGGCCTCGAGCCCGGCATCAACGACGCCGCGCGCGAGCGCGCCATCGTGATACACGCCGCTCACTACGTGACCGGCGACCGGGCGGAGCACCGCCTGGTGGGACGCAGCTGGGGGTGCCCTGCGGTGCGCCCGAAGGTCTCCCGGGAGCTGATCGACGCGGTGAAGGGCGGGGCACTGCTGTGGGTCGATTACCCGGACAAGGACTGGCTGGAGTGGTCACAGTTTCTCGAGGTCGAATAGCCAAAAAGTCGAAAAGTAGAAAAGTCAAAGAGTCGAGGAGTCCAAGAGTCCGCTCTTCCACCCAGAACACTTCGTGACTCTTCGAACCTCTTCGTTGGTCTCGAGGCCGTATCAGCGTCCTCTGAGGTCCTCCGGCAGCCCCTGTGGCGGGCTGAACTCGAACGGCCGATTCAGCCCCTCGATGATCGCAGCGTCGCGACCGTACACGTCCCGCGAGAAGACCACCGATCCGTCCGGTGCGGGTTCGGCCGTCCAGTACAGCAGCATCACGGTGAGTCGTGACGTCTTGCCCTGCAGCTGCACCGTGGTCTGTTAGTCCACCTCGTCACCAGCCGTAGGTGAGGTTGATGCCGTAGACCCAGACCTCCTCGCTGTTGACGAAGTCCAGGTTGACGGCCGGCTCGATGCCGAACGATTCGCCGAGGTGGAACGAGTACGCCGCGCCGATCCGGAACAGGAAGTGGGTGTCGTCCGCGTCCGAGTGCTCTCCCCCCTCTGACGTGTGGTGCTCCGGGCTGCCACCGTTGCGGCCGTTGTGGAATTCCACTCCCGGTGCGATCAGCAGCTTGAGCGCGCCCCAGTCCGTGGCGTGGGGCTACCGGAAGACGGAAACGCCGAGTACGAGGTTCCGGAGGTCGCCGCCGGCGTAGTCGACCAGGCCCCCGATCGCGAAGCTGGAACCGATCCGTCGCCCGTAACCCAACCCGTACGTGAACTCGGTATCGTGGCCGTGCTCGTCCGTCGCACCGGGGAACAGGGCAATCTCATTCTTGTGTACTTCGTGTCGACCGCCATGCTCTTCGTGCTCTTCGGTCACACCCTCTTCGCCGTGTTCCTGGTGCTGAGCCGATTCCGCGGATTGAGAGGATTCTGCCTGCCGGCCGTGCTCGCAAACGTGCACAACGACTCGAAGCCGAGGTGGCGTGGAGACTGCCCCGGGGGTGTCAGATTGTCATTGCCAGTGGCAAGCCGATGACCGCGCCTCGTGCGGGCGTGCCGTCTTTGACAATGTTGGGAACAACGCCACCGGGTTGGGGGGTCGATGGGTCCCAACATTGTCTAAGGGGGCTCCCGCGGGGAGCGCGCCGGGGAGATGGCACGTCGAAGCGAGGAAAGCGTTGCGAACAGGGGTCGGTCACGCCCACACG
>JBFELO010000250.1:0-3892 GCA_041552055.1 Candidatus Sulfomarinibacteraceae bacterium | reverse complement strand
CATCCAGGCACATCGGTTTTCCCAGCACCTTTCCTGGCTCCCGCACCGGCCCACATCGTTAACCGAAAGTCTTCACCGGGTCGAAGTCGACCTGGTCGCGCACCACGTAGTAGGAGGCCCGTGCGAGCTTGTGCGCGACCGCCCTGATGGCGACGATGCCGTTGGTCTTCGACCTCTTGCGCTGAAAGTACCGGCTCGCTACCTCGTGGTGACGGACCGCGAAGTGCGCCGCCTCGGAGAATGCCCACGACAGGTACGGATTGCCATTCCTCCTGTTCCCCGTACCCTTCGACTTGCCCGCACTCAGCCGAGCTGTCTTGACCAGGCGGCAGTACGAGGCGAAGTTGCCCACCTTCGAAAAGCGCGCTATGTCGCCCACCTCGTACATGATGGTCAAAGCGAGGACCTTGCCCACGCCCCATACCGTCTGCAGCGGCGCAAACTCGTCCCTCAGTCTCGCCCGTGTCAGCACCTCCTTCTCGATCGTCCGTATCTGAGCTGTCACCACCTTCAGGGGCTCCAGCAGACAGGTGATGCCGAGCACGGCGGCAGGATCGTCCAGGTACGCCTCGACGTCTGCCTCCGTCCACCTCTTTACATCCCTGGACCTTGTCCGCAGACCAGTGCGGCACTCGAACGCCCCCCTCATCGACAGCAGAAACGACGTCCTCTTCCGTACCAGAAACGCTCGCCGCCTCAGAAGATCGCGTACCGCACGCTCCTGCCTCGGATAGATGTACCCCTCCGGCAAGATCCCCAACGCCAGCAGGTGCGCCAACCACCGCGCGTCGTGTCGGTCGTCGGTGTGCTTCAGGCCCTCCCACTGCTTCACCGCCCAGGTGTTCGTCAGATGCGCTCGATGACCGGCATCCATCAATCCATCCACCAACCAGTACCAGTTGAATGTCGACTCCACCGCCACCCCCTCGAGCTCCTCCCGATACGGCTCCAGTACCCGCAGCACCTCTCCCAGGTCGTTCGCGACACTCGTCTCCTGAATGACCTCCAATCCCTCGTCGAGTATCGCGATCCAGCTCTTGCTTGAGTGAAGATCGATCCCACAGTACAGTGCCATCGGCTCCTCCTTCTCCCACTGCTTTCCACAGCGGGTTTTTTCCCAACACCGAGCATAAAAGCTCGGCGAAGGGGGAGCCTTCTAGAGGATTCTCAGGCACCCGCTTTGGCGTGGCGGAGATGCTGTGTTCGCGACATATCACTGGGTGGGTGGCAACAGCCGACTCCGCATCGGTTCGGAGGGCGGTCCATCGACTAGCGACAAGCAGCTAGCGACGGTTGGGTGGGGGAGCTACAAGCCCTCACGCCCCCACGCCCACAAGCCCCTGGTTACAGGGTTACGTCGACAGGGTGACCTCGTCCACGACACCAACGATCACCGCCCGCACCGCCCCTGGATCGAACTCCAGAATCTGGCGCGCACCGTTGCCCTCGTCCAACACCAGGACCGTGTCGCCGGGGCCCGCCTGGACGACATCCACCGCGATGTCGTACTCCCCGGTCTCGTGCCCGTCCAGGCCGAGCTGGTCGACGAGCAGCAGTCGCCTGCCCACAAGGTGGGTGATCTTGACGGTGGCGACCACCGAACCGACGACGCGACCGAGGTACATCTCAGCCGCCGTCGGCGCGGTGCCAGGTCGCGGTCGACGGCCGGTTGTCGTCGTGAATCGCGACCTGGTCGACGATGCCGGTGATCGCGAGGTCGACCGGAACGAACAGTTCGGGCATCGCCTGCGCGCCCTCCCGGCTCGCGACCATGAAGACCAGGTCACCGGGGCCGGCGTGGGCGGTGGCGTCGGCGGCCACCGCGGCCTCGCCGCGCGGCCGACCGCGTCGGTCGAGCGGCTGCACCGCCAGCAGTTTGATGCCTTCGAGCCCCTCGTACTTGAGGCTGGCCACGACCGTGCCGATCACGCGCGCGAGCTTCACGATCTCTCCCAGACGAGGCTGCTGAAGAGGGTCGCCTCGCCCACGGCCTCCCACATCTCGGGGTGAAGCTGCGCGATCACGACCTGACGGACCACGAGCTCGGGCCGACGCAGCACGCCGACACCGATCTCCACCGCCACCTCGACGTCGGCCACCAGACCGGAGTAGAGCACGATGCCCTTGCCGCCGAGACCGTCGGCGAGCCGCAGCTCCACCAGCCGGACGTCGGCAGCCTTTATGCCGGCATCGGCTGCGAGAATGGCGGCTGCGACGGTGGTCGTCTCGACGACACCGAGAGCATCGGTCCTGTCGGGGAGTCGGCCGCCGCCGATCGCCTCGACCACCGCCGGGTGGACATTGGGCAGGAAGACGTAATCGAGTACCGAGTTGCCGCCGACCTCGCGTCCCGCGGAGAGTGACTCCTCCACGTCTGCGACGGTACCGCCGATCATCACCAGGTATCTGCCGGGCTGGACGGTGCCCGCCCTGATCGTGTCGATCCGAGCGCGCTTCACCATTGCGTCGGCGGCCTGGATTCCGGTCGCGACCGAGGAAAAATCGAGCAGGGCGAGTGCTGGCTCAATCATGCGGCGTCCCTAGACGATCCTGAACGAGTCTTTGAGTACACATCGACGGATTCGGCTGAAGCTGATCGGACCGGTGATCCCCTCGCCGGTCGGACTGGCGATGGTGAACGAACAGAATCCCTCGCCGCCGTAGCCCAGTCCGTCGTACGAGGGTCCGTTCTTGACGAAGATGCTGCAGTCCATCTCACGCGCCATGCGGCTCAGGTGGTCGAGGTTTTTGGAGTGCATGACCGCGGTGTGGCGAAAGCCATGCTCGGCCACCTTGGCCAGGTCGATCGCCTCGTCAGCGTCGCGGACTCGCACCAGCGGCAGAATCGGCATCATCTGCTCGGACAGCACCAGTGGATCGTCCCGCTCGACCTCGACCAGAATCAGCCGTACCTCGTCACCGACGTCGACGCCGATCTCGCCGAGCAGGACGTTGGCGTTCTTTCCCACCAGCGCGGTGTTGATGGTGCCGTGCCGGCCGCGGCTTGGGACCTCGGTGAAGATGGATCGCTCGAGCAGCTCGAACTGTGCCCGGTCGATCTCGTGCGCGCCGTGTGCCCGCATCACCCGTTTGAGATCATCGGCGATCACGGCGACCGCGAATACCTCCTTTTCGTCGGTGCAGATGATGTTGTTGTCGAACGAGGCGCCGCGGACGATGTCGCGCCCCGCCTGCTCGAGATCGGCGGAGGCGTCCACCACCACCGGTGGGTTGCCCGGACCGGCGCAGATCGCCCGCTTGCCGCTCTCCATCGCCGCCTGGACGACACCCGCGCCGCCGGTCACCGTGAGCAGATTGACCCTCTGATGCGCCATCAACTGGCGGGCGGAGTCGATGGTCGGGCCGGCGATGGCGCTCACCAGGTTGGCGGGGCCGCCCGCCTCCACGATCGCGTCGTTGACCAGTTGTACCGTCCGGTTCGAACAGCCGGCTGCAGCGGGGTGGGCGTTGAACACGACGGCGTTTCCCGCCGCAACCATCGAGATCGCGTTGCAGATCACGGTCGAGATCGGGTTGGTGCTGGGAATGATCGAACCGATGACACCGTACGGCGCGTACTCGACGACCGTCAGGCCGCCGTCTCCGCTCCAGGCACCGGTGGTCAGCATCTCGGTTCCCGGCGCCTTGTTGGCGTTGAGCAGTACCTTCTCGATCTTGTCCTCGTAACGGCCCATCCCCGTTTCTCGCCATGCCTCGTACGCGAGTTGCTGAGCGTGCTCGCGCACGGCGCGGCGGATCTGGGTGATCATCCGCTCGCGCAGCGCCAGCGGCAGATGCTGGAGTTCGCCGTAGGCGACCTGCGCCGCGCCGACGGCACCGTCGACGTCCTCGAACAGGTTGTCCGTGTGTCGTGGCGGCGCCACCGGCCGTG
>JBFELO010000249.1:0-3901 GCA_041552055.1 Candidatus Sulfomarinibacteraceae bacterium | reverse complement strand
GCGCGCTGTTCGCGTCGAGGTCGCCGGTCGGCTCGTCGGCGACCAGGACCGTCGGGTCGGTGACGATCGCGCGCGCGATCGCCACCCGCTGCTCCTGACCGCCGGAGAGCTGTCGTGGAAAGTGCTTCATCCGGTCGGCGAGCCCGACCAGGGCGAGCGCTGTCTCGACGTGCTGTCTGCGCTTCGCCTTGCTGAGTCCGGTGAGCAGCAGCGGCAGCTCCACGTTCTGGAACGCCGTGAGCACCGGAATCAGGTTGTACATCTGAAAGATGAAGCCGACGTGGCGAGCGCGCCACGAGGAGAGCTTCCGTCCCGACATGTGGGTGATCTCGTCGCCTTCGACGGTCACCGTGCCCGATGTCGGGACGTCAAGGCCGCCGAGCACGTTGAGCAGGGTGGTCTTGCCGGAACCGCTCGGCCCCATGAAGCCCACGAACTCACCCCGGCTCACGTCGAGGTTGAGACCGTGCAACACCTCGATGGTCTCGCTGCCGCGGTGGTACTTCTTGCTGAGGTCGCGGACCCGTATCAGGCTGTTGCCGGTGTCGTCACCGTCGACGCTGACCATGCGTGCCTCCTTGTCGTTCCCCGCACCGTGCCGATCAACTGGCGACTTGAACCCGCTGACCGTCGGAGAGATCGTCAAGATTCTCGACGACCAGCCTCTCCCCGGGCGCAACGCCTGCCACAACCTCCACCTCGCCCCCCAGTTCGCGACCGAGCGTGACCGCGCGACGCTCGACGATTTCGCCGTCGACGACGAACACGACCGCCTGCGATCCATTCTTGCGCACCGCCGCGACCGGGATCGTCGATTGCGCCCGCGGCCGTTCACCGTGCTCCTCGTCGGCGAGTTCCAGAAACGCCACCTTGATGCCCATGTCGGGCAGGATCTTCGGATCGAGCTCGTCGAAGGTCAGACGCACCTTGACGGTGGCCTTCTGTCGGTCGGCGGTCGGGATGATGGTGCGCACCGTGGTCGGTATGCGCCACTCCGGATACGCGTCCAGGACCGCGTCGGCGGGCTGGCCCGGACTGACCCGTGCGATGTACGACTCGTTGACGTCGACCTCGATCTCGAGCGACTCCATGTCCACGATGGTGGAGATACCGGTCCTAGTGAAGCCGCCGCCGGCCGAAACCGGGGACACCATCTCGCCCGGCTGGGCGTCCTTGGACACGGCGATACCGGCGAAGGGCGCCCGGATCACGTAGTTCTCGAGGTCCTGAGCGGCCACCGCGAGCTGCGCCTCGGCCGAGTCCAGTGACCGCCGCGCGACCATCAGCCGCGCCTCCAGTGCGTCTGCCGCTGCGGTCGCTGAATCCAGGTCCTGCTGGCTCGCGACGCCATCGTTGAAAAGATCCAAGGTCCTCCGGAGAGTGCGGCGGGCATCTGCGAGGTTCACCTCGAGCTCTTCGATTGCCGCCCGGGAAACGTCTCTCTCGGCGCGGATCGCCTCGTGCCGGCGACGAGCATCCGAGTCGTCGAGGCGCGCCAGCACCTGGCCCTGCTCGACCACCATGCCTTCGTCTACCAGCACCTCGGTGACGCGGCCGGTGATCTTGGCGGCCACCGTGGCGCGGCGCCTCGGGGTCACGTAGCCCGACGCGTTGAGCACGGTCTGGGTGCCTGCGGCCGGGGCCGGTCGGGCGCTGGCAACCGCCACCTTGATCGGAGCGGATCTAGTGACGATCACGACCGCGATCGCTGCGATGACCGTCAGGCCGACGACGGCGATGATGGGCGTTCGGCGAGACCCCCGGTCTTTGCCGCGACTCGCGGGATCGATCTTGAGATCCGAAAGCCTCGGTTTGGGGTTCGCCTGGTCGCTCAACGTGACATCTCCTTCACGGCGGGGAAACACACCGGATCACCGGGTGCTTCCAGGAATGATGATGTACAGAGCCGGTAGGGGAGTTTAGCAGTCCCCGCCCACCGAGATGCGAGATTCGAGATGCGAGATGCAAGATCCCCCGCCCACCCGATCGCACCACAGAGACACAGAGGCACAGAGAAGAAGGAGGACGAGAGTGTCTGGGCAGCGGGCGCGACGACGACATTGACACCTCGAACACGCCGGTCATTGGGAGAATACGCCTCAGGTTTCAGATGGTCGTTGTGACTGGCAGGCTGACGACAGCGCCTCGTGCGGGCGTGCCGGGCATTGCCTCGGGTGTCGGCTGATCGAAGCGAATGGAAGACCGATGACAGGGCCTCGTGCGGGCGTGCCGTCTTTGACAATGTTGGGAGCAACGCCAGCGGAGTGGGGCGGTTCGTCGGGTCCCAACATTGTCGAAGGGGGCAACCTCGGGGAGCACGCCGGGGGAAGGGCGCCTTGGGTGTCAGTTGGTCGACGCGATTGGCGGGCTGAGACCGGGCTCCCGCGGGGAGCACGGTGGGGAGAGGGCGCGTCGAGTGTCAGGCAATCGAAGCGAACGAGACGAAGATGAAGACGAAGACGAAGAGCGAGTGGGCGGGGGATCAGTGGAAATCGTGACTGGTGATCGCTGCGTCGGTGTGGATCGCCTCGAACCGGCGGGCCCTGACCGAGATGGTTCCGTCCTGCTTCTGGAGCGTTCCGTCGATGATCAACAGCGGCGAGCGAACGATCAGCTGACGGTTCTCCTGAAAGAGGTCGGGTCGGATAATGGCCTGGACGGTGCCGGTCTCGTCCTCCAGGGTGAAGAAGACGAAGCCCCTGGCGGTGCTTGGGCGTTGCCGGACGATCACCGCGCCGGCCGTGCGGACGGAAACGCCGTCCCGGAGCTTTTCGAGTCGCGATATTGGCAGCACCTCTCTGCGATTCATGTCACCCCTCAGGTACGCCATCAGGTGCGGTCCGGTCGTGAGGTTGAGGCCGGCGTAGTCGGCGATGGTCGCATCGAGGTCGCTCATCTCGGGCAGGGGAGATCTGGGCTCGGGGGGGAGCTGTGCGAGCAACGGTCCCCGTCGGCCGGCAACCTCCGCCACCTGCCACAGCGCGTGGCGGCGGGTCAGGCCGAGCGACCCCAGCGCACCGACGTGGGCCAGCCGCTCGAGCTGGTCCTCGCCGAGGCTGCAGCGCTGGGCGAGGTCGGCGGTGTCGATGAACGGTGACCTCATCTGCTCGGCCTCGATGGTGTTGCCGACGGCCTGCCGCAACCCCTGCACGTACCGCAATCCGATCCGGAAGCCTCCCTTCTCCCACCGGCAGCGCCAGCCGGAGCGGTTGACGTCCACCGGGTACACCTCGATCCCGTGGCGCTGGGCGTCCTTGACCAATGTGGCCGGGTGGTAGAAACCCATGGGCCAGGCGTTGAGCAGGCTGGCGTAGAACGCCGCCGGGTGGTGGCGCTTGAGAAAGGCCGAGGCGTAGACGATGAGGGCGAAGCTGGCGGAGTGGGATTCGGGAAAACCGTACAGGGCGAACGAGGTGATGGAGTGGACGATCTCGTCCTGGGTGGCGCCGGCGATGCCGCGCTCGGTCATGCCGGCGCGCAGCTTTTTTTCGATCACCCTCATCCGCTCGGCCGAGCGCTTGAAGCCCATGGCGCGCCTGAGCTCCTCGGCCTCGCCGCCGGAGAAGCCGGCGGCCACCATGGCGATGCGCAGCAGCTGCTCCTGGAACAGCGGGACGCCGAGTGTGCGCTTCAGCACCGGTTCCAGGCTCGGGTGTGGATAGCGCACCGGCTCCCGCCCCTGGCGGCGCTCGAGGTACGGGTTGGTCATGTTGCCCACGATCGGTCCGGGGCGGATGATCGCCACCTGCACCACCAGGTCGTAGAAGCGCTCGGGCCGGTTGCGCGGCAGCGAGGCCATCTGGGCCCGGCTCTCGATCTGGAACACGCCGGCGGTGTCGGCGCGGCGGATCATGTCGTAGACCTTGGGGTCGTCGGGGGGGAGGTGGGCGAGGTCGAGGTT
>JBFELO010000248.1:0-3907 GCA_041552055.1 Candidatus Sulfomarinibacteraceae bacterium | reverse complement strand
TGATCTGTGGGCAGCCTCCGGGGCGGGTGGGGGCTCTGCGTCCGCCTTTGCGTCCTTCGCGTCTTCGCGGTTCACACCCGGCAGAGGCCTGGTCTGGCGGGTTGTCACCGCAAGTGGTCTAATACGTGATTGATGGTCCACCACGAGCTCAGGCTGTACGGCCACCGCGGAGCCTCGGCGCTGGTGCCGGAGAACACGTTGGAGGCGTTCGAACAGGCGCTCGCCGACGGTGCCACCGCGCTCGAGCTCGACATCCATCGCACGGCGGACGGCCGGCTCGTGGTCGCTCACGACCCGGACGGTTCGCGGATGGCCGGCAGCGACACCCGGATCTGTGACTGCACACTGGACGAGGTCAAGGCGTGGAACGTCGGGCGCGGCTTCGACGCTGTAGCAGGGACCGTGCATGCAATGCCGACCCTGACCGAGGTCATCGATGCGTTTCCGCGCATCCCCATCAGCGTCGACCTCAAGCCGAACGATCCTCGCGCAGTGCCCGAGCTGCTCCATCACCTCCGCACCGCAGGCGCCGAGAATCTGGTGACGGTCGGCAGCTTCCACGACCGCCTGGTGTACCAAGTTCGTCGCCTCGGGTACTCCGGGCCGACCGCTCTGACCCGCGGCGAGGTGGTCGCTCTACGCATCCTTCCACTTTCAATCTGCCGTCGGACGGTCCACGGTAACGCCGCAATGATCCCGCGATCCCACGGACCGATCCGGCTCGACTCGGCGAGTTTCATCACCCGATGTCGGATGCTCGGCCTGCGGGTCGACTACTGGGTCGTCAACGAGCCGCGCGCGGCGCGCGAGCTGCTGGCGCGCGGCGCGACCGGGATCATCACCGACAATCCCAGAGCCATCGCGCCGGTGATGGCGGAGTTGCACCGTGCCCGCCGGGCGTGACCGAGGAGGTCCGCCAGCCCCATCGGACCCCGACGCAGGGATCTGGCAGGGGCGATCGGTGGCGCGCCGTCTCGTCTCGCCCGACGGGATGACCATCCTGGTCGGCCGGACCGCCGCGGACAACGACGTGCTGTCGCTGAAGCTCGCGGCTCCCAACGACTTCTGGTTCCACGTGGCGGGAGGCTCCGGATCGCACGTCGTGGTGTGCAACCCGGACGGCCTCGACAATCTGCCGCGGGAGACCAAACGGCTGGCGGCCGCGCTCGCCGCCGGTCACTCCAAGGCACGCCGGGGAGGACGGGTGGCTGTGCACACGGCTCGGGCTCGTGACGTCAGCAAGCGGCGCGGACTCGCGCCCGGGAAGGTGTTCCTGAGGCGCTTCGACACCGTGCACGCGAGCCCGATCCGCGCAGAGGATCTCGGACAGGAGGAACAGAGTGAAACGTGAGTACGGTGGTCAGAACATGGTGGATCCCATCCGGAAGGTCGTGGTCAGGCGCCCGGACGCCGCGTTCGGTTCGGCAGACCCGGACCGGTGGCACTACACGGCGAGGATCGATCTGCGGGCCGCCCAGGAGGAGCACGACGCCCTCGTCGAGATCCTCCGCTCGGGCGGCGCCGAGGTCGTCTACCACGACGCGGATCTGCCGGAGCTCGCGGACGCGATCTTCGTGCACGACGCGGCGATCGTCACCGACGCCGGGGCGGTGATCCTGCGCATGGGCAAGGAGCTGCGGCAGGGCGAAGAGGCGGCAATCGCGACCTGCTTCGATAGCCTGGGCATACCGATCCACGCCCGACTCGACGGTGACGCGCTGGCCGAGGGCGGCGACCTCCTGTGGATCGACACGCACACCCTGGCGGTGGGCCTCGGCTTTCGCACGAACGTCGAGGGGCTGAGGCAGCTGGCAGCAGCGCTCGAAGACGTGGGTGCCGGTGTCACCCCCGTGCCGCTGCCATACGGTGACGGCCCCGATGCCTGTCTCCACCTGATGTCGCTGATCTCGATGCTCGACCACGACCTGGCCGTCGTCTACCTTCCGTTGCTGCCGGTGCCGTTCGTCGATCTTCTCCGAGACCGGGGCATCCGGCTCGTGGAGGTACCCGAGGACGAGTTCCCGTCCATGGGGCCCAACGTGCTCGCCCTGGCGCCACGGCTCTGCCTCGCTCTCGAGGGTAACCCGGCCACCAGGGCACGCCTCGAGGCGGCCGGCTGCGAGGTTTTGACCTACAAGGGCGACGAGCTGTCGCTCAAGGCCGAGGGCGGCCCGACCTGCCTGACCCGCCCGGTGTGGCGGAGCGTTTGACGCAGGCCCGTCTCCGTTTCCGTCTCCGCAAGGGTCGACTCGGGCACGGAGACGGAGACGGATACGGAGACGGGGACTGAAACGCATCCGATGACACCTCCGCAAAGCCATCGATTCCGGTATCATCTTCGCGAACAAGGAGAACATCGTCATGGCCTCGTACAACATGAATCAGGTCAGGGTCGGTCTGAAGATCATGGTCGACGGCGATCCCTGCATCATCGTCGACGCCGACTTCGTGAAACCCGGCAAAGGTCAGGCGTTCACCCGCATCAAGTACAAGAGCTTCACGACCGACCGCGTCAACGAGATGACCATGAAGTCATCTGACAACGTCGACGGTGCCGACGTGGTGGACAAGGAGATGCAGTACCTCTACACCGACGGCTCGCACTGGTACTTCATGGATCAGGACAGCTACGAGCAGATCGCCGCCGACGACCACGCGGTGGGCGATGCCAAGCAGTGGATCAAGGAGGAGGACATCTGCCTGGTGACCCTGTTCGAGGGCAGGCCTCTCGCGGTGGTGCCGCCCAACTTCGTCGAGCTGGAGATCACCGAGACCGATCCGGGTGTCAAGGGCGACACCTCGTCCGGCGGCACCAAGCCGGCGACCCTGGAAACCGGCGCCATGGTCAAGGTGCCGCTCTTCGTCCAACAGGGCGAAAAGGTCAAGGTGGACACCCGCACCGGCGCGTACGTTTCTCGCGCGTAGCACTGCCGACGGGGAGCACGCCGGTGCGATCCCACGGGTGACTGCCGATGTCGCTCCCCCGGCCTTCGATCATCAACCTCTGACGGACGCCGCCATGGATTACCCGACGCACGACTGGCGACCCACCGCGAGCCTCGACGCTCTCCGAGTCCGCGCGGACACCCTGGAAACGCTCCGCGCCTTCTTCGCCGACCGTGGCGTGCTCGAGGTCGAGACACCCCTGCTGTCCGCCGCCACCGTCACCGATCTTCACCTGCAGTCGCTCGCCCTGCGAGTCGGTGGCGAGAGCGGGCGCATGATGCACCTGCAGACATCGCCCGAGTTCGCCATGAAACGCCTCCTGGCCGGCGGAAGCGGACCGATCTACCAGATATCCAAGGCGTTCCGGGACGCCGAGGCGGGACGACGCCACAACCCCGAGTTCACCCTGCTCGAGTGGTACCGACCCGGCTGGGACCACCACCGGCTGATGGATGAGATCGACGAGCTGCTGGCGGCAGTGCTCGGCTCTTCTCCGGGCGAACGGCTCAGCTACGCGCAGGCGTTCGAGCGCCACGCCGCCATCGATCCGCACGGCGCGTCCCTCGACGAGCTCGAGCAACGTGTGCGGAACCTCGGGGTCAAGTGCATCACCGGCCTCGACCGCGACGACCTGCTCAACCTGCTGCTCACCCACCTCGTCGAGCCCGAGCTGGGCCGCGGCCACCCCACGTTCATCCACGACTATCCTGCGTCCCAGGCCGCGCTTGCCCGCATCCGGCCCGGCGATCCTCCCCTCGCCGAGCGGTTCGAGGTGTTCTTCGAGGGAGTCGAGCTCGCCAACGGCTACCACGAGCTCACCGACCCGGCCGAGCAGCGGCGCCGGTTCGAGGCCGACCTCGCCGAGCGCCGCCGACGCAACCTGCCCGAGGTCCCGATCGACCACCGCCTGCTCGCCGCCCTCGAGGCCGGTCTGCCCGACTGCGCCGGCGTCGCCCTCGGC
>JBFELO010000247.1:0-4162 GCA_041552055.1 Candidatus Sulfomarinibacteraceae bacterium | reverse complement strand
GGGGTCGTACAGGCCGAGGTTCGACGACAGCAGAGTGAACGGCTCGTAATCGACCTTGGTCCGGAATGCCCCGGCCACGCCGTCGGTGACGTCGTAGACGTTCTTGTGGCACTTGATGCCGCACAAGTAGCAGCTCTCGGCCCTGATCTCGTACGGGCCCTTCTCCACCTCTTTACGGGTCAGCGCCACGCCCTGATCCGTTCCGGTCGGGTTGAAGTTGTACTCCGGCAGCACCCCGTTCTCGTGCTGGAGTGGCACCTGCCGCCACGTGCCGCCGCCGCCGTCGTCGCGGTACGCCCAGCTGCCCTTGCCGAGGTTGATCTCCTTGTTGATGTCCTTGAGACCGCGTGACCGGATATTCGGGTTGGGCCCATCGGCGGCAATGGCATACAGGTTCTTGGAGGCGAGCACCCCGCCATATCCGCCACGGCCACAGAACCGGGCCTTCGGATCGCCACTCTTCAACTGGTTCTCGGTGGAGAGGGCGATCGAGGCGAAGCGAACGCTCTGGTAGTTCTGGGCGGAGGGGCCGATCACGGCGAAGTGAGCATCCGGATACCGGTCGTGCAGCGTCAGGATCCGCTTGTTGACGTGCAGCTCGCCGAGTTCGGAGGCGTCGAGAAACTCGAAGGCCGCCGGTCCGCCTGGCCCATCGGGGTCCTCCGACGGGACCAAGTGGATCATCCGGGGCGATGCGGCGCGCCCGGTGAACACGACCTCATCGATTCCCAGGCCGCGGAGCTTCGTGCCGAACTTGCCGCTTCCGGCGCTCCACATCAGGCCGGGCTTCCCGCTGCGAGACATCTTGAGCGGGGAGTAGCCGTGGAAATACGTACGCAGACCCGTCATCACCCGGGTCCCGCTGAGCAGGCCCAGGTTCATGACGATCGGCGCCGACGGGTCGTAGGCGTCGTCGACCTCGACATCGGCCAGCAGCTTGGTGGCTCGGGCGATCCCGCCCAGCACATCCTCCAGATCCTCGCATTGGACTGTCTCGAACCGGACCGTTTCCGTGGTGAGATCCACGTGATACCGGTTCACCGAGAAAGCGGTGGGCGGCTTCAAAGCTGACTCTGTCGCCTCGTTCTCGGTCTCTACCGGCATTCCCGATTACCTCCATTGGACTGATCAAGACTGTAATGGATCGGGTGTACAGCGGGCTGCGCGGTGGATGGTGGGAGATTCGGACGAGTCGAGCACCTTCCGACAAGCGATGGCACCCTGGCTCTGGCGAGGATCTGTCGGCGGACGGACGATTGTGGTGTTGCGAGAGGAGAGGGCCATGCGCACGATCAGCCTGAAACTGGAACACCTCGAGGATCCTCTGGTTTCAGCCCCGGATGGTGGCTGACGGTCGCGTCCTCGACGCTCGTTGTGATACCGGTTGCCTACGTGATGAGCGTGTTCACTCGGAGCTACTCCGTGAATCCGTGTTCGGTGAGCCGGCCGCGGACGGCCAGGTCGTCGAGCAACTCACGGAGTTTTGCCACCGCCGGTCGCCCCCAGCGCTCCTCGCGGACGTCCACGTCACAGCGCTCGTCCGCCACGAGCCGGAACTCGAGCCCGGCCTTGGCGGCGATGGTGTCCAGAGTCATTCCTGAGGAGTGTGCTTCCTGTTGCGATGATTCGATCGCGGAGGTGCGCGTCAGGCCATGAAGCAGAGGCAGAACGGGTGGCCGGCGGGGTCGGCGTACACCTGGAAGTCTTCGCCTTCGATGGCGCCACCGGCGGGTTGAAGTACCCGGGCACCGAGAGCCATCACATGCTCGTGGGCGGCGGGAAAGTCGTCGACCCACAGGTCGAGGTGTACCTGTTGAGGTGGGGAGCCGTGGGGCCAGTCGGGGGGCACGTGGTCGGGTGCGAGCTGGACACCGACTCGGGGTTCGCCGTCGACGACGACCGTGTGCCAGTCGTCGTCCCGGTCGACGTCGCCACCGAGCACTCCCGCCCAGAACGCACTCTCTTCCTCGAGATCTGCGGCGTCGAAGGTGACGACCTGGTATTTGATTCTCATGTGGAAACGCTACACGGTGGGCGGTTCGACCGTGCCCTGAGGAAGGATCCCCGGCACGCGGGGTGAGCATGCCAACTCGGTCCGATCTGGCCCTCCCGCCCTGCCCGCAGAGTGTTCGTCGCCTCGGTGTGCAGATATGGACTAGGTCAAGCCGCCGCCTGCGCGCTCAGGAGCGTGAGCAGCATGACGGTTGGCTCGAGGGCATGCACTGCGTGCGGCAGACGAGCGGCCATCCGGACCCACGATCCTGGTCCAAGGTCAACGGGGTCGCCATCCAGGTCGAGTCGGATCCGACCAGAGACGACTTGCACGATGGCCGGCTTCGCTGCCGTGTGTTCAGTGAGCTCCTGCCCCTCATCGAACGCAAACACCACCACTCGTATGAGGTCGTCCCGGTAGACGACCTGGCTCAGCGTTCCCTCGGCAGGTATCGCTATCTCTTCGGCGATGTTGACAAACACGGAGGCTGGAGGGTCAGTGGACATCATGAGCACGCTACCCGATCGCCCGATCCCGGTCGATCGCGTCCGTTCCGTCCGGCCGCCCAAGTCTCGATGATGTCGGCATGCGTCGAGGTCTCCACCCTCGCCTGAGCGAGCACGTCGGCTGGGAAGACGAGTGTGCGCCATTGCGGCCCGAACGGCACGTCTGGGGCGCGGCCTCGGTCAGTCCGTGAACCCCAGGTCCGTGAGTCTCCGGCGGAGAGCCGAGTCTTCGAACAGTCGCCGCATCGCCACGACCGCCGGCCGGTCCCAGCGCTCCTCACGGACGGCCACGTCGTAGCGCTCGTCCGCAACGAACCGGAACTCGAGCCCGGCCTTGGCGGCGATGGTGTCCAGCGTCATTCCCCAGTCGGCCCGGCCCTGCTCGACGGCCGCCGCCACAGCGTGGTGGGTCCTCGCCTGATGCAGATAGCCCTCGGGGCGGTTCCCGCCCAGCACACCGTCTGTGAGGATGCGGGTGCCGCTGCCCGGGTTGCGGTTGATCATCCGCCGCTCACAGAGTCGGATCAGGAAGGCCTCCTCGTCGTCGATCACGCCCGCGAGTGGGTCGCCCGGTCGGAAGACGATCCCCTGACGCCGGCCATAGCCGCGGACCAGGCGGACCCCGTCCGGCAGGAACGGCTCGTTGTACTCCCCGGTCTTCTCGTCGAGTAGGTGGACGCCGGCGACGTCGCCCTCGCCGCGAGCCACCGCCGCCAGCCCTGCCGTCGACCCGACGGGAATCGATTTCACTCGAAACCCCTCCGCGGCGACGAGGCCGAGGACGGCGTCGAAGCCGATGCAGTGGCTACCGATGGCCACCAGGTCCGCCAGTCGGAGATCCGGGTCGATGAGCCGCACGTCCACTTCGGCTCCGTCTTCGAGGTATTCCTCGTTGGCGGGGATGCGGATGAAGCCATCAGCCCGCGCGAACGCGGTGACGCTTCCCGAACCCGCACCCAGCGGGTAGGCAACCAGGCCCGCCTCACCCTCCACCAGATCAACCAGCGTGTACTCGGCGCGGCCGGGCACGGAGGTGATCCGCAGCGGTGTCAACGCCTGCACGCTGCGGACGTCTCCCGGGGACAGCCCTGCCAGTCGCCGAAGCAAGGGAGCCACGAACTCGTGGAACGTGAACACCGCCGAGGTCGGAAACCCCGGCAGCACGACGATCGGCGTGCCATCGATCACCGCGAGCAGGATCGGCTTGCCCGGCTTGAGCGCCACCCCGTGCACCACGACACCGGGGGAGTCCGGGAAGCGTGCAGCCAGACTGCGGACCATGGTGGCGTTGATATCACCCTCGCCCTTCGAGGTGCCGCCCGAGAGCAGCACCACGTCGACCTGGTCGGGCCCC
Organism: Candidatus Sulfomarinibacteraceae bacterium; assembly: GCA_041552055.1. Classification (GTDB taxonomy): domain Bacteria; phylum Acidobacteriota; class Thermoanaerobaculia; order Thermoanaerobaculales; family Sulfomarinibacteraceae; genus JBFELO01. The sequence continues at coordinate 309 of JBFELO010000247.1, read as the reverse complement.
GAGACGAGCGGGGCGACGGCGGCGTCGAGCAGCCGCTCGTCATCCGGTACGACTCCACACGCAACCGGCTCGCAGCCCAGCTCGGCGACCGAGTCGAGCAACATCCGCTGGTTCGAGTCGTACACCTGGCCGGCGCCGAGTGACGAGCCCGGGGGGACGATCTCGTCGCCGGTCGACACGACGGCGACACGTGGTCGGGCCACCGCCTCGAACCGATCTACCCCGACCGAGGCCAGGACCGTCGTCTCTCGGGCGGTGAGCCGGGTGCCGCGACGCATCACCACCTCACCGCGGCCGATGTCGGATCCG
>JBFELO010000246.1:0-4195 GCA_041552055.1 Candidatus Sulfomarinibacteraceae bacterium | reverse complement strand
TCGTTCCGCGACGAGGACGGATCGTGGTCCGACGCCGTCAACATGGGCCCGCCGGTCAACTCGGCGACCCTCGACTTCTGCCCGGCGCTGTCACCGGACGGCCGTTTCCTGTTCTTCACCAGCCGCCGGGTCGCCACTGATGCGCCGATGCCGGAGAGCTACCAGGAGCTCGTGGCCTCGGTCTCGGGCCCTTTGAACGGCTCGATGAACCTGTACTGGATCGCGGCCGACGTCATCCAACAGCTGCGACCCGGCGAGTAACCAGGCCCGGGATCGACAAACGTCCGCAATCATCACACATCCCCCCGACGTTATCCGAGTCCGATCTCTCCGTCGGCTATTCGTGACGCGTCTGTCCTATGCTTGCTTTCCGAGGACGGGTCCCAACGACAGACAAATCCTCCGGATTCTGGATCAGTCTTCGTGGGAGCAATGGATTGGAGTCGGTGCTGATGGGCCGTCGCATCGCGACGCGAGACGCGATCGAACACTGGATTGCCGACCAGCGGCCCCGGCTGGTCCGCACCGCATACTCGATCCTGCGCGACCGTGAGGAGGCCGAGGACGTGGTCCAGCACACCCTTTTGGCGGTCTGGGAGAGGACGCAGCGGGAGGACGTCCGGAATCCCGGTGGCTACCTCGCCCGGGCGGTCTACTGGAACGCCCTGAAGCGGCGCGCCCGCCACCGCGTAGAGACATCGCTGGACGCTCTCCCCGAGCCGCCGAGCCGGTTCGCGTCGCCGTTCCCGGCGGACCGCGTCGACCCGTTCGAGCTCGAACTCGCGATCGAACAGCTCCCACCCGCACAGCAGGCTGTAATCCGGCTGCGGTTCTACCTCGGCCTGACGTTCCGCGAGATCGGCGCCAACCTGTCGATCTCCACCAACACCGCGGCGAGCCGCACACGGTACGCGCTGGCGAACCTGCGCAAGACGTTCGGTCCGCAGCCCAAAAGAACTGACATGGAGGCAAACCATGAGTGAACTGCGTTTCCCCCGCTGGCTCGCCGGCGTCGGCATCTTCGCGGGCATGATGATCGCGCTCGTCATCCCTGTCGCAGTGCTGATGCTCGGCGGCGACCTGACGCCCAGCGCCAAGCTGGTCGTCATGATCCTCGCCCTGATCATCGGCGGCTGCGTCGCCGGCGCCTCTGCCGTGGTCGGCATCACCATTCCGACCGCCGTCGCCGGCGCGGCGCTCAAGATCTCTGACGACGGCGGAGTGTCCTTCGGCTCGATAGCCGACTGCTGCCAACCGAAGAACCGCGAAGATCAGGGCAGCGAGTGTTGTCCGCCGAGCGACGAGCCTCCGACCAAAGAATGATTCCTCCGTGCATGTCGCCGTGCTGGGCAGGGTGGGCGCCATGCGGCTGTTTCTCCTGTACCTTCTTATAGGCTGAAAACGGCAGCGTAGCGCCGTCGATCGAGGAGTCACGCGAATGATCGAGAATCGATCACCGGACGAATACGGCAGGAGCGGCGACACCTGAAGCCGAGAGCAGCGGACCCGTGAGGTCCACGACCCACTCGGTCAGGCGTTTGTCCGCGCGTCGGCTGACACCCCTGTGGGCACGGTACCCCGCGTGGGTTGGCAGTGGAGCAACGCCGACCGGTGGGGCACGTTCTGGGCACGATGGAGGGTCGGCCGCATGCGCTACGCGGTGGTTCCCGGCCTGTACGCCCTCGGCTCGCCGGATCGCAATGCGCCGGTGCTGGTCACGGCCAACTACAAGATGACCTTCGACCGGCTGCGGCGCGCTGTACCCGGAATCGATGCCTGGGTCCTCGTGCTCGACACCGACGGCATCAACGTCTGGTGCGCCGCGGGGAAGGGCACCTTTGGCACCGACGAGCTCGTGCGTCGAATCGCGGACACATCTCTCGACCAGGTGGTTGACCACCGGCAGTTGATCGTACCTCAGCTCGGAGCGCCCGGTGTGGCCGCCCACATCGTAGCCCGCCGGACCGGTTTCGACGTGATCTGGGGGCCGGTCATGGCCGAGGACCTGCCCGCATTTCTGGCTGCCGGTTGCGAGGCCTCACCTGAGATGCGCCGCAAGCGCTTTCCCCTGCGCGAGCGAGCGGTGCTGATCCCAGTGGAGCTGGTGGGAGCTGCCATACCGTTGCTGCCCATCATGGCAGCCATCCTCTTGTTGGGAGGCCTGGGCCGATCGCAGGGGTACTGGGTCGGGGTGGTCGACCAAGGCATCACGGGCGTACTCGCCCTGGCTGCTGCGGCGTTCGCCGGAACCGCGCTGACACCGCTCCTGCTGCCGTGGCTGCCGGGTCGCGCGTTCGCGGTCAAGGGCGCCGTGATCGGTCTGCCGGTCGTCCTCGCTACGCTCGCCCTCCGTTCGCCGGACATCGGCGCCCAATGGAAGAGCCTGGAAATGGTCGGATGGCTTCTCGTCGGCACGGCGCTGTCCGCCTTTCTCGCCATGAACTTCACCGGCGCTTCGACCTACACCTCTCTGTCCGGCGTACGCAAAGAAATGCGGTTCGCGGTGCCGCTCCAGATCGCCGCTGCAATCGTCGGATTGATCATGTGGCTCGGATCACTCTGGCTCCCGGGAGGCGGCTTATGACAGGGCTCGTCTACCTCGCGGACGTGGTCACTCTGCAACTCGACCAGGAGCTGTGCATCGGCTGCGGAACCTGTGCGATCGTCTGCCCCCACGCAGTCTTCCACATGACCGATGGGCTCGCCGAGATACGAGAGCGCGACGCCTGCATGGAGTGCGGCGCCTGCGCCCTCAACTGCGAGACCGAAGCAATCACCGTGCGCTCCGGCGTTGGATGTGCCTCGGCAGTGATCAGCGAATCTCTTGGCCGTACGGACAGCTGCTGTCGCGCGGTCGACGACTCCACGACGGCGTGAATTCATCCGATAGCCTATCGGCAACCCTCGAGTACCGCGGCCCAGATCGGCTCGAGCCCCATTGCCCGTGCCCAGTGCTCGATGTAGGCGCGGTCTAGATCCTCGCCAACGACCTTGACGACACCGACGATATCCCTCAGGTGTTTCTCCGAACCACCCTCGCGGTAGTACTGCAGCTTCTTGACGATCACGTCCTCGGGGGACGCAAAGAGGACATTCGTGTCGGGTGCGGTCCTCAGCCTTTTCGCTCTCCCAAACCGGCTGTCGTTGAACTCGCTTTCGTCGGCCACGATCACGTCGACCTTCAACCCCGACCCCGGGTGGAGGATGTTGAACTGCCCGCTCCGCTCCAACGCGTCGATGACGGCCTCGCGGCTCACGTAGAACTGATCCGATGGGAAGGCGGCGCAGAGAGATCCCACCTGCTCGGCCGTCAGTCGAACCACGACATCGATGTCGTTGGTGAACCTCGGTTCCCCGTAGGCGATCGTCGCCATTGACCCGGTCACGAGATACGGAATGGAAAGGTCGTCAAAGATGCCAGCCACGAGCTCCAGCAGGTCAGACGGATCCATGGGAGAGTCTCCGCGCCACCTCCCGGCAGAGACGATCGCGGTTCCAGTCTGGGTGCTGGCTGCCGAGCACGCTCTCGAGGATCTTGCGCGCGGCCGACCACATTCCCACTCCAATCGCCAGCCTTTCCTCGGGAGTCTTGGCTCGGAGTATTTCCACGACACCGTCATCGGGGCACTCGACCGGTATCGACGGGTGCTGCATACGCGCATTGTATCGTGACTGATCGACTGGAAGTGAGATCAGAGCAAGGACTCCTCGACTCTCCCGCTGTTATCATGAGATCCACACCTCGCCGGAGTGGCGGAACGGTAGACGCCGGGGACTTAAAATCCCCTGACCGTATGGTCATGCGGGTTCGACTCCCGCCTCCGGCACCACCGAGTTCTTGTTGACGCCGTCCCCCTCACACCCAACCTACGGCGCCTCTCACCGCCATCTGCGAGTGGCCCGATGGCCGTTCACCCGCCCTCTCCGGCCCGGCACTCAGCGCTGGCCCGAATCTACCGACAAGAGCAGATTCGTGAGGCGGGCTGACCAGCAAATGGTGAGGGCCGGGCCTGCGAACCCGCGGGGGTGGTTGGGGGGAGGGCGCGGAGGGGGCCGCGGGTCTGGGTGGTTGGCGGGCTGGAGCAACCCCTCGGCTACGGCCACGAGTCGCTGCCGTCGGTGCGGTCGAGTCCCAGGCGGCCCACCAAAGTCCCAGGCTTCCCACGGGTATCAGCGCGCTGGTTGACCGCGCGCT
>JBFELO010000245.1:0-4342 GCA_041552055.1 Candidatus Sulfomarinibacteraceae bacterium | reverse complement strand
TGGGCCCCTCGCGGTGGGTGCGGCAGGCCATCCACAGCTCGGCGCCGGTTTGTGCCGCGAGCTCGCGCAGTCCGGCGACGGTGGCCGGGTCGATGTCGCCCTCGAGATCGAGGCGGTCGACGATGATCACGTTCGGCTCGAACTCCATGGCGTCGCGCAGCAGAACGGTCGCGGAATGCAGCCGCTCGACCGAGAACGACTGGCCGACGTAGGTGTGGATGTGGCGGCGGCGCTCGACCTCGAGCTGGAGGGCGGGCCAGTGCTGGAGCTTCTTTTCGCGCCGCAGCATCTCGGTCAGTACGTCGTCGTACCAGTTGCGGATCTTGTCGACGCTGCGGTCGAGCGCAACGTGCAGCACCTTCTGGCCGGAGAGCAGGGCGTCGATCCCGATGCCGACGAGCAGCGCGGTCTTGCCGACACCCGCCCGCGACATGACGAGGGCGAGCTTGCCGGGTCCTGGGCCCGGGTATCCGTCGCGCTCGAGCAGGGTGCGCGGCGAGCGACGCAGTTCGATCATCAAGTTCGTCATGCCACCTCCTCGTCGGTCAGGCGACTCTTGTACTTCTTGAGCAGTTCTTCGCTGATCTCGCGGGGCGCCGGGGCGTACTTGGCGAACTCCATGGTGAACTCGGCCTTGCCCTCGGTGGCGGAGCGGAGGTCGGTGGAGTAGCCGAACATCTCGGCCAGCGGGACCTCGGCATCCACCCGCGCGAAGCCCGCGTCCTCGGCCGAGCCGAGCACGGTGCCGCGGCGCTGCAGCAGCGAGCGATAGATGGCGCCCTGGAACTCGCTCGGACCCTCGACGGAGACCTTCATCACCGGTTCGAGGATCTGCGGCCTGGCCCTCCTGTAGGCGTCGCGGAAGGCGGCACGAGCGGCCGCCTGGAACGCCATGTCGGAGGAGTCCACTGCGTGAGAGTTGCCGTCGGTGAGCACGGCGCGGACGCCGACGATCGGGAAGCCGATCAGGTGCCCCTTGTCGAGGACGGAGCGGAAGCCCTTGTCGCACGCCGGGATGTACTCGGACGGGATCGAGCCGCCGTAGATCTCGTTCACGAACTCGTAGTCGCCCTCGTCGAGGGGCTCGATGTAGCCGACGACCTTGGCGAACTGGCCGGCGCCGCCGGTCTGCTTCTTGTGCAGGTGATCGAAGTCGGCCCGCCGCGAGATGGCCTCGCGGTAGGCGACCTGCGGCGCGCCGGTCTCGACCTCGGCGCTGTACTCGCGCTTCATCCGTTCGACGTAGACGTCGAGATGGAGCTCGCCCATGCCGGAGATCACGGTTTCACCGCTCTCCGGGTCGAGCGTGACGCGAAACGTGGGGTCCTCCTTGGTGAACCGGTTGAGCGCCTTGGACATGTTGTCCTGGGCCTTGGAGTCGACCGGGCTGACCGACAGCGAGATCACCGGATCCGGGACGTACATCGAGGTCATGGCCAGGCGCGGGCCGTCCGAGACGAAGGTGTCGCCCGTGTGACAGTCGATACCGAACAGTCCGACGATGTCGCCGGCAGCGGCCGCCCCGATGTCCTCCAACTTGTCCGCGTGAACCCGAACCAGTCGCCCGATCTTGATCTTCTTGCCGGTGCGGGTTTGGATCACGGTGTCGCCCTTGGATAGCGTCCCCTGGTACACGCGCAGGAATGTGAGCTGGCCGTAGCGCCCCTCGTCGAGCTTGAAGGCGTAGGCCACCGTCTGCTGCGAGGGATCGGATTGCAGGGTGACCGCGGCGCCATCGTTGTCGAGATCCACCGCCTCGATCGGTACGTCGAGCGGGGAGGGGAGGTAATGGGTCACCGCGTCCAACAGCGGCTGGACCCCCTTGTTCTTGTAGGCGGAGCCGATGAACACGGGTGTCAGCTCGAGGCTGAGCACACCCCGGCGAACGGCGTTGCGGATCAGCTCCGGCGTGGCCTGGTCCTCGAGTGCCGCCTCCAGCAGCTCGTCGGAGAACATGCTCGCCGCATCGATCAGCTCGGCCCGCCGCTCCTCGGCGAGTGCGGCCAGCTCGGCCGGGATCTCGGTCGCCTCGACGTTCTCGCCGCTGTCGCCGCGAAAGTAGAGCGCCTTCATCTCGACCAGATCGACCACGCCCTCGAAGTCCGCCTCGAGACCGATCGGAATCTGAAGCAGGACGGCGTTGTGGCCGAGCTTGTCCCGCAGCGCCTGAACCGCCCGGTCCGGGTTGGCGCCCGAGCGGTCACACTTGTTGACGAACGCGATGCGTGGCACCTTGTAGCGCTTCATCTGCCGGTCGACCGTGATCGACTGCGACTGCACCCCGGCCACCGAGCACAGCACCAGCACGGCGCCGTCGAGCACGCGCAGGGAGCGCTCCACCTCGATCGTGAAGTCGACGTGGCCCGGGGTGTCGATGATGTTGACGTGATGCCCGTTCCACTCGACGTAGGTGGCGGCCGAGGTAATGGTGATGCCCCGCTCGCGCTCCAGCTCCATGTGGTCCATGGTCGCGCCGACGCCGTCCTTGCCCTTGACGTCGTGGATGGCATGGATCCGCTGGGTGTAGTACAGGATCCGCTCGGTCAGGGTCGTCTTGCCCGAGTCGATGTGGGCAGAGATCCCGATGTTCCTGATCTGTTGAATGTCGCCGATCATTTTCGTCTCGTCCTTCGCGGCAATCCGCCGCGTGCTCGTTTCCCTTCTGCGGGGAGAATCGTACCCCTTTTGTCCACATCCGTCGTCGTGCTGATCGTGGAGTGCTCCCCGGCCTCGCTTTCGACCGCCTGGCTCGAGGGCGCGCAAGGGTACAACTCGGCCAAGTCGTTGTCAATTCCGTCGTTTCAAGATCATGCCGGGAGGATTCAGACCACGGGTTCGTGCCGTGTGCGGCGCGAGCCCGGCAGCAGCGTCGGTCGAAATCTGCCGTCGACGGCCTCCAAGCGGATCGCGGACAGAAGGGAATCGGCCCGGCAATCCGTGAGGTTCTCCGCCGGGAGGGACGCGTGACCCCGCTCGCCGACTCTGGTATGGTGTCGCGCCGCCGGGATCGACCGGTTGCCGCTCACCGTGGTGATCGGACCTCATGGGAGACAGCATGGAAGTCGGAATCCTCGGTCTTGCCGGGAGCGGCAAGACGACACTGTTCAGTCTGCTCACCGCCAATTCCGATGCTCTGGGCGGCAACGGAAGGCGTGAGACCGCCGTAGGCATGGCCAAGGTGCCGGACCAGCGCCTGGAGCGTCTCAGCGAGATCTTCCGTCCGCGCAAGACCACGCCGGCCGTGGTGCGGTACGTGGATGTGCCCGGCATCGACGGTGAGCGCCGACAGGATGCCGGCCTCAACATCCCCGAGTTGCGCTCGATGGACGCGCTGATGGTTGTGCTCCGTGCGTTTCACGACGACGCCGTGCCGCACCCCCTGGGTTCGGTCGACCCGTGGCGGGACCTCGAACGGATCGAGGAGGAGTTCGTGCTGCAGGACCAGATGGTGGTCGAGCGGCGCATCGAGCGGCTCGAGGCAGACCTCGCCAGGCGCAGGGCGCCCGAGTTGGCGGCCGAGTTCGAGCTGCTTCGGAGGTGCCTGAGCGTGCTCGAGGAGGGCCGTTCCCTTCGCACCGAGGAGTTCACGACGGACGAACGGAATCGCTTGAAGGGATTCACGTTTCTGTCGCTGAAGCCGGTGCTCGCGGTGGTGAACGTCGACGAGGGGTCGATCGGGGAGGATCCGTTTGCCGACCCTGCGTGGCGGCGCTGGCTGGACGGGCCGGCAGTCGTCGGCACGACGGTGTGCGCGACCCTCGAGCGAGAGATCTCCGAGCTCGAGGGAGAGGACGCGGCCATGTTCATGGAGGACCTCGGAATCGCCGATCGCGCCCTCGACCGGGTCTCTCGCGAGTCGTACCGGCTGCTCGGTCTGATCAGCTTCTTCACGGTCGGCGAGGACGAGTGCCGTGCCTGGTCGATCCCGAAGGCCACGCAGGCGGTCGACGCGGCTGGTGTCATCCACTCGGATATTTCCCGCGGGTTCATCCGGGCCGAGGTCGTTCCCCACACCGAGTTGCTGGTCGCGGGATCTCTGGCGGCGTGCCGCGACCGGGGCACGCTACGCCTCGAGGGCAAGGGCTACCCCGTAGAGGACGGCGACGTGGTGCACTACCGGTTCAACGTGTAGCAGCCCGAATCTCAGCGATCCACCCAGTCAGGCTCAACCCGGTGTCGGTGTTTCGGCGCTCGCAGCTGACGCCGCGAGCACGATTTGTGGTCTCGGCCCTCTCCGAATGCAGAGCCTTGTCCGATCACGGCGCTCGCAGCTGACGCCGCGAGCACGATTTGTCGTCTCGGCCCTCTCCGAATGCTGGGGGTCTTGTCCGATCCCGACGCT
>JBFELO010000244.1:0-4405 GCA_041552055.1 Candidatus Sulfomarinibacteraceae bacterium | reverse complement strand
GTGGTCGCGCCTGAGGTCGAGGCTGCCACCATGCGGGCGCTCGAGCACCTGCGCCGGCTCGGAGCCGTGATCGAGGAAGTCGATCTCGGGTGGGGCCCTGAGACGGTCGACGCCTCCCGAACGTACCTCGACCACCTGTTCGGCCACTACCTCGTTCGCGCCGCCGAGGCCCATCCCGACCTCGTCTGCGACTACACGACGTTCTACGCCGAGCGTTCCAAGCGATCCACGGCCGAGGGATTCTTCAATGCCTATGAGACGGCGGGCCGCATGTACCAGACGATCGGCCCGATCCTCGACTCCCACTTCGCACTCATCTGCCCGACGTTCGTCACCCACGAGATCGAGGCCGAGCAACCCCCATGGACGGTGATGAACGTTCGTGGCACCCAGGTCGATTCCGACTACGAGTGCAGCCTCATGCCGCAGTTCAACATGCTGAGTCGGCTCCCGGTGTTGGCGGTTCCCGCCGGGCTCGCCGACAACGGCCTTCCCGTCGGGATCCAGATCGTCGCTCGCTCCTACGACGATGCACGGCCCTTCAGAGTGGGTGCGGCCCTCGAGCGATCTGCCCCGTGGTTGGACACGACCGAACGACGACCCCGCCTGTGAGCGTCCCCGCTGGACATGGGACAGCGTCGTCAGCCGCCTGATGTATCCCAACCTCGACGAACGACCGACGGGGTGGTTGGCAACGCAAGGGCGGCCCGGATGTGACCAATCTTGCTCTCGGTAACGTTGCGGGCTGTTGAATCCGGAGGAGTTGACGATGTCGAAAGTCGCGGTTTGGTCCGCGCTGATGGCGGCCGCCGCCCTGATCGGGGCCTGCGGAGGGGGCGAAGCGGCCGATGGCGGCCCGATCCTGGAGCCGCCGAAGGACGACGTCGTACTGCGAGTCGTCGCCGGTGACGGACTGGCGGCCGATTGGACGCTGGCCGCCATCGAGGAGTCCTTCTCGTTCGCGCGGGTGGACATCGACGGCGACACCCAGAACGGACCACGCCTACTCGACGTGCTTGCTGCCTCCGGAGTCGAGGACTGGGAGACCGCCCAGGTGATCGGCATGGGCGAGGGACGTGCCTTCGAGGTCGGGTTGGACATCGCCGCGGCAGACGTCGACGAGGATTGGATTCTCGACGTCACCAACCGGGGAACGCTCAAGCTGGCCGCCCAGGCTCTGAACCGCAACCATTGGGTACGGGACGTCGGTGAGATCCGCATCCCGTGAGCTCGGCGTCGGAATCGACGACACCGACATGCCCGACATCGGGGGGACGGGCGGGCTCGCCCGCCGCCTGGTCGACGAGCTCGCCGACGTCGCCGAGAGTCTCGGAGTCACCCGACACCAGTTCTACGAGGGACCGGGCGTACCGAAGACCTCGCGCAACTCATCGGCAGCCATCGTCTTCAGCACGGAGCTGACGCCGCCGGAGCTCCTGGAGACGGTGTGTGCCTTCGTTGCCCGCGAGTCGATCCCCGGTTCGGATCCGGGGGTGTCGATGGTGGCTGGCGCGGCGCCCGACGGCGTGGTGGCTTTCGCCAGGGCCGCCCAGCGCGGCCTGGTCACCCGATCGGAGGCGCACCGGCTGGCCGCTGACGCCGGAATCCGCCTGGTGGGGCTGGGTGGAACCGAGGACGGCGTGATCGGTGCCCTGTGCGGGGCAGCGCTTCGGGCCGACGGCAACGACGGGCGGTTCGTCGGGTTGTCCGGGATCCGCGACGTGTCGGGGCCGGTCACCGTGGCTGGCCTCCTCGACCACACCGGCATCTCGCGGGTCGTCGACGAGGCAACCGGAGCCGCTCTCGAACGTGGAGTTATCATCGACATCGGCGACTGGCTGCGGCCACGGCTTCTTCATGGTCGGCCGGTTGTCGTCGCTCGACACGTGGAAGGAACCTGGGTCAATGCAGACGTACGCCCCGACAAGGGCAACCACCGGTAGGGGACGTCTGGCTCGCGACCTCGGCCTGGCCATCGTGATCGGGCTGGTGGGGGCACTCGCCAAGAAGCACCTGGACTTCCACCTTGGTATCCCCGGCCACGCCGGCGTGGGGTGGATCGCGGTGTTGATCTTCGGGCGGCTCGTCAACCGCCGTCCCGGCATGGCCACCGTCGCCGGTGTCGCAATGGGCCTGTGGTCGGTCCCCGTCGGGCTCGGTCACTCACTCGGCTACAACCTGGCGCTGTACGCGTCGGTTGCGGCACTGCTCGACGTCCCTGGCCTGCGGCGCCTGACGGGCAGCCGCTTCGTCGGCGCGATGACCGCCGGCGTCCTCGTCCACGTGGCGAAGTTCTTCTTCGTGCTCGCCAACGTCTTGCTCTCCGGCACCGTGCGCAACGTGGAGGTGTACGGCCTGTCGAGCGCGCTGGTCAACCATGTCGCGTTCGGCGCTGCCGGCGGGCTCGTGGGGTGGGGCATGTGGCGCACCGACCGGGCTCTCGTTGCCCGATTCCGGACCGGTCGCGTGTGGCCCGGCTCGTGGTGACGGTCCGCCTTCCCGAAGCCATCCGCCGGTACACACGGGATCAGGAAATCGTCGAACTCGACGGTTCCACCGTGCGGGAGGTGCTCGATGCGCTCGTCGCAGCTCATCCCGATACGCGGATCCGGCTGTTCGCCGACGACGACCGTCTGCACGGCCATCTTCACCTGTTCTGCCGGCAGACCGAAGTGCCCGCCGACGAGCTGGACACGACGCTGGTCGGGCCCGGCGACGAGATCGACGTGATCGTGGCGGTATCCGGCGGCTCGGTCGACGTACGGATGCGCGGCTTCCGCGAGCGTTCCACCGTCGAGGAAGCACTGTCTGCCGCGCTCGACGGCGTCGAGCCGCTGGAGGCGGAGGCGGTATCCGTCAGCGAGTGCGCCGGCCGGGTGCTGGCCTCCGACGTGGTGAGCGAGGTGGCGGTGCCCCCGTTCCGACGCTCCACGATGGACGGGTACGCGGTCCGGGCGGAGGACACCTACGGGGCTTCGACCTACGACCCGGTGCTGCTGGAGATCTCCGGTCAGTCGATGCCGGGCGACGGCTCGACGGCATCGGCGGGTGCGGGCAGGGCCGTCCGCATCATGACCGGAGCCCCTGTTCCCGACGACGCCGACGCCGTGGTCCGGGCCGAGGACGCCGATGAGGTCGATGGGAGGCTCGCGGTGCGAACCGGCGTGGCGCCGGGCCGCAACGTCGGGAGGGTCGGCGAGGACATCGAGCCGGGCACCACCGTGCTCACCGAAGGACGGCGACTACTCCCCCAGGATGTGGGGTTGTTGGCGTCGATCGGCCGCGACCCCGTTCCGGTGCGGCGTCGGCCCGCCGTTCGCATCGTCGTCTCCGGCGACGAACTGCTTGCGCCCGGGAGCAAGCCGGCCGGATCGAAGATCGTCGACTCCAATTCGCCGATGCTGTCGGCGCTGACCGAGCGCGACGGCGGCATTCCCGAGATCGTTCGCCTTCCCGACGACGCCGACCGGATGCGAGAGGCGCTGGCCGCGCCCGCGGTCGATGTGATCGTCACCGCCGGCGCCGCCTCGGTCGGAACCGAGGACAGGGTCCCGCTGCTGGTGGCAGAACTCGGCGAGATGTCGGTACACGGCGTGGCGATGCGTCCCTCGTCCCCGACCGGGGTCGGACGGATCGGCGGCAGGCCGGTCCTGGTGCTTCCCGGCAACCCGGTGTCCTGCCTGGTTGCCTACGACTTCTTCGCCGGTCCGGTGATCCGCACGCTGGCCGGGCTGTCACCCGACTGGCCGTATCGGGTGGCGCGGCTGCCGCTCCGCACTCGCATCGTCTCTCAGATCGGACGCACCGACTACGCCCGGGTGATGATCCGCGATGGAATGGTCGAGCCGCTTGCCGTCTCGGGTGCGTCGGTCCTGTCATCGGTGACGCGCGCAACGGGGTTCGTGATCATTCCGTCCGGTCTCGAGGGGTACCCGGAAGGGACCGAGGTCGAAGTGCACCTGTACGACGCCGGAAGGCTGTCGTGAGACAGAGGCAGTTCCTCGACGTTCTCGACGAGGGCGAGGCCCACCGACGGTTCGACGAAGCGTGCGCACGCCTCGTGTCGCGCACCGAATCCGTAACACTCGATACCGCCCTGCATCGGGTGTTGGCCGCCGACGTCACCGCCGCGGTGGACGTTCCCGCCTTCGACCGTTCCAACATGGATGGGTTCGCCGTCCGGGCAGCCGATACATTCGGCGCAGAGGAGTTGGAGCCAGTGGTGCTCGCTGTCGCCGATCTGGCGCTTGCCGCCGGTCACGCCCCACCCCCCGGGTTCGAGGTGGCGGCCGGGACGGCGGTGCCGATCGCCACCGGCGGTGTGGTTCCTCGCGGCGCTGACGCGGTCGTGATGGTCGAGCACACCGAGCCCCATCCGGACGGCATCCGGGTCTCGAGACCCGCC
>JBFELO010000243.1:0-4428 GCA_041552055.1 Candidatus Sulfomarinibacteraceae bacterium | reverse complement strand
CGGTGTGACGTGGTCGACCTTGAGCACGCGGCACAGCTCACCCTCATGGATAATCATCATCCCGGCGCGCAGTTTCGTCGCAACAATCATAGATCCTCCGTCATCCCTTCACCAGTTTCTGGACACTCTTCAGCGCCGCGTCGAGCTTGGCCACATCGGGGCCACCGCCCTGCGCCATGTCGGGGCGGCCGCCGCCCTTGCCTCCCACCATAGTCGCGAGTTTCTTCATGATATCTCCCGCGCGGACGCGATCGGTGAGATCCTTGGATACCATGACCACCAGTGCTGCCTTCCCATCGACGTCTGAACCGAGCACCACCACGCCCGATCTGAGTTTGTCCTTCACCCGATCGGCCAGGTCGCGCATAGCACTTTGGTCCATGTTATCGAGGCGCTCCGAAACCACCTTCACCCCCTTCACACTCACCGCCCTGGCTACCATATCGCCGACGGTACTTCCCGCCTGTTCGGTGCGCGCCGTCTTCACCTTCTTATCAAGCCTCTTCACCTCATCGACCAGCTTGTGGATGCGGCCGGCCAGTTCGGTGGGCTGGACCTTGAGAAAGCGGGCTAGCTCATGGCGCTCCTTCTCCAGAAACTCCACGTAGCGCTGGGCGCCCTTTCCGGTCACCGCCTCGATGCGTCGCACCCCTGCCGCCACGCTCGATTCCGAGGTGATCTTGATCAGCCCGATCTCGCCGGTGAACGACGAGGTCGCATACGCCTTCGATCTCGCGCTGCACACGGCTCTGTCGGAAACATCGAACCCCTGCCACGCCTTCAGCAGCGCGGTCAAGACCGTCCGCGACCTCGACCCTCGACCCGCCGTGTGGGGGGCCTTCCACATGTACGGCGACCCTCGTCCATGGGAGAACTGATGCTCCGCCGATCACTGTCAGCAGCCTTCGCGCTCGTGCTCGTGGCGGTCTCCTCGATCGCGGCCGAGCCGACGACCCTGGAACCGCGGGATGGCGTCGGTCGTCGGTCCTCGGTCACCCGGGGCACCGTCTTTTTCGTCGATCTCCCGGACGTTGTGATGCTCGAGGACGGCACAGCAATCGAGCTGACATCCGGTACCCTGTGGTCCGTTGCTGATGGGCCCTCCGCTCTGTTCCCCGGTGACGAGATCCTGGTCGTCGGGACACTCCGCGACGTCGGCGGCACCGCCACGGTGTCCGCCAGCGCCGTCCGAACGGTTCGGCGCGCCGGTCGCAGGCTGTCGCCCGGCGGTGTGTTCTGCCCACAGGCAAAGGTTGTCGACCCCCTCACGGCGGCATCCGGTATTCGGTCTCATACAACCGAGGAGGAGACCCGGCTCGAGGGTACCGTGTTGTCGATCTCGTCCGACGGCTTTGCGCTGCGCACCGACGACGCTCAGGAGTATTCGATCGTCGTCACTGCGGACACCGAGCTGCGCGACATCGGCACGCTCGCGGACCTCGCCGTCGGCGATCGTGTCTCGGTCCGGGGTGCGCTCGACGGCACCGTGCTCACAGCCACGCGGGTGGAGCTCCTCGATGGTTCGGGAGGATCCGGTGGCGGTGGCGACGGCGGCGGTGGCGACGACGACGGCGGTGATGCCGGCGACGACGTTCTCACGTTCAAGACCGTCGGTCTGGTGACCGAGATTCGACCGCCCGACCGGTTCGCCATGGACGACGACAGGGTCTACCGGGTCGATGCCGACACCCGATACGACGAAGCCGTGATCTCGTATTCGGGACTCTCCGTGGGTCAGTACCTCGAGGTCGAGGCCTCCTACCTTGGCGGAGGCGACTACCTCGCGCTCAAGGTCAAGTTCGAGGGCGATGACGACGACGGCGACAGGTACCGATCCGTGGAAGGGACGGTCGCGGCGGTGGACGGCGCCGGGCTGACCCTGACCGACGGCGTCGGCGTGCTGTTCACGAGCGCCACGACGTTCAACGGTGACGCGGATCGGCCCGAGATGATCCGGCCCGGGTGGCGGGTCGAGGCCGTGGCCCTGCAAAACGTCGCGGGGGACCTCCTCGCGCGCACGGTACGCGCCGAGGACGACGCGCCTCCGACCACCGAGGGCGAAGAGTTCGAGCCCCACGAGGCGCTGGCGATTCTCGGCGCCGGCGTCGATGCCGAGGCGGTCGCTGACCGTCACGACGCCGACGTCTCCGGGCAGGTGGGTTCACTCGCGGTGCTGCTGCGGTGGGACGACGAGGTCGATGACGAAAGGCTCGCCCGCCTGCACGGGGACCCGGAGGTGCGCGCGGTCGAGCCCAACTACCGCTTCCGCGACCCGGAGTCCGTCCGCAGGCGGTTCCCGGTGATCGACCGCGCTCCGACCCGAGAGAGGTACTCCCAACAGAGAGCGGCCAAGCTCGTCGGGCTCGAAAGCGCTCAGATGGTCTCCGCCGGCCGCGGAACTGTCGTCGCGGTGTTGGACACGGGCGTCGAGCCGTGCCATCCGCTGCTTCGGGGTCATCTTGCGGCCGGCGGGCTGGACCTGATCGACGGCGACCTGGAGCCCTGGGAGAGCCGCGACGGGGTGGACCAAGACCTGGACGGGGATCTCGACGAGGCGGCCGGGCACGGCACCTTCGTGGCGTCGATCGTGGCGTTGGTGGCGCCGCGGGCCAGGATCCTGCCGTACCGCGTGCTCGACGACGACGGCGGCGGAACCGCCTACCACGTGGCGCTCGCTCTGGTCGACGCGATCGACCGCGAGGTCGACGTGATCAATCTGTCGCTGTCCTACCGGCGTCGGTCCACCGTCGTCGACCTGTTGCTCGAGGAGGCCGCGGACAGGGGAATCGTCGTCGTGGCGGCGGCAGGCAACGACGGCTCGGGCTCTCTGCCGTTCCCGGCCGTGGACAGCCACGTGCTCGCGGTCGGCGCACTCAACGCCGATGCGACCAGACTGGCCGAGTTCTCGAACCGGGGCGCAGGCGACCTGGTCGCAGCGCCCGGCAGGGAGGTGTACGGCGCGCTCGATGGGGGTGCCTACGGTCACTCGACGGGCACCTCGATGGCCGCGCCGTTCGCGGCCGGAGGCGCGGCCATGGTCAAGAGCCTCGACCCGGAGGTCTCGGCAGCGCTCGTGAGAAGCCTCCTCGCCACCTCCGGCTTCGAACTCGTGAACGACCCCGGGCCGACGTTGGGCCTGGATCTCGGTCACGCAGTGGCGACTATCGCGCCCTGATCGTCTCCCGCAGGCGCGGCGTCGTAGAGTCTCGGCAGTGTCGCGTACGCCCACGTTGACACACGTACGGTGTCACGCCCCGGAGTGCGCTTCTCTGGATTCCGGGGGGTCGGCTCTCGGCGGACCTCGCCCGCCGCCCATACTCCGCCACCGGCCCGTATCTGGCGACGTGATCTGTATCACGTTCCGCGGGTGTCTGATATTGAGGACCAGTCGCACTTACTAGTAGAACCTGTCACCGACAGGCGAACACAGAACACGGAGGACGACACAATGAACACACGACGACTGACAACAGGACTTCTGGCCCTGATCACCGCCGCCGGGCTGGCGGTCGACAGCGACGCCTCGTCGCGCAGGAGGACCGGCGCAGGACGGGCAACGGCGGTCAGGACGACAGCCGAGGCGATCGCCGCGCTCACGCCGGTCGGTGCGGCCTCGGGATGGGGCCGCGTCAAGGTCGAGGAGAAGACCAGGGACGCGCGGCAGAAGCGGCAGGTGGAGGTGGATCTTTTCGGCCTCGAGCCCGCCACACGGCACACCATCGAGATCGACGGCGTCGAGCTCGGCTCCGTCATGACCGACGGCGCGGGCTGGGCCTCGCTCAAGCTGGAATCGCCCGACGACGACCGCCCGCCGGTTCCCGCCGAGCTCCCCGCGGTCTTCGATCTCGAGTCGGCGACGGTCCAGGACAGCAGCGGCGCGTTCGTGCTCGAGGGCAGCTTCCTTGCACTCGAAGGTGACGACGGCGTTCCCGGGGCTGCCATGCACAAGGAGAAGATCGCACTCGTCGACCCCAGGACCGGCGGCATGGCGAACGGGATCGCCAAGGTCGAGCGAGAGGCCGGCGAGCAGGAGTTCAAGACCAGGGCCACGGGCCTGATCCCGGATGATTCCTACGACGTGTACGTCGACGGATTCCTGGCCGGCATGGTGATCGCAGATGCGGTCGGGCAGGCCGAGCTCGAGCTCGAGCACCCGGACGACAGCAACCCGCTGCCGATGGAGCTGCGCCCGATCGAGGACCTGCGGCTCGTCGAGTGGATCGGCGAGGGCGACGTGATCGTGCTGACCGGCTCCTTCTCGGGAATGTCGAATGACGATGATGCCGGCGAGGATGGCGAGGACGAGTTCAAGGGCGGCATCACCGAGCTGTTCATCGACGGCTTCATGCTGCGGACGGCGTCGAAGATGCTGACCGTGATCGTCACCGGCGACACCACCTACGAGGGGATCTCGGGGCTCGGCGATCT
>JBFELO010000242.1:0-4513 GCA_041552055.1 Candidatus Sulfomarinibacteraceae bacterium | reverse complement strand
CGACATCGACGACCCAGCGTCAGACCGTGGCCGAGGGGGTCTACCAGGCGCTCAAGCGGGACATCCTGACGCTGCGGCACGCCCCCGGGGTGCCGCTCACCGAGCAGGAGCTGTGTGATGGCTACGGTGCGAGCCGCGCCCCGATCCGCGAGGCCTGCCGGCGGCTACAGCAGGAGGGTCTGCTCACGTCGATCCCGTACAAAGGATACTTCGTGAGCCGGGTGTCGATCCAGGAGATCCGCGACTGCTTCGACCTGCGCGCGATGCTCGAGTCGCACGCCTTGGCGCTCGCGATGAGCAGGGCGCGGCCCGAGGACCTTCGCAGGCTCGAGCAACTGGCGGCCTCGGAGTACACCTATCACGACCACGACTCGTACGTTGACTTCCTGGACCGGAACCTGGACTTCCACATGCGGGTGGCGTCGCTGTCGGGCAACGCACGGCTGGTGTCGACGCTGCGCGACCTGCTGTCCGCAATGCAGCGGTACTTCTTCCTGGGTCTGGACCTGGGGGACTTCGGTGGCGAGATGCGGGGCGAGCACGAGGAGCTGGTTGCGCTCATGAAGACAGGGCACGAACGGGACGCGGTTGAGTGCCTGCGGCGGCAGATCGCCGCCTCCAGGGATCGCATCCTGCGCGCGCTGGCAGTACAGGGAGTCGGACTCCCGATGGAGTGAGGTGGTCATGAACGACTTCGTGTACCTGGACAACGCCGCGACGAGCTTCCCGAAACCCAAGGAAGTCATCACGTTCATGTGCGACTTCTACGAACACCGTGGCGTTAATCCTGGACGCACCGGCTTCGACCTGGCGCTCGAGGCAGAGGAGACGATCGCGGACGCGCGCCAGGCGCTGACCACCTTCTTCGGGGGCACGGACCCGAACCGACTCGTGTTCTCGCACAACGTGACCGACGCGCTGAACGTGCTGATCCACAGCGTGCTCGGGCCGGGCGACCACGCGATCACGACCTGCCTCGAGCACAACTCGGTGCTGCGCCCGATGTACCAGCACCGAGATGGCGGGGGCAACGTGGATTTCGTGCCGTCCGACGACCACGGCTACGTCGACCCGGCGGACATCGCGTCGCGGATCCGCCCCGACACCAGGCTCGTTGTCATGAACCACGGCTCCAACGTGATCGGCACCGTGCAGCGGGTGGCCGAGGTGGGGGCGATCTGTCGCGAGCGCGGCGTGTTGTTCGCGATCGACGCCGCCCAGACCGCGGGCGTGGTCGAGATCGACATGGCCGCCATGAACATCGACGTGGTCTGCTTCACCGGCCACAAGTCGCTGTACGGTCCGACCGGGACCGGCGGCATGTACGTCGCCGAGCACGTGGACATCTGGCCGTGTCGCTCCGGCGGCACCGGGGTCAAGAGCGCGCTCGAGACGCAGGTTTGCGAGTACCCCTGGCGGTTCGAGTTCGGCACGTTGAACACCATGGGCATCGCCGGACTGCTGGCGGGCCAGCGCTGGATCGAGCGCCAGGGCGGTGTGACCGAGATCTACCGTCGCGAGATGGAGCACGCCTGTCGCCTGCGGGACGGACTCGCCGCGATCGACAACGTCCGTCTCTACTGCGCCGACATGGACCGGGACCACCTGCCAGTCTTCGTGTTCAACGTGGAGGGCCTGCCAGCGGACCAGGTCGGTCAGCTGCTCGATGTGGAGCACGACGTGATCGTGCGCACCGGCCTGCACTGCGCGCCGCTGGTGCACGAGGGGATCGGCACCGCGGAGATCGACGGCGCGGTGCGCTTCTCTGCAGGTGCTTTCACCACCGACGACGACGTGGAGCGCGCGATCGCAGCGGTGGAGGACATCGCGGAGTACGCCGCGCGCCGTGCCGCACGCGTCACCGAGACCATGATCGCGAGGTAGGGCGCAACCTGCGGCGTGCTGTCCCCGTCGCGCCCCTTCTCGCCTTCCCGACGGATACACGTTTAGCCGCAGCTCAGCGATCAGTGTGCAGCCACTGCACGACCCGGCGGGGAACGTCGTTCCGGTTGGCCGGCGTGATCTGCCACTGCTCGACCTCGGGGTGTCGTTTGACCTCGGCGATGAGCTCTTCTCCACGAAGCGCAATGGTGGCGAGGAGGGTCGTGGGGGAGTCGAGCAGTCGCCGAACCGCGGTCACAAAACTGTCGGACAGGCACTCCATCTTGCCGATCTCGTCGATGATCACCAACTGGTCCGGGTCTGTGGAATGCAGGGAGTGGGCAACGATGCGATCCACCGCGGCGACGTCAACGCCGTACCGTCCGACTCGATGAGGCGAAGGGAGGTCCACCGCGGCGAGGATCTCGGATTGCCCGTCGATGGTGGTGATCTCGAATCCGGTCCGCCGCCCGCCGTGGCGGATCTCGTCGGTGAGAAAACCTCGCATGGGACGGTCGCCGAGGGACTCGACGACCCGACGGATGACGGTGGTCTTGCCGACCCCGGGCACGCCGGTCAGCAGCAGGTGGCGAGCCATGGCCTCAGCCTTTTGAGGGAGGGTGCCGGAACCAGCGGGCATTGCTCCAGCCGAGGTGGGCGTGGGAGTTGACCAGCCGCACCACGGGTCGCGTGGACCAGTCGACGACGCTCACCGTGGCAGGGTCGAGGAAGAGCCGCCGCGCGCCGGTCAGCGGAACGCCGAGGGCGGCGCACAGCAGCGCCTTGATCGGGCCCATGTGGGACACCACGGCCAGGGTCTGTCCGGCGTGGTCCCGCACCGTGTCATCGGCAAAGGCAACGACCCGTTCCTGGACCGTGGCGAGTGACTCGCCTCCGGGGGCGGCGAGGGAGGGATCGCGGTCCCAGCGAAGGATGAACTCTCGTCGATCAGGGTCACCGTCGATGATCTGATCTCGGGTGAGGCCCTCCCAGTCGCCGAAGTCGAGCTCGACGAGACGATCGTCGGTGCGCAGTGCGGCGTCCGCAGCTCCGGCGAGCGCCTGTGCCGTGGTCCGGGCGCGGTCCTTTGGACTGGTGACGACCAGGTCGATGGGAAGTGTCGCGGCCAGCGACGCCAGCCGCTCCGCCTGTGCGAGTCCGTTCTCGTTGAGTGGGTCGTCGCGGCGGCCGAGGAAACGGTACTCGACGTTGGCGTCGACCTCACCGTGACGGATCAGCAGCAGACGGCAGGAGGGCTTGGCCACCGTGGAAGTATGACAGAGCCGCCGCGCCGGTCACTCGCGATCGAGCTCGGCTCGAGCGTCGCGCAGCAGTTCGCGGGCGTCGTCGGCGCCGTACACTTCTGGCTGCTCGGCGAGCAGCTGCTCGAGGGTCTTGACGGACGCCGCGAAGTCGCCGTCGTTGAACTGGTCGACGGCCAGGTTGTACCGCTCGACAAAGCGGTTGTAGTCTTCGATCACCCTTATCTCTGCGAGCTGCCGATCGATCCACTCGTACTCCTCGGGCCGGGCGCGCAGCTGGAGGTCGTAGAGCAATTCCCGAGCTCCAGCGAGGTCGTGTCGAGCCATCCGTCGGTTGTACTCCTGGATGTCATCGGAGCTGACACCCTTGGTGGGGCTGATACGCGGCCCTCCTCGAGGCGCGTCAGGCTCGCCGTCGATCACGCGCAGTATGGACTCGATCGCCCGCGTCTGGCGCTCGGGCGGGAGGTCGCCGAGAAGATCGACCAGGATCGTTCGTGCGGCGTCATCCTCGCCGCGGTTGAAGAACTCGACCGCCTCGTCGTAGCGGCGCCCGAAGCGCAGCAGCTCGAGATCCGAGTGGAGTGACTCGACGCGTTGGAGGAATGCCGCCGGTGCACTGGTGTTGTGGGTCATCTGCTGGGCGAGGGCGAGCCGCTGCTCCCCGTCGTCGAGATGTCCCTCGGCGAGTAAAAGGCGCGTACGTTCGAGATCGTTGTCGACCACGCTCGACCACGCACGGGAGCGGTAGCCGGGGCTGCCCACGAACGACCCTTCGACGAGGGTGATGGCGTCGTCGCGCCGATCGTCGGCGAGGTAGAGACGCAGCAGGTCGAGGGTGATGTCATCGCGCGTCGGGCTGAGCCGGTGGGCGGTTTCGGCGGCAGCGATCGCCTCCGGGCCACGTTCACCGGACGCACGGTAGGCCGTGGTGAGCTCCACCCAGGCGGGGCCGAAACCCGGCGCCAGGTCGGTGGCACGCTCGAGCGCGATGACGGCGGCGTCAATGTCGCGTCCACGTTCGAGCAGGAAGACGCCCGCGCGGTACTGGACGAGGAAGTCGTCGGGTGAGTTTTTCACCGCGCGATCGTGGAACGAACGAGCGTCGCCCCACCCTGCGTGCTGCTCGGCGAGCACCCCGAGGGCGGACCACGACAGCCCGTGCCGGGGCTCGACCTCGACGGCCGCCTCGAAGTAGTCATTCGCCTCCGGACGCGACTCGTCCTGCTGGGCGAGGAGGTCTCCCAACCGGTAGAGGACGTCGGCGTGAGACATCCGTCGGAGGGTGACCGGCAGGTCGACCTCGATCGACACCGGACTTTGCAGGTGACTGAAGATATCGCGCTGGCAGTACAGACGGAGCTCTTTCT
>JBFELO010000241.1:0-4609 GCA_041552055.1 Candidatus Sulfomarinibacteraceae bacterium | reverse complement strand
GGGGGGGCGGGGGGTGTAGAATACCTGAGGCGGTGCGGCGGCCGGACACAGGGCCGCGCACGACAAGGAGTCATTCAATGCCTTCCATCGAGACCACCCCCGAGTTCGTGCAATCGGTCTACGACACTACTCGTCAGCGCCTCGAGGTCGTGCGCAAACGACTCGACCGGCCACTGACCCTGGCCGAAAAGGTCCTCTTCGGCCACCTCGCCGACCCCTCCGAAGAGCTCGAGCGCGGCAAGGCCTACTTGCAGCTCCGACCCGACAGGGTCGCCATGCAGGATGCCACCGCGCAGATGACGCTTCTCCAGTTCATGCTGTCGGGGAAGGACACCACCGCGGTTCCTTCAACCGTGCACTGCGACCACCTGATCCTCGCCCGTTCCGGCGCCGATGAGGATGTCGAGGCGGCGATCGATCGCAACCGGGAGGTCTACGACTTCCTCCAGTCCGCCTCGGCGCGCTACGGCATCGGGTTCTGGAAGCCGGGCTCGGGCATCATCCACCAGGTCGTGCTCGAGAACTACGCCTTCCCGGGTGGGATGATGATCGGCACCGACTCGCACACCCCGAATGCCGGCGGTCTCGGCATGATCGCGGTCGGCGTCGGCGGCGCCGACGCCGTCGACGTCATGGCCGGCTTCAACTGGGAGGTCCTGCAGCCCGAGATCGTCGGCGTCAAGCTCACCGGCAGCCTCGAAGGCTGGGCCTCGCCGAAGGACGTCATCCTCAAGCTGCTCGGCATCCTCACCGTCAAGGGCGGCACCAACCGCATCATCGAATACTTCGGCCCCGGCACCGAGTCGATCTCGACCACCGGCAAGGGAACCATCACCAACATGGGGGCCGAGCTCGGCGCCACGACCTCGATCTTCCCCTATGACGCCCGCGCCAAGACCTACCTCGACGCGACCCAGCGAGCGCGTATCGCAACTCTCGCCGAGGCCAACAAGGGTCTCCTGACCGCGGATCCCGAAGTCGCCGAAGAGCCAGAGAAGTTCTTCGACCTCGTGATCGAAATCGACCTCGACACCCTCGAGCCGCACATCGTCGGCCCGTTCTCGCCCGACCTCGCGCGTCCAGTGTCGCAGATGGCGGCGGACGTCGCCGAGCACGGCTATCCCGACAAACTCACCGCCGGGCTCATCGGCTCGTGCACCAACTCGTCGTACGAGGACCTCACCCGCGCCGCCGACGTTGCCGAGCAGGCACTGGCCGCCGGCGCCACCACCAAATCGGCCCTGTGGGTCACTCCAGGCTCCGAGCAGATCGAGGCGACGATCAAGCGCGACGGCCAAATGGCCACTCTCGATCGCCTCGGCGCGACCGTCCTCGCCAACGCCTGCGGCCCCTGCATCGGCCAGTGGCACCGGGACGACATCGCCGACGGCGAGGTCAACTCGATCATCAGCTCTTTCAATCGCAACTTCGCCAAGAGAAACGACGGCAACCCGCAAACCAACTCGTTCATCACCAGTCCCGAAATCGTGATCGCCTACGCCCTCGCCGGCAAGCTGACCGTCAACCCGCTGACCGAGGAACTCACCGCGCCGGACGGCAGCTCGTACCAGCTGCGGCCACCGGCAGCCGCACCCGAGGTACCCAAGAACGGATTCGTCTTCAAGGCGGAGGGTTATCTGGCCCCTCCCGAGGATCGGTCCGCGGTCGAGGTCAAGGTCCGGGATGGATCCGAGCGGCTGCAGCTCCTCGAGCCCTTCCCCGCGTGGGACGGCGAGGACTACGAAGAGATGCCGGTCCTGCTCAAGGCGCGTGGCAAGTGCACCACCGACCACATCTCGCAGGCCGGACCGTGGCTCAGATTCCGGGGCCACCTCGACAATATCTCGGACAACCTCTTTCTCGGCGCCGTCAACTCCTTCGCCGACGACGCCGGTTACGGCATCGACATCGAGAGCGGCGAGGCCGTTCAACTCCCGAAGCTCGCCCGTTCGTACAAGGAGCGGGGTATTCGTTGGGTCGCCGTCGGCGACGAGAACTACGGTGAAGGCTCGTCACGCGAGCACGCCGCCATGGAGCCCCGCCACATGGCGGGGATGGCGATCATCGCCCGCTCCTTCGCCCGCATCGCCGAGACCAACCTCAAGAAGCAGGGCATGCTGCCGCTCCGCTTCGCCGATCCCTCGGACTACGAGAAGATCCGGGTCGACGACCGTCTGTCACTGACCGGTCTCGCCGAGCTCGCGCCCGGTCGACCGATCACCGCAGTCCTCCACCACGCGGACGGCACAAAGGAGAGCTTCCCACTCGAGCACAGTCTCAACGAAGAGCAGGTCGAGTGGTTCAAGGCGGGGAGTGCGCTCAATGTACTGAGGGCGAGGGACTAAGCGATTCTTTGTACCCGTCCCCGTTCCCGACGGCGGTTTTGGCATTTTCGAACCGGGTCGATGGGAACGCCGATACGGGAGTCATGAACTGAATTCGATGGACGAATCGGCTACGGGGACGGGAACGGGAACGTGTTGTTGATCCCTGTTTCGAATTGAGGTGCGTCACACCCCCTCCGTTGACGCGAACTGTGTATTCTGCGAACATCGATTCATGGTCGAAACCACCTCGAAGCGTGCCCACGCGCCCGTAGCGGACCTCGATTTCCTGAAAATTTTCCTCCCCTACGAGCTTCGGCTGGCTCAACGGCAGGCCATGGTTTCGGGCTCGAAATCCGACGACGGCAGCCCCAGTTCGTGCCTCGGGCTCTACCTCGTCCGGCTCGAGCCCATTTCGGGAGACTGGTTCCCAGCTGCCGCCGAGGGCGGGACACAGATCGGAGACCACATCCAGGACTTGCTCGCCGAGGTGCTGCGCGACTCCGACATCCCCGTGCGGATCAGCGATCAGGAGCACCTCGCGATCCTCCGCGACCTCGACCCGCAGCACACCTACGCCGTCAGCCAGCGCTTTCTCACCTCCGCTTCGGACTCCGACCTCCTCCTGGCGGCCAACCTCCGGACCCGTGTCGGATATGTCATCTACCCGCTGTCGAGCCAGCCCAACTACCCGCCCTCGCAGTGGGAGAACGTCGTCGAGCTGGCGCGAAGGATGAGCACCTATGGCGAGCCGTCCGGCCGGGCCACCGGCAACGGCCTGCTCCGCGGTCCCGACATGACCGAGACCGGGATCCCGGAGAGCGATTTGATCCCGCTCGCGATTCGCGATCCGGAATCGCTCGTCAAGCCGGGATTGCTGCAGATCCAGAAAATTCAGCTGCTGTCGCAGGTGGAGTAGGGCCTGAGGGCCTGACCAACACCCCCCACGGGCTCCGATACTGGCGCACCACCCAGCCCTTCATCCCCATTTCGGGCACGGAAACGGAAACGGGCACGGGCACGGGTCGAGCACGGTATGATTCCCGAATGACGTTCGAGCTCGGTGAATGGTTGCCGGAGTTTCCGGTGCGGGAGCACGCACTGTACCTGGATCACGCGGCCGTGTGTCCGTTGCCGAGGCCGGTTGCCGAGGCGATGAGGCAGCGGATCACCGAGCAGGAGGAGACCGGCTACGACAACTACAAAGGGTGGCGGAACAACCATCTCAGCTGCCGCCACCTCGGGAGCCAGCTCGTCGGCTGCAAACCGGACGACGTGTCGATCATTCGCAGCACCTCCGAAGGTCTTTCTCTGATCGCCGACGGTCTCGATTGGGATCACGGTGACCAGGTTCTTGTCGGCGGCGAGGAGTTCGCCGCCAACGTCGCCCCCTGGCTCGGTCTCGCGCGTCGAGGGGTCGAGACCCTTCGCTTTCCGCAGCCGGACGGCCGCATCGATCCGCAGGTCGTCGAGGACCACATCGGCGACCGGACGAAGCTGCTGGCGGTTTCCTGGGTCGCCTTCCACACCGGATGGATCGCACCGCTGGCCCAGCTCGGCCGCATTTGCCGCGATCGCGACGTCCTGTTCGTCGTCGACGCCATTCAGGGGCTCGGAGTGCTCCCCATGCACCTGGCCGCCCTCGGTGTCGACGCGGTCGTCGCCGACGGCCACAAGTGGCTGCTCGGACCGGAGGGCGCCGGCATCATGGCGACCACCGAAGACCTGCGCGCGCGACTGCAGCCCGTCATCTCGGGTTGGCGCAACGTCGTTCTCGCACCCCAGGATTACTTTCTCCAGCGTCTCGAGTACCACGCCGACGGCCGGCGCTTCGAAGCCGGCGCCACAAATGACATTGGCGTGGCGGGCCTCGCCGCAGGCCTCGACCTGATCGCCGCCGTCGGACGCGACAACGTCCAGGCCAGGGTTGAAACCTTGTCGCGCCTGGTCACACGGATACTCCTCGCCCACGGCTGGGACGTGTACTCGCCGGGATCCGGACATCCCATTGCCGGTATCGTCGCAGCCAGGCACCCCAGCGTCAGCCCGCCCGACGTTCGTCGGCGGCTCCTGGAGCGCCGTGTGGTGGTCTCGGTCCGGCAGGGCTATGTGCGCTTTTCTCCCCATTTCTACACCACACGCGGAGAATTGGAGGCGCTCGACCGCATCCTCGAAAAGGTTGGCTTATAGCCGACCTTTTCAAGGGCCTGAGGGCGTGGGGGCCTGCCCACCCTACCCCACGGACTCCATCCCTCGAGTCCTCAAGACCTCAAGCCCTGGGCGGG
>JBFELO010000240.1:0-4646 GCA_041552055.1 Candidatus Sulfomarinibacteraceae bacterium | reverse complement strand
GTCCATCGTCCTGAGAGGAAGAACCCGTCTCCGTCTCCGTATCCGTCTCCGTGCCCGATCCATTCACCACGAAGCCCCGGACGCGACTGGTTGCGACTCTGTCTCGCGAACCTGATATGCTCACGCCATGGATCCCACCACCGCTGAGCTGGTCGACACCATCCGCGGTTCCATCATCGGTGACGATCGCGCGCTCGATGGCCCGTTCGGACCGCGCCGGGTGACCTACGCCGACTACACCGCATCCGGCCGCTCGCTCTCCTTCATCGAGGACTTCATCCGCGCCAACGTCATGCCGCTGTACGCCAACACCCACACCGAGACCTCGACGACCGGGCTCCAGACGTCACGGTTCCGCGAGGAGGCGCGAAACATCATTCACCGGGCGGTGGGCGGGAACGAGCACGACGTCGTCATCTTCTGCGGGTCGGGGGCCACCGGTGCGATCCACAAGCTCATCGACGTCCTCAATCTCAGACTGCCGGCGGACCTCGCCTCCCGGTACGGCCTTCTCGAACTCATCCCCCCGAATGAACGCCCGGTCGTGTTCATCGGCCCGTACGAGCACCACTCGAACGAGCTTCCCTGGCGGGAGAGCATCGCCGACGTCGTCACCATCGACGAGGACCGCGACGGGCGCATCGACCTCGAACACCTCGAGCGCGAGCTCGTCGAGCATCGCGATCGACCCCTCAAGATCGGCAGCTTCTCGGCCGCGTCCAACGTCACCGGAATCGTCTCCGACGCCGTCGCGATCTCCCGTCTCCTCCACCGGCACGGCGCGCTCGCTCTGTGGGACTACGCGGCCGCGGCGCCCTACGTCCGCATCGCCATGAATCCGCCTGTCGACGGCGACCCGGACCTCGAGGCCGCCAAGGACGCTGTGTTCATCTCGCCGCACAAGTTCATCGGCGGACCCGGCACCCCCGGCGTGCTCGTCGTCAAGCGGCACCTGCTCACGAATCGGGTCCCCACGGTCCCGGGGGGCGGCACGGTCAGCTACGTGAGTGCGGAGGGCCACAGCTACGTCTCCGAACCCACCGTGCGGGAAGAGGGCGGCACGCCGGCGATCATCGAATCGATCCGTGCCGGGCTCGTGTTTCAGCTCAAAGCGGCCGTCGGCGAGCACACCATCGAGTCGCTCGAAGCGTCGTTCATCGAGCGCGCCATCGAGTCGTGGTCGTCAAACCCCCGGATCGAGATCCTCGGCAATCGGACGGCCCCACGCCTGTCGATCGTGTCGTTCCTCGTCCGGCACGGCGATCGCTTCCTGCACCACAACTTCGTCGTGGCGTTACTCAACGACCTGTTCGGAATCCAGACGCGCGGCGGATGCTCCTGCGCCGGACCCTACGGCCATCGTCTGTTGAGGATCGACGGGACGACCTCGTCCCGGTTTCGTTCGGCGATCCACGCCGGTTGCGAGGGGATCAAACCGGGCTGGGTGCGCATCGGCTTCAACTACTTCATCTCGGAACGGGTGTTCGAGTTCCTGCTCGACGCGGTGCACACGGTTGCCGACCACGGGTGGAAGCTCTTGCCAGAGTACGACTTCGAACCCACCTCCGGCGTATGGCGCCACCGCGAGACACCGGAGGGCGCGCGTCGGTCGCTGCTCGATCTCGACTACCGCTCCGGGACTATGGACTCTCAGGAAGACCCCCTGACCGAGCCCGAGAGCGCGCTTCCCGGATACCTGGCACAGGCGAGCGAGCTGTTGGAGCTGTCTGAGCGCGATGTGCAGGCCGACCAGCAACAGGTGCGCCTGTCCGACGACCTCGAAGCACTGCGGTGGTTCCCACTCTGCGGCGACCTCGCCTGACCGGCTGCGGCACGCCGTCGGCAATGGAACGAGGTTTCATTTCTGTCGCGCGAGACCTTGCCACATTCGTGTTCGTTTCGCGGCACGACCCTCGCCGCCGGAACAGCAATGGGCGATGCTACACTCTGCAATCCGACGGGACGCACTTGGAATCAACACCTCGGAGGTGGAAGTGAACATCAGCCGTCACGCGCACCACCGGTGCGCGTCGATTCTCGTCCTGTCCCTCTGCCTGCTGCCGGCCCACGCCCGCGCTCAGGACACCGCCGATCAGCCTGTGCATGCCTTCGTCGGCGCCCGTCTGGTCCCGATTTCCGGTCCGGAGATCGCCGACGGCGTGCTCGTCATTCGTGGCAGTCATATCGCCGAGGTCGGCCGCGTCGGAGAGACGACGGTCCCCGCGGACGCGACGACCCACGACGTCACAGGCGCCATCATCATGCCCGGGCTGGTCGACACACACAGTCACATCGGGGGCGGCTGGGCGGCCGACAGCTCGGCACCGATCCAGCCGAGCGTTCGAATACTGGACTCGGTCAATGTGCGGAATTCGGGCTTTTCGCGCGCCAGGGCCGGCGGAATCACGACCGTCAACGTCATGCCCGGCTCGGGCCACCTCATGAGCGGTCAGACCATCTACCTCAAGCTTCGAGACGTCAACATCATCGAGGACATGGCGATCCGCCATGCCGACGGTCGGATCGCGGGCGGCATGAAGATGGCCAACGGCACCAACTCGCGGCGCGATCCCCCGTTTCCGGGCACCCGAGGGAAATCGGCGGCGCTCGTCCGCGAGGCGTTTGTCGAGGCGCAGAGCTACCGACAGAAGATCGAGCAGGCCGCCGACGATCCGGCCGCGATGCCAGGCCGCGATCTGGAGCTCGAGGCGCTGCTGGAGGTGTTCGACGGGCAGCGGATCGTCCACTTCCACACGCACCGCCACGACGACATCATGACCGTGCTTCGACTCCAACGGGAGTTCGGTTTCCGAGTCGTCCTCCATCACGTGAGCGAGGGCTGGAAGGTCGCCGAGGAGATCGCCGCCGCGGGCGTGCCGAGCTCGATCATCGTGGTCGACAGTCCGGGGGGCAAGCTCGAGGCGCGGGACCTCGTGATGGAGACCGGCGGCATCATGGAGCGCGCGGGTTGCGTCGTGGCCTATCACACCGACGATTGGATCACCGACTCGCGGGTGTTCCTGAGATCGGCAGCCCTCGGGGTGCGCGCCGGCATGAGTCGGGAGGAAGCACTGCGTGCGCTCACGGTCAACGGCGCCGCCATGCTCGACCTCGATCATCGTGTCGGATCACTCGAGGCCGGCAAGGACGCCGACTTCGTGGTGCTTTCGGGCGACCCGCTGAGCACGTACACCAAGGTCCTTCAGACCTGGGTCGAGGGCGTCAAGGTCTTCGACCGAGCCGACCCCGAGGATCGGCTGCGTGCCGTCGGCGGCTACGGCGCCGGCGAACCACGCCAGGTCCACCTGTGCGGACCGGATGGAGAGTGGCAATGAGCATCAGATCGCTGAGCGTCGCGAGTGCTCTCCTCCTGATGATCGCCGGCGGCCCTTCGACCGGCGCCGACACGCTCGTGGTGCGCGGATCGACCGTTCACACCATGGCCGGCGAGCCGATCCGCGACGGCGTGGTCGTGATCCGGGACGGAAGAATCACGGCCGTCGGGCAGGCAGGATTGATTCCGATCCCGGGTGACGCCACCCTGATCGATGCCGAGGTCGTCACCCCCGGCCTGATCGATGCCCACTCGGTGGTCGGCCTCACCGGCTACTTGAACCAGGCCCAGGATCAAGAGCAACTGGATCGGTCGGAGGCGATCCAGCCCGAACTCCGAGCGATCGACGCCTACGACCCGCGGGAACGCCTGATCGAATGGGTCCGATCGTTCGGTGTCACCACCATTCACACCGGCCATGCGCCCGGCGCCCTGGTGTCGGGGCAGACGTTGATCGCCAAGACGCGCGGCACCACCGTCGAGGAGGCGGTCATGGTGCCGTCGGCGATGGTCGCGGCGTCGCTCGGTGAAGGAGGTCTCGCCGGCGATGAGAAAAAGCCTCCCGGTACTCGAAGCAAGGCCGTCGCCATGCTCCGGGAGAAGCTGGTCGAGACCCGGGAATACGTCGACCGCAGGTCCCGGCAGGAGTTGTCGAAAAGGCCCGCCCGCGATCTTCGTCTCGAGGCTCTGGCCCGCGTCCTCGAACGAGAGCTCCCGCTGCTGGTGACCGCCCACCGCCACAACGACCTGGTGTCCGCGTTGCGGCTGGCGAAGGAGTTCGATGTCAGGATCGTACTGGACGGTGCGTCCGAGGCATATCTCGTGTTGGATGAGATCCGCATCAACGGCGTGCCGGTCATCCCCCACCCTCCGATGCAGCGAGCGTTCGCGGAAATGGAGAACGCCACCGTGGAACTCCCGGCGATCCTGGATCGGGCCGAGATCCCGTTCGCACTGCAGAGCGGATTCGAAAGCTACGTCCCAAAGTCGCGCGTCGTGCTGCTCGAGGCCGCGATCGCCGCGGCCAACGGGCTGCCCTGGGAGCGGACGCTCGCGGCGATGACGATCGACGCGGCGCGTCTGCTCGGCATCGCTGACCGCGTGGGGTCTCTCGAGGTCGGCAAGGACGCCGACCTCGCGCTGTACGACGGCGACCCGTTGGAGTACACCAGCCACTGCATCGGCGTCATCATAGACGGCCGAATCGTGAGCGACGAGATCCGCTGATCAACGACGCCGATTGACACGAAACACAGCCGGCTCTCCCAGAGTCCCAAGACGACGTCGTGCGGTGGCAGCCCTCGTCAGCGCT
>JBFELO010000239.1:0-4838 GCA_041552055.1 Candidatus Sulfomarinibacteraceae bacterium | reverse complement strand
GATCAACCCCATCGGAATCGGAATCGGGTTCGGAATCGGTATCGATCATCCCCACCCGATCCGACAACCGACCCTTCGATTCCGATAGCGATAACGATAGCGATACTGATCAACCCCATCGGAATCGGTATCGATCATCCCTATCCGATCCGACAACCGACCCTTCGATTCCGATAGCGATACCGATAGCGATACCGATCAACCCCATCGGAATCGGAATCGGGTTCGGTATCGGTATCGATCATCCCCACCCGATCCGACAGCCGACCCTTCGATACCGATAGCGATACCGATAGCGATACCGATCAACCCCATCGGAATCGGAATCGGGTTCGGAATCGGTATCGATCATCCCCACCCGATCCGACAACCGACCCTTCGGCGTCGACTCCAAATTCGCCTCGCGTACCTACTCCTCGACCATTGGAAACGTGGTGGCGTCGCCGGTGTTCTCGTCGATCACCGACGCGTAGCCCCAGACCAGACAGCCCGGAGTCAGGACCTCGACCCGCGCGTAGGCGTTGGCGTGGCTGCCGGCTCCGGCCTTGGCGAAGATGTTGGTCTCCTGCTTGAAGCCCATCGGACCGACCTCGATCGTGCGCGCCGAGCCGACCCGAACGCCGAGCGCGTCGTACAGCCGGACCAGCACCTGGCACGGCAGCAGCGACAGGTTGACGAACCCGATGTTGGTGCGGAAGGACGCGTTCTTGGTCAGCTGCGAGATGACCCCGAACCGACCGGTGCCCATTGCCTCGGAAGAGGTCACGCCCGGCAGGAACTGGCCGAAGGTGCCCTCGTCGGTGAGGTTGTAGGTGCGCGCGGTGACGATCAGCTCGCGGTCCGATTCCACCTTGAGGGCGCCCGACGAGTCGCCGGACAGGTCGAACAGGTCCTCGAGCACGTTGTCCCAGGCCACGAGCTCGCCATCGGCGAGGCCGACACCAGCCGAGACTGTGCTCGCCTCGCGGACGTAGCTCACGGTGGCCGATGCGGCGTTGCCGGAGCGGTTCAGCAGGGCCGCCTTGGACCGCCAGTTGGTGCCTGCCGCTCCCGCGGTGCGGGCGATGCCAGCGGTGAGGTAGGTGAACTCGGCCGCGCCGCCGACCGGTTCGAGGGTCGCGCGCAGCATGAGGTTCGCGTCGGGGTCGAAGTTGTTGGTGAGCCCCGCGATGCCGAGGCCGTCGGAGATGTAGCTCGCACCGACGTTCGGTCCGGAATCGTGCTCCACGTTGAAGTCCTCGCCGGAGTGCATCGGGTCACCGCGCACCACGAGCCAGAAATCGGTGTCCAGAACGACCGGCTCCGGCAGGGTCACCACCGAGTCGCCGGTGCCGTCACCGGTGAGGATGGTGCCCTGGGCGAGCACGACTCCGTCGTCCGGCAGGCCGCCGTCGTCCGGGTAGACGAAGACCTCGTTCGGCCAGGGCCCGCCGTCGCCGGTGAAGTCGATCGAGTTGTTGGCGCAGAAGCCGGTGATCCGGGCGCCGCCGGGTGGGTAGCCGAAGTCGGCGAGGCGGAACCGGACCGCGAACATGGAGTCCGGATCCCCCGCCTGGCCACCGCCGAAGAACGCGGCGTTGACCGCGCTGTCGTCGTCGTAGCCGGCGTTGCCGCACGAGAATTTGCCGCTGCCGTTGCCGCCGAGGAAGGCACCATCGACGGTCAGGACCCCGCTGTCCTCGGGATCGAGCCAGTCCCGCAGCCGTTCCTCGGGCGTGTCACCATCCCAGGCGACGGCGATCCGACCGAAGCAGTCGTCCATCACCGCGGCACACGCAATCGGGTTGCCGCCGGTGAGATACCCGAGCAGGAAATGCGTGTCGATGTCCCACAGCCCGCCGCCGGAGGACCCCCCTTCGGTGGTACCCGCCTCCCAGTCGCGCACGTTCCAGTGGGAACCGATCTCGGACGTGGCGTTGGGGTCACACGTGTGGGTAAGGGTTAATGGGTCCTCCTCGAGGCTGATGACCTTTTCCTGGGCCCCCGCGTGATGGATGGTGACCGCGCCCTGCGGCGTGCGGTCCGGGCGGCGGTCCCAGCCGGCCCAGTAGGGGTCGAAGTCTTCTGGCGGCGCCGCGTCGAGCTCGAGCAGGGTGAAGTCCACGTCCTGACGGCTCGCGATGAGGGTGGACCCGGACACACTCTGGTCTCGCGTCCCGCCGCTCAAGTCGCCGCAGGCCGGGGACCGCACGTTCCAGTATGTCACCACGGTCTGGTCGACGGACGAGTTCACCCCGCAGTGGTGCGCGGTCAGGAAGTACGGTCTGAATCTCCCCTGTGCATCCATGATCAGGCTTCCCGAGCACGCCAGAGAACCCTGGATGGAGTACTGCGCGGCGCTCTGGATCTCGTCGCGCCACTCGTCCACCCAGGCGAATCCGTCGGCCGCGCCGCACACCACGTCGACGTTGCACGACGCCTGCTTAGTCGCGGCGGCCGCGGTGCGGAACAGGTCGCGGTAGCCGCGACCGATGCTGCCTAGCACCAGCTCGGGCTGGAACTCCGGCTCCGCCGGGACGTACAGCTCGATAACCGCCCGGTCGCCGGGGAGCGCCGCCGTCCAAAGCTCGCCGTGGCCGCGGTTGTCGGTGGCGTCGTACGCACCGAGGAAGCGGGCGTGCTCCTCGCTCACGAGGTGGAGCGTCGCGCCCTCGGGCAGGCGGTAGCGAGTGAATCCGAGATTGAGGTCGGTGGCGTGGGGGGAGGAAATCCGCAGCCGCCAGAGCCGGGACCCGTCTTCGAAAACCTCCCACGTACCGTGGGTGCGTGGCGTGATCGCGACGTCCTCGGGCGAGGCGAACCGCATCGGCCCCGGGCCCAGGGCGGCCATCGCCGCGTCCTCTGCCAGCAGCGCCTCGGGATCGACCGGGTCGAGCTCTTCGACCATGACCAGCTCGAGCGGCTCGACCTGCATGAGCGTGCTGGGCGGCGGAGACGATTCGCGGGCTGCTGCCGAGGCGGCCGCCGCGATGACGAGGCCGCAGCACATCACGGTGCGAGCCAGCCTGCCGGTAGGTGTGATCACGGGGATCCCTCCAGAATTCGACGTTCCACACAGTCTAACAGGCGCTCGCGACCCACCGTTCCCGGTTCGGGTGACCCTGTGACCAAGGTCGCTCGGAGTCCCAAGAGTGCCTCGACAGACGCGCGAGGAGGATGTTCCGAGATGGTTCGCAGGGGAAACGAACGCTGGTGTCGACGTCCCGTCAGTCGTTGCGGTGGCCGCGATCCATCGGGATCCGCGGCATTCGTTGCGGCGGGTTCTGCATCTGGTCGAGGCCGTCGAGCACCTTCCCGCCGAGGACCCTTTGGGCCCCGGTGTCGTCGGGGTCGAGCCAGTCTCGCAGCCGTTCGCTCGGCGAGGCACCGTCCCAGGCCGCCGCGAATCGCCCGAAGCAGTCCCACAGGTCGTTGTCGCAGCTCGCCAGCCCGCCGCTCAAGAAGCCGACCAGAAGGTGGCTCGAGGGATCCCACAGCCCGGCTCCGGACGAGCCGTGCTCGGTGGTGCCGACCTCCCAGTTGTCCACTTCCCAGTGGGTGTCGCCCGGCCCGCCCGCCGAGACGCAGTTGTCCCTCACCGTGAGTGGGTCGTCGTTCAGGCTGATCGCCTTTTCGCCGGCATCCGGGTGGTGGATGCACACGGCTCCGTCAGGGGTGTTCGAGGCCCGGCGGTCCCAGCCCGACCAGTGGGGGCCGAACTCCTGTGGCGGTGGGGCATCGAGCAGCAGCAGGCAGAAGTCGACGTCCGGCCTGCGGGCCAGCAGCGTGGAGCCGGACACTGTCCGTGAGCGGTCCCCGCCGCCCAGGTCACCGCAGTCATCGGATTGGTAGTTCCAGTAGGTGACCACCGTGTGGTCATTGGACGCGCTGACACCACAGTGATGCGCGGTCAGGAAGTACGGCTGGTAGGAGCGGGGCACGTCGATGATCAGGGTTCCGGTGCACTTGAGGAATCCCTCGACGGTGTAGACGGCCACGCTCTGGATCTCGTTTCGCCAGTCATCGACCCACGCGAAGCCGTCACCGGCACCGCAGGCCACGTCCACGTTGCAGTCCCCCTGCCGCTTGACCGTACCCCGGCCGAGGCCCCGCACGCCCATGTTCCGGTAGCCACGACCGATCCGGCCGAGCACGAGCTCCGGCTCGAAGTCGGCCGCATCCGGGACGAACAGTTCGAGCATCGCCACACCGCCGGG
Organism: Candidatus Sulfomarinibacteraceae bacterium; assembly: GCA_041552055.1. Taxonomy (GTDB): domain Bacteria; phylum Acidobacteriota; class Thermoanaerobaculia; order Thermoanaerobaculales; family Sulfomarinibacteraceae; genus JBFELO01. The sequence goes on along the minus strand of JBFELO010000239.1, from coordinate 642 downwards.
GATTACCGGTGTCCACAGCTCGCCGTGGTCGCGGTTGTCACTCGCGCCGAACGGACCGCGAGTGACACCGTAGTCCTCGCTCGCCACGTGCAGCGTGGCGCCCGTGGGAAGGCGGAATCGCGTGAAACCGAAGTTGAGATCGGTGGCGTTCGGAGCGTCGATGCGGATCCGCCACAGCCGCCCACCGCCGACGAACTCCCACGTGCCGTGGTCGTGGGGCGTGATCGCCACATCCTCCGGAACGGCGAACCGTTGCGGTGCCGGTACGGCGATCGCCACGGCGGCGTCCTCCGCCAACAACTCGTCGGGAAAGATTGGCTCGAGCTGGTACACCATCACCGCATCGCGGGCGGCAACGGCGTGGATCGTGCTCGGAAGTGGGACGTCTTCGGTGGCGGTCGCGGTCGCACCGCCCTGCAGCAGCAGGATGTACAGTGCGTGGACGCACACCGGGGCAACTGTTCTGTGACGCACCAGTCTGTCCGCTTCCGCGAGAAGAGCCGCTCACCCGAACCCGGTGCAACCGTCTCGTGCGGGCACAGGGAGGTGAACAACAACGCGATGGGCTGCCCGCGCCCGAGTTGCGACGATCTTTCGCGTTAGTTAAATCGTACCACATCGATCGACGGTTGTCCGGCACTC
>JBFELO010000238.1:0-4866 GCA_041552055.1 Candidatus Sulfomarinibacteraceae bacterium | reverse complement strand
CCTCCACAGCTACGACGACGACGATCTGTCTATTATCAGGTGTCCACTAAACCGGGGTAGGTCCAGGCCCGCAAGCCCTCACGCCCACAAGCCCACTCTCCAGTTCCCGAAATGAAGAAACCCGAAGAGGCGCCGCACTTCGGGGTACTCATCAGCCAGCTTGGCTCCGCAGGAGGGATTTGAACCCCCAACCTAGTGGTTAACAGCCACCCGCTCTACCGTTGAGCTACTGCGGAGCATCAACGGCGGACAATCATTGTAGGTCCCGGCTCTCGATTGTCAACTCGTCAGTGGTTACCGACGCGTGCTCGCGATCGGTGCTCGCGACGTGGCCGCCCTGGTTCTTGGCTAGGAGATAGTTGACCGCGCCGATGGCCGCTGCAGCGTGAAGGTCAGTCGCTCGGCAGGGGCACGGATCAGGGCCTCCCGCAGCTCCTCGTCCGACCCGAAGGTTGCCTTGGCCAATCTTCGGCCCTCACAGTGGAGCCGCACGCGGTCACCCTCCAGTGGCCACGGGCGCACCTGCCACACGCCACCTCCCGTGCCGTCGAACTCGACCTCCTCGACCTCGCCAGAGGAGGACTGCGCGAGAACTCGAAAAGTCTTCTCGAGAGAGGCGCACAGATAGACCGAAACCCGATCGCACCCCTCGAGCAGCGTGCAGTTGGCCTGCCAGGCGGGACCCTCGAGGTACGGCTGGTAGCGCGCGTCCACAGTCAACGACTCCCGCCACCCGGCCTGCAGGCGCTCCATCTCGGCACGGAACGCCTGCGAGGCTCGAGCCCCTGCGGTGTCGCCACGCGCCAAAAGATGTTGGGTCTTCCGCTCCACCAGCCCGGCGAAGTGAGTCGCCACGAGGATCGCGGCATAGCGGCTGTACGAAGAGGTACGGCCGACGCACCGTCGCCAGATCCCGAGATGATCAGTCACCTCCATCCGGTCAAAGGTGACAGGTCGGCCGGACGAGTCGACGCCCGGATCGGTGTCGAACTCGGTCCAACCCGAATCGTGCAACAGCACCGCCGCGAGCACCTCGGCCCGCGGCGCCGGGCGCACGAACCGACGGTTGCCCCAGTGAGACGCCAACTGCCAGGCGAGCCAGGCGTGTGAGGACTGAGGGATCAACAGTGCGCCCGATGGATCGTGTTCGCGGTGTAAGAACATCGACAAATTGTACCTGTGTTTTGGGTTCCGGGTCCCGGCCCCCGGATCCCGGTCCCCATGCTAATCTGCTTCCGTATGGTGAGATTCGGCACCTCTGGCTGGCGGGGCATCATCGGCCGTGAGCTGACCTTCCGCAACGTGCGCATGGTGACCCAGGCGCTCGTGGACACCCTGCGCATCGTGGACGCCCGCCCCGGCGTGATGGTCGTCGGTTACGACACCCGCATGCTGTCGGAGAAGTTTGCCCGGGCGGCCGCCGAACTCATCGCCTCCAACGGCATTCGAGTGGCGTTGACGCCGCGGGACGTTCCGTCGCCGGTCGTCGCGTCCGCCGTGCTCGAGCGAGGGGCCGTCGCCGGCATCACATTCACCGGCAGCCACAACCCCCCCGAGTACAACGGACTCAAGATCTACACCCAAGACGGGATCCTGGCGCCGGAGCAACTGACCGATCGCGTCGAGATCCGGTACCGCGAATTGGCCGCAGACTACGAGGACACATTCCTGCCTCAGAGCGGGCTGATCGGCACGCACGACCCCAAACCGGCCTACCTCGCCCGCCTCCAGCGGCTGATCGACTGGGACGCGATCCGTACGAGCGACATCGACATCGTGGTCGATCCCCTGTTCGGCACAAGCCGCGAGTATCTCGACCACATCTTCCTCGAGAACGAGATCCCGATCACCGTCATCCACAACACGCGCGACCCCTACTTTGGCGGCTACGCGCCGGACTGCACCTCGGAAAACCTGTCGCGATTGCGCGACACCATGCGCCGCTCGAACGCCCACCTCGGCCTCGCGACGGACGGGGACGGAGACCGCTTCGGCATCCTCGACCACGGCGCGCGCATGGCCGAGTCCAACCAGGGCTTGGCCCTGGTGCTCGACTACCTGGCCCGACGCAGGAAGCTCGCCGGCGCGGTCGGTCGCACCCTCGCCACCTCATTGCTGATCGACGCGGTCGCGGCCGCGCACGGCCGCGAGGTGGTGGAGACTCCGGTGGGTTTCAAGAACTTCGGTCCGCTCCTGGTCGACGGCACCCTCTCGTTCGCGGGTGAGGAAAGCGCCGGGATGGCGTGGTCGAAACACCTTCCCGAGCGGGACGGCATGCTCGCGTGTCTCCTGGTCGCCGAGATGATGGCCGTGGAGGGCAAGAGCCTGGTCGAACTGATGTCGGACCTCACCGCACGCGTCGGCACCTATGCCTTCCGTCGCACCCAGATCCCGCTGTCGGACAGGACCCGCCAGCTGTTCGAACGCCGAGTCAATCAGAACTGGAACAAGAAGAAGCTCGACGGTCGCAAGGTGGTCAGCGTCGACCGCCGGGACGGTCTCAAGCTGGTCTTCGAGGGTGGCAGTTGGATCCTGATCAGGGCCGCGGGCACCGAGCCCAAGATCCGGTTGTACGCCGAGGGTCGCTCGAACGAGGAACAGCGGCATCTCATGCACACGGTGCGGAAGATGTTCACCGATCGGAGGATGTAGCACATGTTCGACATCGAGTTCGTCTATGGCAGAGAGGTCCTCGACTCCCGCGGCAATCCCACCGTCGAGGCCGAGGTCGTCCTCTCCAGCGACGCCTACGGTCGCGCGATGGTCCCCTCTGGAGCCTCGACCGGGTCCCGGGAGGCGCTCGAGTTGCGCGACGACGATTCCGCGAGGTACCTCGGCAAGGGCGTCCTGCGCGCCGTCGACAATATCAATGGACCGCTGGCCCAGGCCGTGGAGGGGCTCGACGCCCGAGATCAGCTGGGCGTCGACCAGGCGCTGCTCGACGCCGACGGTACCGACAACAAAGGCACCATGGGGGCCAACGCGGTGCTCGCGGTATCACTCGCCGTGGCCCACGCCGCGGCCGAGGCGAGCGGCCTGCCCCTCTACCAGTACCTCGGTGGATGCGGGGCGCGCGAGCTGCCCGTGCCGATGATGAACATCCTCAACGGCGGAGCCCACGCCGACAACTCGGTGGACTTCCAGGAGTTCATGGTCATGCCGATCGGGTTTGGCACCTTTTCCGAGGGACTCCGCGGCGGGGTCGAGGTGTTTCACACGCTCAAAAAAGTGCTGTCGGACCGCGGTCTGTCCACCGCGGTCGGCGACGAGGGTGGATTCGCACCCGACCTCGAGTCCAACCGAGCCGCCCTCGAACTGATCATGGAGGCGATCTCCGCGGCCGGCTACGAGCCTGGGCAGCAGATCGCACTCGCCCTCGACGTGGCCGCCTCCGAGTTCTTCCACGACGGCAGCTACGACCTGGCCGGTGAGGGCCGCTCCGGCCTGTCTGCGGACGACCTGATCGCGCTCTACGGCGACCTGGTCGAGGCATTCCCCATCGTGTCGATCGAGGACGGGCTCGCCGAAGGGGACTGGGACGGCTGGCAGCGTCTCACCGACGCGCTCGGTGACCGCATCCAGCTGGTCGGCGACGACCTGTTGGTGACCAACCCCAAGATCATCGCCGAGGCGATCGAACGTGGCATCTGCAACTCGGTGCTGATCAAGCTCAACCAGATCGGCAGCCTCACCGAGACCCTGGAGGCGGTTGAGAGGACCCACCGCGCGGGCTACACCGCGGTGATCTCGCACCGCTCCGGCGAGACCGAGGACACCACGATCGCCGACCTTGCCGTCGCCCTCAACACCGGTCAGATCAAGACCGGATCGGCCAGCCGCACCGACCGGATCGCCAAGTACAACCGGCTTCTGAGGATCGAAGAAGAGCTCGAGGACGCCGCCCGCTACCGCGGTGCGGCAGTCCTGGCGCGAAAACGAACGTGAGACGTCTGCCCCTGATCCTGCTCGGAGTCGCCTTCATCGCAGGGCTCGGGCTGCTCTCCTCCATCGTCACCCAGGGGTTCCAGGAGCTGGACCGGGTCGAGCAGGCGCGGCAGCGGCTGAAGGACGAGAAACAGCGTCTCGAAAGCAGCATCTCCGAGCTCGAGACCACCCTCGACGTCCTGCGCTCCAGCCCCGAGGCGATCGAGTCGCTCGCGCGCCGAGACCTGGGCTGGATCCGGCCGGGGGAAAAGGTCATTCTCATCACCACCCCGACCCCTGCACCACTGCCGCTTTCCTTGACAGAGCCCACCCCCACTCCTATACTCTCCCTTCCCTGACGCGGGGTGGAGCAGTCTGGTAGCTCGTTGGGCTCATAACCCAAAGGTCGCAGGTTCAAATCCTGCCCCCGCAACCAGCAAATATACGACCTCCTCTAAGTCGAGGAGGTCGTTTTATTTACGTATTCTCGTGTTGACATATCGTTGCGAGATGGCGGATAATCCACCATGTGAATACAGATCATCCACCATTTCTCCCCCGGCTACAGGCCACCCATTTGCGCGCTGCCCTGACTGCCATGCGCGTCGTCGTGCTGACGGGTGCGCGGCAGACGGGCAAAACCACGCTCGCTCAGGAGCTCGGACGAGAGGATGGCCGGGTCTTCATTACACTGGACCGGCCCGAGACCCTCGAGCTTGCCGAGCGCGACCCCGAGGCTCTGTGGGAGGGTCTCGAGCGGGTGACCATCGACGAGGTCCAGCGCTCTCCGCAACTCCTCAACCTCCTGAAGATCGAGGTCGACCGAAACCCCGCGAGAGGCAGATTCCTGCTCACCGGCTCGGCAAATCTTTTGCTCATGGAATCCGTGTCGGATTCACTTGCAGGTCGTGCCGGCTACATCTCGCTTCCTCCCTTCACTCT
>JBFELO010000237.1:0-4932 GCA_041552055.1 Candidatus Sulfomarinibacteraceae bacterium | reverse complement strand
CGCTACTACTCGTCGAGCTTCAGAATCGCGAAGAATGACCGATCGAACCGCGGCCGGTAGACGTAGAGCCGCAGATAGCCGCCGTTCTCCACCGCATCGATCGCGGCGAGCAGATCATCGGACGTGGGGGTCGAACGACCGTTCGCCTCGGTGATCACGTCTCCTTCACGGAGGCCCTCTTCACCGGCCGGCGACACCGCCCGGACATGGGTCACCACCACGCCATCGATCGCCTCCTCGACGCCGTAGTACTGGCGCAGACGCGCGGTCAGGTCGGACACGGTGACCCCGACGCGCGTGGTCGCCTCGTCCTCATCTGGAGGCTCCTCGTCACCCTCCACCTGCTCGCCCTCGCGAATCCGCTCCTCGAGCTCGACGGTGAGGGTCATGGGACGGCCGTCCCGCACGATATCCAGCGTGACGTCGCTCCCCGGCGGCAGCGCGGAAATCGTGTCGATCAGGTCCCGCGTGTCCTCTACGGTGGTGCCGTCCACCTCCAGAATAACGTCACCGTGCCGGACGCCACCCTTGTCGGCGGCATGGTCCGGCTCCACCTCCTGGACCAGGGCTCCCCGTCGGTCTTCGAGGCCGAAGGCTCGCGCGGTGTCCTGGTCGACGTTGGTAACCGTGACGCCGAGGTAACCGCGCACCACTCGACCCCGCTCACGGAGCTGCGGCACGACGCGGCGCGCGATGTTCACCGGGACGGCGAATCCGAGATTCTGGCCGGCCGCGTTGATGGCGGTGTTGATGCCTATCACCTGACCCGACAGGTTGACCAGCGGCCCACCCGAGTTCCCGAGGTTGATGGCGGCATCGGTCTGAATGAAGTTCTCGAACGAGGAGCCGACGCTGGACAGACCGAGGGTCCTGCCCTTGGCCGACACGACGCCCACCGTCACGGTGTGTTCCATCTGGAGCGGGTTGCCGACCGCCATCACCCACTCGCCCACCCGGACACTCTCGGAGTCGCCGAGTGCCAGGTGTGTGAACTCCTGATTGGGTTGGTCTACCTTGAGCAGGGCGAGATCCGTCGCGGGATCGCGACCGACAACGGTCACCCGATACCGGGTGTCGTCATCCAGCTCGATCTCGATCTTCGTCGCGTCCTCGATCACGTGGTTATTGGTGAGGATCTCGCCCTCGGCAGAGATGAAGAACCCCGACCCCGACGACTGTCGAATCATCGGCTCCGGTTCACGATCGCCCTCGGGGTCCATCCTCGGACCGAAGAAGAAGTTGTGAAAGGGGTCTCGGGGCATCCCGCGCCGGTCGCTGGGATCGGACACCTCGGTCGAAAACACCGACACCACCGCCGGCACGACTTGATCGGCAAGCGCCGCGAAGTCGGGAGTCGCGAAACTTGGCGTCACCGACACCGGCTCCGACGCCGGCACCGGCGCGAACGCCTCGGGTGGATCTGCGTCGACCTCGGGTGTCACGTTGAGAGCCCCCGCGATCACCATCCCGAACAGCACCGAGGCGGCGACGATCGCGGCGAGCGAAATGAGCCTGTATTTCTCCGATTTCATAGGTCATCCTCCAACTGTGGAGCTGCCCGAAGCTCCAACCTGTACACCCTGTAACAGCAAATCCCCTGCCAACTTTCCCCGCGAGGCTCTGTTCTCCAGTCGGTCATGTTGGCATTCCGGTCGGCGATTCAACACGCCCCGACCCGGAAACGCCTCAGCGGGCCACCTGAACGCGGTCCTTGCCCGCAGCCTTGGACTCGTACATCGCCTGATCGGCGGCCCGCAACAGCAGGTTCTTCTTCAGATCCACGGTGCCCTTCCGGGCCAGGTGGATCGGGTACACCGCCACCCCGACCGACATGGTCAGGGGTTCTCGCCAGTAAATCGGGCCCTCGGCCCAGGAGAAGCTGCCCTGCAGGAAGGTCGTGCGACGCAGCGCTGCGTGCACGCTCTCCGCCACCGCCAGCGCATCGCCGACGCTGTGGTCGGGCAGGATGATGACGAACTCGTCGCCGCCGTACCGTGCCAGCGTTGCGCCCGGAACCGTCACCGTCTGCTTCAGCAGGTAGCCGAACTCCTTCAGCACCTGCGAGCCCGCCAGATGGCCGTGGGTGTCGTTGACGCCCTTGAAGTTGTCCAGGTCCAGGAAGATGAGCGCCACCGTCGTATCGGTCACGTCGGCGCGTATCAGGTCCTCACTCAGGCGGTGGTGGAAGAAGCGATCGTTGTGCAGGCCGGTGAGATCATCCCGGCGGGCCATCTCGTTGGCCCGCTGGGCGTCCAACAGATTCTCGATCGACACCGAGGTGTAACGGGCGAATATCTCCAACAGCTCGAGGTCCTGGCTCTCGTACCGCTGCCCTTCCGAACGGTTCACCAGCTCCAGCACACCGCACACCGTGCGCTCGATGCGGATCGGAACTGCGACCGCGCAGGCGGTCCTGAACTCGTGGTCGCGGTCGAACTTGGAGTAGAAGTTGGGGTCGGTCTCGGGATCGTCCATCAGGTACGGCTCGCCGGTCCGATACACGTACCCGACCACGCCCCGATCGGCCAGCAGGCTCTGGCCCAGCAGGTCCGACGCCGCTGGTCCGAACGCGGCAACGAAGTAGAGTTGGGTGTCGGCCGCTGTCTCGCCTCGCTCGAACGGCCGGTCCATCAAGATCGATCCGGCCGACGAGGGTACGAAGTCGTTCGCCTTGATCAGAATCTCGCCGAGGAACGGTCCGAGACGGAGCTCCGAGAGGGTGAACACCGAGTATCGACGCCGATCGAGAAACGGCTCAAGATCATCTGCTGGAAGGGAATAGACCTCGGGAGAGCCCACAGAATCAGTCTATCACGCGCGTCGCGACAGCTGGCGAAAACGCTCTTCGAGCTCGACGATCGTCTCCGAATGATCGGCCCTCCCCGGGGCGAAACGTACCGCCTCGAGCTCCCTGCGAATGCGCTGCATCTCTTCCTCGACGCCGGGCTTCGGCCGGCGAGGGCGCGCGTCCAGCCACCAGCGTTCGAGCGCCACCTGGAGTTCGCGCGCGCGCTCCGGGGGAGTCTGACCCGGAGTCCGCGGTGGGATGACCCTCGCGCGACGGCGCACCACCAACCACACGACGACACCCCCCACCGTCACCCCGGCGATCAGCGCGCCGAGGATCCACAACCACTGCGGCGGCTCCCCGTCACCCAGGACGCGGCGCTCATCCTGCGCCATCGGTGTGGCCTCCGGCGGCACGGCCCCGGCTCGTGCGACCGGCGTCGGCGCGGGCGGTGGCGGCGACACCTGCAACGTCAGCGGGCCCAGTTTATCCCGACGGTAGGTCTGCGATCGCGGATCGAACACCGCGAGCTCGACCGGCTCGAACACGAGCTCGCCCCACTCGCGGGGGACCACGGTGACGTTCCACGACCGGCTTCCGTGGATGCCCTGCTCGTCCACGCCGACACGGCTCTCCTCCTCCGGAGGATAGGCCTCGCAACCGTCGCACGTGGGCCACACCGGCGGTGCCTCCACCAGCGGGAGATTGCCTCTGCCCTTCAGCTCGACGGCGAGAATGGCCGACCCGCCGAACTCGATCTCGGCCGGCTCCAGCCAGACCTTGTAGCGCAGCTGGCCCACGGCCCCGGCAAAGTTGGTCTGGGGTGGCGGTTGTACCTCGACCTGCACTTCGAGCTGATCCGTCGTGCGATCCATGACCTCGCCGGGGTCGATCAGGCCTCGAGAACCGACCCCGAGCTGTGCTCTGACCTCGGGGATCGTGAGCACGCCCGCCTTGAGTGGAATCAGGGCGTGGCGGGCGATGACGAATCGGTTGAAGCGAACACCCTCGACCTCCACGACCTCCGGCGTGATCTGTTCCGGGGATTCCACCCGCTGCGCCCACCACCCCGGATAGGTCGGTGCGGTGATCCAGTTGAACTCGTCGATGCGACCGTTGGTGTCCAGCACCACCGTCGCCATCACCGGCTCACCTACGACGATGCGGCGCGAGGAGATCAGGTGGCGGAGCACCACAGTCGCCGCAGGCGACCGGCGTCGCGGGAACAAATCCTCGAACGGATCGGTGAAGAACGGCGAGGTCTGGCGCCGGCTGCGCGGCGGAGCGACGCTGCCCGGAACGACCTCGGCATCCACCGGTTCGGCCCTGAGCACGACATCATCGGCCACCACCGTCACCGGACCCACCGAGGCCGGCCCGGGGGCTTCCGCACGCACCAGGTAACTGAAGGTGACCGCCGACGTGGCGACGCCGTTGATGAAGCTGAACTCGGTTCCCCGGGATGGCCCACCGACCACCTGCAGATTGGTCAGCTGGCCGAGCTCCGGCTGCGATACGCCGGACGGTGGTTCGACGATCCTGACCTCCAGGTTCGCCCGATCCTCGACCCCGAAACGAGGTGTCAACCGGACCTCGATCGAGGGGTCGGCCGCGCTGCCGGCGGCCGCGGTCAGCAGCACGCACGCGACGAGAAGCGCCCGCGTCGCGCAACGATGGTCGCCCGGTGTTCTCACCAGTCCCGCTCCACCTTGGCCGCCTGTGGTGTCGGTGAGCGCATCTGCTCCCTGGCCTCCGCCTCCTCCCGGTCGAGCGCCTCGAACAGAGCGTCGGAATGTTCGGGGGTGGGCGTGGGCGGCGCGCCGGCCGGGCTCTGTGACGGGGTCGGGCTCGGCTCCTTCTGGGGCTCCTGCTCCTGCTCCTGCTCCTGTTGTTCCTGTTGCTGCTGTTCCTGTTGCTGTTGCAGCATCTGCAGCGCCAGCTCGTAGTTGCGCTTCGCGTCCAGGTCATCGGGATCGTCGAGGAGCGCCTGGCGCAACCACTGCACCGCCGGCTCCGCCTGTTGCAGGAGCAGCGACGCCGTCCCGCCGTTGTACGCTGCGGCCACGGCTCCACCTTCGTGAGCCTGCGCCAGCAGGGGTGTCGCCGATTCGAGATCACCTCCCGCGGCCAGTGTCGTGCCCAGG
>JBFELO010000236.1:0-4960 GCA_041552055.1 Candidatus Sulfomarinibacteraceae bacterium | reverse complement strand
TTCGGCGGCAGCGGTCTCCTGTCCACCGCGCGCGACTACCTGCGGTTCGCCCAGATGCTGACCAACGGCGGCGAGCTCGACGGCACCAGAATCCTCGGGCGAAAGACGGTCGACCTGATGTTGGGTGACCACCTCGGGCCCCGGCACGGACCGAGTCCCCTCGCCGGGTTCGAGCCGTGGCTGCAGTCGAGCGCCGAAGGGGTCGGTTTCGGTTTCACCGGTGCGGTCATCACGGATCCTGCCCTGAGCTGCCTCCCGGGCTCTGTCGGACAGTTCTTCTGGGGTGGCTGGGCAAGCACCTTCTTCTTCATCGACCGCGAGGAGCAACTGGTCGGCATGGTCCTCGCACAGCTCATTCCATCGGACGCGTACCCGCTCCGCGCCGACGCCCGGATCCTCACCTACCAGGCCCTCATCGACTGACGGAAGGGAGGCGTTGCGATGCCTCGAGTCACGGAGGGACGGACGATGAGATGGACTGGAGCGACGATCATCTGGTGTCTCGTCGCCGCAGCTGCGTGTGGGCCGCCGATGGCGGCCGACGAGGATTCACGCGGCATCGAGGTCCGAGAAGCCTGGATCACGATGCCGGACGGCGTGCGGCTGGCAGCGGATCTCTACATGCCGGCCGACGTTGCTCCAGAGGAACGCTTCCCAGTCCTGCTCGAGTACCTGCCATATCGAAAGATGGAGAGCCGCGGCGATCGCTGGTCCCGATATTCCTACTTTGTCGAGCGCGGCTACGTCGTCGCGCGGGTCGACATCCGAGGCACCGGCAACAGTGAGGGCAGGCTCGTGGACTATGAGTACACCGAGCAGGAACAGAAAGATGGGGAGGCGGTGATCGACTGGCTGTCCAAACTGCCCTTCTCAAGCGGCAAGGTGGGCATGTTCGGGCTCTCCTGGGGCGCCTTCAACTCGATCCACATGGCGATGCGCAACCCGCCCGCCCTGAAAGCGATCATCGCCCTCATGGGCACGGATGACCTCTATCAGGACGACGTTCACTTCATCGACGGCGTGCTGCACATCGACTCGTACGAGGTCGGCCAGGATGTGGAGAACGCCGTCCCGGGGGCGCCCGACTTCGTCATCGACGAGCAGTACTTTCGCAACCGCTTCGACACCGAGCCGTGGCTGGTGATCTACAAGCGGCAGCAGCGGGACGGCCCGTTCTGGAACCGGGCGTCACTCAACGAGCGGTATGACTCCATCCGAGTGCCGACGTTCCTCATCGGCGGCTGGTACGACGGTTATCGCGACAGCGTGCCGAGAATGCTGCAGCACCTTCGTGCACCGGTGAAAGCCATGCTCGGACCCTGGGGGCACGCATGGCCCAACGACGCCTACCCGAAGCCTCGGATGGAGTGGCGCCACGAGGCGGTTCGTTGGTTCGACCACTGGCTGAAGGGTCGCGACACCGGCATCCTCGACGAGCCGCCATTCGCGGTGTACGTGCGCCGGTGGCACCGTCCCGGCGTCGACCTGAACGAGGCCCCTGGCGAGTGGCGCTTCGAGGATGGCTGGCCCCTGGAACGGGGGCAGAGCTGGGTGTTGAACGCCCACGCGGACCACACGCTCGGGGGATCGCCGTCGACGGAGGGATCTCACGAGTTGGAGTACGTGCCGAGCGAGGGCGTCGAAGCCGGAGGTGGGGTCATGTGGTGGGGTGACTTCGCACCGGACCAGCGGCCGACCGACGACGAGAGTCTGGTCTACGACAGTGCGCCGCTCGAGGAGGACGTGGAGATCCTCGGTTTTCCACGGGCTCTCTTGAAAGTCTCGACGGACGCCCCACAAGCCAACTGGTTCGCGCGTCTGTCAGACGTCGCGCCTGACGGCCGCGTGACGCTCATCACCGGTGCAGCCTTGAACGGCGCCCACCGAAGCTCGGCCTCGGAACCCGAGGCGCTCGACCCGGGCGAGGTGTACCCATTGAACATCGAGATGCACTTCACCTCCTGGATTTTCCCGAAGGGACATCGCGTTCGGCTGTCCATCAGCAACGCTCAGTGGCCGATGTTCTGGCCGACGCCCCATCCCATGACAACGACGTTGCGCCTGGGAGGCGCAACTCCCACCCGCCTGGAGCTGCCGGTCGTTCCCCACGTCGATCGACCCAAGCCTAGATTCCTTCCCCCGGCCAACGACCCGACGCTCGCCGGCTACGAGGCCGTGGAGGACGGCACGATCTCCAGTTACTCGGAGGTCGACGACGTGCTGCGGGACAAGGAGAGCGGAACCGCCACAGTTGTCATGAGGAACCGGACCGCGACGAGGTACCCGTGGGGCGTGCACGAGGTGGCCGAGCGCATCACCCACCGGACGAACGATCGGAGGCCCGATACATCGTCTGTCGTCGGCGACTATTCGATCACCGTTCGGCTGTGCGACCGGGTACTTTTCTTTCAAGGTGTCCTCGAGTTCAGAAGCGATCGCGACGACTTCCACATCGTCTACACCCGACGGTTGCAGCGCGACGGCGAGCTCATCCGCGAACGGACCTGGCGGGAGACGATCCCGCGTGACTTCCAGTAGTAGGCAGTACCTCGGGCACGGCCGCACTTGTCTCACAGACTGTCCGGGCAGTCGGTGATCCTCACAGATCTACCGAACGGTTTCGCGCGAATTCGCCAGCATCGAAACGATGCGCACTATGCCAACCCCCAATGCCTGCGCAGATTCGCCATCCCGGCGAACATCTGAGCCGGGTCGGGACGCATCCGATCCCCGACAAAATCCCGGTACAGGGTGTGGACGTTGATGAAGACCCGTTCCGCATCGAGCCAGCCGTCGAACGCGGCGATCGAGATGTCCCGCGCCGCCTCCGCCACGGTCATGCCGGCGTCGTAGCGCTGCCGAGCTTCGGAGGAGAGGTATTCGAAATACTCGAGCTGGCGCCTGATGGCTGTCGTGTCCGCCAGTTCGCCATGCCCAGGGACCACGGTGACCGGATCGAGATCGAGCACGATCTTGCACGCCGCGATCCAGTTGGCGACCGGGCCCTCCCACACCAGCGGATGGGCGTCAGCGAAGAGGATGTCACCCGAAAACAGGGTTCGAGATTCCGGAACGTACACCAGGACGTCACCTCGAGTGTGTGCGGGGCCCACTTCGATGAGCTGGACCTCGACACCGCCGACGCGCAGGTCGAGCCGTCCCTCGAACGTGCGGGTGGGCAGCCTGAGCTCGATGCCGCGGAAGTCGAATTCGCGAAAGGTTGCAGCCACGAACGGGGCGGCCTCCACGAGCCACGCGACCTTGTCGACGCCGAGAGCCGCGCAAAGGCGACCCAGACCGCGAGCCACTCCACCGAGCTGTACCAGGGTGTTTGCGGTGCGCATCAACAGCGCGAGTCGGCCCGGCGGCAGATCGGGCATCTCCTCGGCACACTTTTTCGATGCCACGATCTCGGCGCCGGGCACGAGCGCATTCCCCCAGCAGTGGTCGCCGTTGGCATGCGTGTTCACCACGGTGCCGACTCGGTTCGCAGCCGGCGTCACGCGGCGCATCTCGTCGAGCATCTGCCGGGTGTGTGCCGTGTCGAAAAGCGTGTCGATCAACAGGGCGTGATCGCCGTCCACGATGAGGCCCGAGTTGCTGTAGCCCCACGATCCCGGCGTCATGAGATAGGCGTAGAGGCCGTCCCCGAGCTCCGTCAACCGTTTCTTGACCCTCTTGGTCATCTTGACTCCACGGTCTGAGTGCCGCCATTCGGGGCGGCGTCCCAGTCTCTGTTATGGTGCGTGGCTCCTCGCACAATACCACGCCTTTCGGTTCGACGGCGGACGCGGTCGTCACACCCCACTCAGCCGTGTTGTACATGGTCATCGACGAAAACCAGCGGCACGCGACCCACCCCGGCGTTCGCTAGGTCCCCTCCCTCCCGCTCTTCTCCGCTTGAATCCGCCGCCCCCGCTGGAGCTCTCGCTGCGACTCTGCCATGCGGCCCAGGCGGTGGTAGACATCGGCCAGCAGGAAGTAGCCCATGGGACCGGCCTGGTGCTCAGGGTCCCTTTCGAGACCCTCCCGAGCCAGCTGCTCCACCCGCTCGAGGTCCCCTCCGCGGTCCATGATCAGCTTGGCCAGGAAGTAGTAGCCGCGCACGAACTCGGGATTGGACTCGATGGCTGCCTCATAGAGGTGCTGCTGCCGATCCAGGTCAGCCCGCTGTCCGTAGATTCGGCCCAGGTTGAACTGGGCCTGAAAGTGGGTCGGCGCACTCTCGATCGCTCGTTCGTAGTGCTCGATCGCCCGATCCGGCTGGCCCAGCTCCTCGTAGACAACCGCCAGATTGTAGTGCGGCTGCGGCAGCTCGTCGTTGCCGTCGATCGCCCGCTGGAACACCGCAACCGCCTCGTGGGGCCGGCCGAGCAGGGCCAGAAGCTCGCCGTGCTTGTTGTGAACCATTGCAGGGACGTCCTCGAGCTGTGCCGCCTCCTCGAACAGGTTCAGCGCCGCGGGCAGCTGGTTCTGCTCGACATAGATGTCGGACATCGCCACGATCGCCTTGCTGTCGTGCGGGCTCAGCGCCTGCAACCGCTGAAACCCGAGCAGCGCTTCATCGAGCCGCCCCAATCTTCGATAGGAGTCTGCCAGGCCGAACAGCGAGGCGCGGTGGTCGGAGTCGAGCTCGAGCGCGTGCCTGAAGTGTCCGACAGCCCCGTCGTAATCCTGTCGCTTCACGGCGATGTTGCCGAGCATCTGATGGGCGTCGAGCATCCCGGAATCCTGCGCCAGCACCTCGCGCAGATGTCGCTCGGCGGCCTCGTCGTCCCCTCGAGAGATCAGGCTCTGGGCAGCCGTGATCCGCTGGTGGATGCGGATCTTGTCCTTGGGGTCGGCACGCTCGACGTCGTGCTCCTCCTCGGCCGAGATCTCACCCCTGCCCGCCACGTAACCCAACGCCTGCAGCTGCTGCAGCGTGGCCTCGTCGAGGTCGGGCTCGCGCGCCGCACTC
>JBFELO010000235.1:0-5020 GCA_041552055.1 Candidatus Sulfomarinibacteraceae bacterium | reverse complement strand
GCATGGGGGCGACGTTCAGTGTCACCCTACTAGACGCACCAGCTCGTGCCGACGGTGCCTGTGAGAATAGTCATATCAGACGACGTCGGTGACGCTCGAGGCCACCAGTTTCCAGCAGCCTTTTTGATGCCGGTAGACAACGAGAAACCGGGCACGGTGCTCGAAGGTTTCATTCTGGTAGGCTCCACGGAGCAGGGCAATGCCAGAGACCAGAACGGTATCGGCCCACGCTTTTGTCTCGGTGTCGGAAACCTCGAAGACCTCGAGGGAGACGCCTCCGGGACCATAGGCGCTTAGATAATCCTCTCGCCCGTGAGGCCGTCCCCCAGTATTGCTCCCACAGTAGTCCTCTGCCACGTGGAGACGCAACGTGTCGGCGTCGTTTTCACAATGGTGCCACGTATCGCTTTATGACTTTACGACCCCTGATGTGTAAATGTGATACGTGGCACCCGTCCCGCAGCGCTGCTCATCTTTCGCTACGTCACCGACCGCATCGACCGAAAGGCGGATCGGTAAGACGCCCCTTCCCACACCCCCGGGTCCGCCTGCCAGGTCACGAAACAGCAGCGCACATAGGTGGCACCCGAGAGGAGCGATCTATTCGTAGGCGAGGGCTTCGCGCACGGTGAGCCGGGCGGCGCTGCGAGCCGGGTAGAGACTCGCGAGGCCGCTCAGCACGACGACGAGGATCAGCCACTCCCCTATGCCCGCCAGCGAGACGGCGAATTCCAGCGGGCCGTTGAGAAATATCTGCCCGGAAATGTTGCCGACGAAGATGCTGAGCGGCAGTGCCGGAGCCAGCGCCAGCAACCAGCTCGCCACCCCGATCATCACCCCTTCGATGAGCACCATCGACAGCACCTTGCCGTTGGAAGCGCCAATCGCCCGCAGCACCCCGATTTCGCGCCTGCGCTCGAGGACGTTGAGGCTCATCGTCGCGCTCAAGCTGAGTCCGCCGACGATGACGACGAGGACCGACATGAGCATCAGCAGGGCCAGGGAGATAGCGAGGTGGTCCTCGAAGGCTTGGCGATAGACGGTGCTGCGCATCGTCTGCAGGACTCCCCAACCGCCCGCCTCCAACGCCCGCTCAACGCCTCGGGTGACGGCGAGCTGCGCTGCCGGATCTTGATCCTGGGTGGCAATGCGCAAGGTCTCGGCCATCCCCTGGCGACCGAGGACCGTGGACAGCTGCTGGTAGCTCGCGTAAGCTCGCGCCGGGCCGCGATCCCCAACCACGCCCACGACCTGCCACACCGTCTCCTGGCCGCCGAGACGCAACCTCACCTCGTCGCCCACCGCGAGATCGGGCTCCTGCTCGAGCAAACCAGGGCTCGCGACCAGCGCGTTGCCATCTTCGGGGCGCAGCCAGCGGCCCTCGACCACCGGCAGATCAATCAGCTCTGTCTCCGCCGGAGCACCGACGAGCGCGAACGCACTGCCTTCTTCGGCCGTCGCTCTGAGGCGCGAAGCGCGCGTCAGAGTCCAGCTCTCCACTCGCTCGACGCCCGGTACTTGGCGAATCGCGCGTTCCATCTCCGCGACCGGACTGGGATGAGCGAGCCGCACGTCGATCTCGTAGCGCCGGGCGGCGAAGATGGCGTCGAGAGTCTCTTCCCATGAGGCGGTGACGTTCATCGACACCATGAAGACCGCGCCGCTGGCAGACAACGTCGCCAGGGTGAGGAGCAGCCGTCCGCGTCGCCGCAGGGTATTGCGCGACGACAGCACGACGAGACGCGGCAGCCGCAGTGCCGGGAGCTCGGGGCGGATCCGCTGACTCCTCCGGGGCCCCGACTCGGAGACGCCGTAATCGCTGATCGCCTCACGGACGCTGGTGCGGCTTCCCCTCCAGATTGGATAGGCAGCCACCGCGAGGGGCACCAGCAGCCCGACCACCGCCTGGACGGCGAAAACCCAGAGGGGCACGGAGTCGCCCAGGATCTCGAAGTTGAAGATGGCGGTGGCGTACTCGACGAAGGCCCAGCCGGCCCACAGACCGGGCGGCATGCCCACGCCCAGGGCGGCGAGACCGAACAGCGTCACCGCGCCGAAGTAGATGCCCGCCACTTGGCGCGTGCGCGCGCCCACCGCCTTCATCACACCGATCTGCCGGATCTCGCGCGCCAACAACGCCGAGATCAGATTGGCCACAAGGACACCGCTCAGCAACAGCGCCAGCAGACCGAACGCCGCCAGCAGACTCATCATGGTGAACATCTGGGCGTAGTGCGGATGCTCTCCCGGCGTCGGGATCTCGACCCGGTAGACCCGCCTACCCTGCTGCCCGAGCCACTCCTGAAGCCGGGCCACGGTCCGGCGGATATGCTCCTTGTCCTCCGCTCGTGTGGCCACAGTGATTTTGAGCTGGTCGAATAGCGGTGAGGCACCGAGCCGCTCGGCCGTCGGCGGGGTGAGATAGCCGTAACCCGTGGCATCCATCCAACCCGGCGGCAACCCCGCGTTGTGCACGATGCCGGCGATCGGCAGCTGATGGCGCGGGCCGTCCGGTAGCTTGACGACGACCGATTCCGGGGTCTCGGTGCCAAAGAGAGGCAGCGACGAGCGCTCGATCAGAATCTCGCCGTCGGCGGGCGGCCAGGCGCCCCGCTCGGGCTCGAAGGTGCTGAGACGCAGGTCGTCGTAATCCCAGATGACGTAGAGTTGGATAGTCCGCCAGTCGTTCGGACCGACGAGCATCCGGCCCTGGAGTGTCGACCGCGCTTCGGCGTCGCCGATCTCGGGCAGCTCGCGGACCCGCTGCACGAAATCTCCGTCGAGCGGATCGGTCCACAGGGTGGCCGAGGCGGGTCGGGTGCCGAGGTAGTTGTCGTTGATCTCACGCGTCAAGACGGCATAGCCGGTGAGCACCGAGCCGACGCCGAACACACCGACGGCAACGGCGAGGATCACCAGCAAGGTGCGGGCCTTCTGGAGCCACAGATCGCGCAGCATCTTGCGCCAGCGGGGGCTAAGCATGAGATTGAGCCTCCATGGTCTCAGGAACTTCCGCAAAGGCGGCGCTGGAGTCGTCGATCAGCCTGCCGTCGGCGATCTTCAAGGTCCGCGCACCCCGGCGCTGGATGTCACGCTCGTGGGTGACCGCAACCACCGTCGTGCCGCTCGCCGCGAGATCGGCAAAAAGGTCGAGGATCGCATCGGCGGTCTGCGAATCCAGGTTTCCGGTCGGCTCGTCGGCCACCAGGATGGGAGGATCGTTGGCCAGGGCACGGGAGATGGCGGCCCGCTGCTGCTGGCCGCCGGAGAGGTTGGCCGGCAGCTTGTCCGCCTGCTCGAGCACCCCGACCCTTTCCAGCAGACGCTGCGCGCGCCTCGGACGCTGGCGGACCGGGACGCGGCCGTCGAAATCCATCGGCAGCATGACGTTCTCGATCACCGTCAAGGTCGGCAGCAGCTGGAAGAACTGGAAGACCACTCCCACCGTGCGACCGCGCCAGCCCGCGAGGCGATCCTCACCCGTGGCGTGCACCGGGGTGCCGGCGATCACAACCTCGCCGGAGGTGGGGCGATCGAGGCCGGCCACCATGTTGAGCAGCGTCGACTTGCCGCTGCCCGATTTACCGACGATGGCGACGAACTCTCCGGCCTGGATGCCGAGATCGACATCGCTGAGGGCCGTAAAGGCGCCGGCCGGCGTCTCGTAGATCTTGCTCACGCCGCGTAGATCGATGAGCGGGCCGCTGCCTCGAGCGGGATCCTGACGGTTGGCGTGAAGAGCGACAAGTTGCTGCATGGAAGTCCTCCTGTTTTCTCGGGAGCGGGTCCTCACTGCGGTTCGAGTCCCGTCCAGATGATGCCGATCAGCTGTCTGACCATGGTTGCGTTGACTTGCGGCAAGGGGCCCAGCAGGGCCTCGAACAGCGCCGCATTGTGAAGGGTTGAGACGACGAGAAACGCCACCCGGTGTGGCGAGTCGGTGGCGATTCGCCCGGCGGCCTGCTCCTCCGTCAGGTGGTGCTCGAGGGCGGTGAGCAGCTGCATGAACGGCGAGCTCTTCTCGCTGAGCACTCGCTCGATGCCGAAGTCGGGCTGTCCGAGGAGCGGTACGTAGAGGGGCAGCAGGCCGCGCAACACCTCGAGGATCACGATCCCGATCTCCTCGAGATCGGTGCGTGCGTCTCCGCTCGTGGCGGCGCCCGCGACGAGAGCCGGCACATCGATCTGCGGCAGCGACAACGCCGCTCGGATGAGACCCTCCTTGGTGGCGAAGCGCTGAAACAGCACCCCCTCCGAGATACCGCAGGCCGCTGCGATCTGACGGGTCGACACCCCGAGGCCGTGCTCCTGCAGTAGCTGCCGGGTGGTGGCGAGAATCTCGTCGTCGGTGATCTTGCGAGGTCGGGTCATGGTCGCTCCTTTAATAAGTACGCACTCACTTATTAAAGGTTTCAGAGATCATCATGGGTGCCACGTACACACTTACACACTCTTGATTTGTGAGTAGGCCTGAGTAGAATCGGGTTGTCCCGTCCGCGCATGGGAGGGATCCCATGCCGCGACACCCCCGCCTTTTCGTCCCTGGAGCCATCTATCACGTTTACTGCCGCGTCGCCCGTGGCGAGTTCGTGTTCGACGAACTGGACGAAGCGTTTGAGTTCATCGAGAAGCTCCTCGAGGTGCGGGATCTCGATGGCTGGACGATCTTCGCCTGGTGTCTCATGGGCAACCACTATCACCTCGTCCTCAGGACAGGGGAACTCGATCTGTGGCGATCGATGGCTCGGCTCCAAGGCTCGGTTTCACGGGACTACAACCGACGCCACCGGTTCCTCGGCCGTTTGTGGCAGAGTCGGTATCGCGCTCGGATCATCGACTCCGAGGAGTATTTCCGCCAGGTCGTCGCATACGTGCACCTCAATCCCGTTACCGCGGGCCTCGTCAGAGATGCGGCCGACTATGTGCACTGCGGGCATCGGGAGCTGATCGGTGCGTGCCGGCCATACGTCGTCGACAGGCGCGCCGCACTTCGGAGCTTCAGCAACACACCAACCATGAG
>JBFELO010000234.1:0-5077 GCA_041552055.1 Candidatus Sulfomarinibacteraceae bacterium | reverse complement strand
GGACAACCAGGTCCGGGCCGACCTGCTGGGACCGGTCAACTCGCTGCGCACCGCCAAGGAGACCTCGCGGGATCCCTACGCCAACACGACCAAGGCGCCTTTCACGGTCTACCTGGACCCCAACCGCAACGACGTGGTGCGGCTCGACATCCAGGGCCGGACGCTGCTGCTCAAGCGGGGCGAGTACTCGCCGTGGGTCAAGGTGACGTTCGACCTGCTGCCGGTGATCGGCAAGGTGTCCGGCATCGTCCGATTCCTGGTCAAGCAGGTACGGCCGCACTTCCAGCTGTACATCACGCCGATCAACATCGACCCCGCCGACCAGGCCGGGCCGATCACCTACCCCGCCGACTTCGGCGCCGAGATCGTGCGCGACATCGGGGCCTTCTGGACCAAGGGGCTGCCGGCCGACACCAAGGCGTTCGACTACGACGTGCTCAACGACGAGGAGTACGTGGGCCAGGCCGAGCTGATCCTCGCCGAGCGGATGAAGCTGTTCGAGCACCAGTGGTCGCGCTTCGACACTGGTCTGTTCTATTTCTACGTTTCCTCCACCGACCAGGACGCCCACATGCTGTGGCGCAACATGGACCCCACCCACCCGAAGCACGCCGAGGCGGATCCGCGCTTCGCGGGCTGGATCCCGCACGTCTACGAGCGGATGGACGAGCTGGTGGGCCGGGTGCTGCCGGCGGTGGACGACAACACCCTGCTGTTGATCTGCTCCGACCACGGTTTCTCCCAGTACGGCCGCCAGTTCCACCTCAACACCTGGCTGCGCGACAACGGCTACCTGGTGCTCAAGGGAGGCGCAGGCAAGAAGGACGAGACCTCGGTGCTCGACATCGACTGGAGCCAGACCGTGGCCTACGCTATGGGCTTCAACGGCCTGTACCTCAACCTCAAGAACCGCGAGGCCAAGGGGATCGTGACCGCGGACAAGGCCTCCGCGATCACCGCGCGGCTGACGCGGGACCTCGAGGCCGTGATCGATCCGGAGACCGGCACCCGCCCGATCGCCCGGGTCTACGACAGGGATGCCCTGTACTCCGGAGACATGACGCCGTCGATGCCCGAGATGTTGGTCGGCTACACCCCCGGCTACCGCACGTCGGACCAGTCGTTCATGGGCTCGACCGGGTCGCAGACGATCAATCTCAACCCATGGGCGTGGAGCGGCGACCACTCGATGGCGTACCAGATGGTGCCAGGATCGCTGTTCTCCAGCCGTCGAGTGGCCAAGAGCGACCCGAGCATTCTCGACCTGCCGGTGACGATCCTGGAGTGGTTCGGGATCGCCAAGCCCGAGCAGATGGTGGGGAGGTCGGTTTTCGGTACGTAGTGTTCAGAGTTCAGAGTTCAGACTTCAGAGCTCAGGGCCGGCACAGATCACAAGATCATCAAGCGAGCGATGAAAAGGGGTTAGAATAGCCCGGATCGCCACGTCGGCGATTCTCTTTTTGGAGTGTGGTTGATGGCGAGCGAGCGCAAGAAGGACCGATACCGCGACACGTTGCAGCTGCCGAAGACGTCGTTCGGCATGCGTGCGGACCTGCTGAAGAAGGAACCGCAGCTGCAGCGGCGGTGGGCCGCCATGAACCTGTACCAGCGGGCACTGGCACGGGTGCATCCGCAGGGTCCGTTCGTGTTCCACGACGGCCCGCCGTACGCCAACGGCACCATCCACATGGGCCACCTGCTCAACAAGATCCTCAAGGACATCGTGGTGCGCAGCCGCCTGATGGCCGGCCACGAGGTACGCTTCGTCCCCGGCTGGGACTGCCATGGGCTGCCGATCGAGCACAAGGTGATGAAGGAGCTGGGTGCCGACGCCTCCGACATGTCCACCATGGAGATCCGCGAGCGCTGCCGCTCCTACGCCGAGCACTTTCAGCGGGTGCAGGCGGAGCAGTTGATCCGCCTCGGCACCCTGGGCAACTACGACGACCCCTACCTCACCATGCACCCTGCCTACGAGGGGGCGGTGCTGGAGGTGTTCGCGGCGTTGGTGGGCCACGGCCTGGTGTACCGGGATCTCAAGCCGGTCCACTGGTCGATCGAGAATAGAACCGCCCTGGCCGAGGCCGAGCTCGAGTACTACGACCGGGAGGATGACAGTGTCTACGTGCTGTTCGACCTCGTCGACCCGCGGGTGCTGCCCGAAGAGCTGAACCCACCCTCCGGTGAGCCGATCGAGCTGATGATATGGACCACGACCCCGTGGACGCTGCCCGCCAACATGGCGGTCGCCGTCGCGCCGGCCGCGGAGTACGGACTGTTCAGGATCCGGCACCGGGGCGAGACCCGGTACGTGATCGTGGGCGACAACCTCGGGATGAGCGTGCTCGACGAGGGATCGGAGCTGCTCGGTCGCTGCCGTGGCTTCGAGCTCGTGACCAGGGGCGTGCACTACAAGCATCCGTTCATCGACCGCGTGTCGCCCCTCGTGGTGGCCGACTACGTGACCCTCGACGACGGTACCGGCTTGGTCCACACGGCACCCGGGCACGGTGCCGAGGACTACATGACCGGTGTCAAAGAGGGTATCGACATCTACTGCCCGGTGCAGGGCGACGGCACCTTCGATGACACCGTGCCGGAGTGGCTGCAGGGCAAGACCGTCTGGGAGGCCAATCCGCTGGTGGTGGAGTGGCTCCAGAGCTCCGGCCAGCTGTACCGCAAGCAACGGATCAGCCACAGCTACCCGCACGACTGGCGCGGCAAGACGCCGACCATCTTCCGCGCCACCGAGCAGTGGTTCATCGCGGTCGACCAGGGGTTCGGGGCCGAGCAGAGGAACCTCCGTCAACGCGCTCTGGAGGCCGCCGATTCCGGCATCCGCTTCGTGCCCGACTGGGGGCAGAACCGGATGCGCGGCATGCTCGAGTCGCGGCCCGACTGGTGCATCAGTCGTCAACGGTCGTGGGGCCTGCCGATCCCGGCGTTCACCACCGAGGACGGTGTGGTGCTGCTTACCGAGGCCTCGGTGAATGCGGTGGCCCGATTCGTGCGCGAGCACGGATCCGACGCCTGGTTCACCGAGGAACCAGGTGCGATCCTCGAGCACTACGATCCGGACCAGGACGACTTCGCCCCGGAGGCGGTGCGGGGCGCCGGCAGGGCCGGACTTGCGAAGCTCTCCAAGGGCGCGGACATCTTCGACGTCTGGTTCGAGTCCGGGTCGTCCTGGAACGGCGTGATGCGCGAGCGTGGCATCGGCTACCCGTGCGACCTCTACCTCGAGGGCTCGGACCAGCACCGCGGCTGGTTCCAGACCTCCCTGCTGCCCGGGTTGGGCATGACCGGAGAGTCGCCGTTCAAGACCGTGGTCACGCACGGATTTACCCTCGCAGCCGACGGACACAAGATGTCCAAGAGCCTCGGCAACGCCATCGAGGTGGAGGATCTGCTCAAGCAGCACGGTGCCGACATCTGCCGCTGGTGGACGGCCTCGGTCAACTACGTGAACGACATCAAGGTGGACTGGGAGTTCTTCCGGGTGGCAAGCGACGAGTACCGCAAGATCAGGAACACGCTGCGGTTCGCCCTCGGGAATCTGGCGGATTTCGATCCCGCCAAGGACCGGCACCAGTTCACCGATGACGACCGCCACTCCATCGATTCCTGGGCCATGCAGGAGCTCGCGAAGCTCGACGCCACCGTGCGCAAGGGTTATGACGACTACCAGTTCAAGCGGGTCGCCGACGCGATCTTCGACTTCTGCAACGAGACCATGAGCGCGATCTACATGGCGGCCGCCAAGGACCGCCTGTACTGCGATGCGCCCGACAGCACCAGGCGTCGGCGCACCCAGACGGTGCTGTTCGACGTTGCCGATTCGCTGATGCGGCTGTTGGCGCCGATCCTCGTTCACACCGCGGACGAGGCGTGGGTGAAGCTGCACGATCAGGACGAAAACGCGGAGTTCTCGATCCACCTCGAGCACCTGCCGGAGCCGTTCGAGTGGCCCGCCGACGAGGGGTGGGACCTCGTGCTCGAGATTCGTGGCGAGGCGCTCAAGCAGCTCGAGGCGGCCAAGGAGGACCCCGGCATCTCCAACCCGATGGATGCCGGGGTGGTCGTCGGTCTGCCGGACGAGGAGCGCCGCGCGCTCGAGCCCTTCCTCCACGAGCTCGCCGACCTGTGCGGCGTCAGTCGCTTCGATGTCGAAGCGGCTGACGAGCGCAGTGTGCGGATCGTCGACCTCCGCGACGACCCTCGCTGCGAACGCTCGTGGAAGCGCGACGGAACGGTGCACGAACGCTCGGACGGCGGCTGGCTGTCCGACCGTGACGCCGAGGTGCTCGGCCTCGTCTGACCTGCCATGACCCTGCGCCGCATCGCCACGGCCCCGCTGCGTTTCTACAAGCGGTTCATCTCGCCGTGGCTGCCGCCGGCCTGCCGGTTCGAGCCCACCTGCTCGGTGTACGCCATCGAGGCGATCGAGACCCACGGCCTGTACGGTGTGTGGCTCGCGTTGAAGCGCATCCTCCGCTGCCAGCCGCTGTGCAAGGGCGGCTACGATCCGGTGCCGCCGGCACGGAGCTAGCCGCTCGTCGCTGGTCGCTGGCTCACCACCGAGTGTCATCCTGAGGCCCTTGGGGCCGAAGGGTCTCCTGAAACCTCCGGAGAGACGAAGAGATCGCGAGGACGGAAGCCCCCTGCGCACGGCGCCTCTAGGTCGGTGCGACCAGGGTGGTTTCGTCGCGCTCTCTCCCGTGAGCCGTACCGGGTACATAATTGTATAATTACGTCTCGGCCACATGCGATTTGCCACACACACTGGGTCGTGGATTTTACCTTGAGGATCGTCGTAATTATACAATTATGTACCCGGTACGGATGGGAAGACGGCACGCCCGCAGGAGGCGGTGGCGACGGCCAGCCGTTCGCGGCGACCATCTGACACCCGAGGCGCCCTCTCCCCGATGCGCTTCCCGTGGGAGCCCGGCATGGACGTTTCAAGGCCTGGGCGCCACACGATGCTCCAACAGGTGAGAGCCTCGAAACGTCATGCCCGGCACGCCCGCACGAGGCGCTGTCAAGGGCCTACCGTTAGCTGCGGCTGTCTGACACT
>JBFELO010000233.1:0-5132 GCA_041552055.1 Candidatus Sulfomarinibacteraceae bacterium | reverse complement strand
TTGACGCCCGGGCCGCTTCTTTTCCAGTGCTAGAATCGTTGTCCACGGCAAGGGAGGCGTAGATGCGCAGAATGGCGTTTGTGATGATCGGTCTATCGATGGTCGCCGCGACCGCGACAGGCCAGGTGTGTGATATCGAACGACTCTCCAACGTCGCGACGCCGGGTTCAGTGTCGCACCCGCTCATTCTGGGCGGTGTCGCGTACGTCGCCGGCGACAGCGCAGGGATCGTGCGCGTCGACGTCTCGGACCCGGCCGGCATGTTTCTGCTTGGGTCGGACCCGAGTGACGGGCCGGTCCACGATCTATCCCTCGACTACTTCCGGAACCTGCTGGTGACGGCGGAGGACGACTCCGGTGTCGGCACCTACACGGTCGATCGAACCGGCGCGGATCAAATCGCGGTCACCAGCCTCGGCGAGACCGCGGTCGCGATCGCCGGCGCGGGCACGACCGAGTTCGTGGTCGGGACCGGTGAGGGCAGCCTGATGACGATCCTTGTCGACGGGGCACGAACGCCGGTAGTGGAGGGCTCCGTGACCGTCGGCGACGAGGTGGTCGACGTGGTGTTGGATGGGAGCACCGCATACTGCGCCCTCGGCACCGGCAACGGCATCGCCATCGTGGACATCAGCGACCGTGACCAACCCGCGCTGCTCACCACCCACACGATGGCCGGCAACGTCACGAGCCTGGCGCGGGACGGCGATGCGCTCTACGCAGGCGTCGCCGGCACCGGACTGGTATCCCTCCAGATCAGCGGCGATACTCTCGACGAGGTGAACACGCTCGTGCTGGCCGCGGAACCCGCGGCACTGTTCGCGGGCGCCGAACGCGTCTACGTGGTGGGCCCTGAGTTGGGCCTGGTCGTGGTGGATTCATCGCTCGGCAGCGACCTCATCCAGATCGGCTCCCGCGCGCTGAACGGGTCGATCGGGGTCGCGGTCGCCGGGGCCGTCTTCGTCGGCCGCGGAACCGACGGCTTCTCCTCCCTCGACAACTCCGCGTGCGACAGCGGCGGCAGCCTGGTCACGACCTCGTACATCCCGGCAGGCGCGCGCTCGCGGGGGGAAGCGGGCACGTTCTGGCTGACCGACGTGGCGATCGCCAACCTCGGCGACAGTCCGGCCTCGATCAACGTCGCGTACCTGCGCAAGCGGCAGCCGAACACCGATCCCGCCAATCAGTCGTTCACCGTCGCGCAAGGCGAGCAGATCGTGCTGGAGGACGTGTTCGAGAGCATGTTCGGACTCGACCGGGCCAACGGCGCGCTCCGCGTCACGGCGCAGAACCCGAACGTCAAGACCACCAGCAGGACCTACAACTCCGAGGGTGCGGCCGGCACCTACGGCCAGTTCATTCCTGCGTTGACCGAGCTCACCGCCGTCGTGTCGGGCCGGCCCGGCGCGTTGCCGCAGTTGCAGGAGAACGATTCCTTCAGAACCAACGTCGGCGCACTCAACCTCACCGAGGAGACGGTCGAACTGGAGATCCACCTCTTCGACGGCGACGGTACTCTGCTGGGCGTCAAGGAAGCGACCCTGAGACCCTACGAGATGGATCAGTACGACAAGATCTTCGACGACATGGGCGCGGGCGAGGTGGACAACGGTTACGCGGTGGTGAGGGTGATCACCGACGGCGGGAAGGTGCTCGCCTACGCGTCGGTGGTCGACAACCGGTCCGGCGACCCGGTGTACGTGCAGGCGCAACCCGTGATCGGGGGTGGCTTCATCGAGTGATCCGCGGGCAGACGCGACATCCGATCCGCATCGAACCGCTCCTCACGGGGTAGGTCGCGTCAGTGAATCCACTCGTCCCGGTCGCCGTCGATGACGTCGAACGATCGTCGGCGCCGCATTTTCTTCAGCCGCTGCTGGAGGACCAGCTGCTCGGCCCTCTTGCGCCAGTTATGGAGGACCGTCCGAGGTCCGCCCGGCATCAAGGTGCTGTAGGTGAGAAACACCGCCGTGCAGATGCCGAGGAATCCCGGGAGGTCCTTGGTCGGCAGCAACCCGAACACGAAGGCGAACAGGATCTCCAACCACAGGAACCAGCGCGCTCTGATCGGCAGCACGAAGAACAGCATGATGGTGGCTTCGCCGTACAGCGTGGCAAAGGCGGCGATGGTGATGGTGAGCAGCATCCTCTGGCCCTGCATCGTGAGGAACGGCACCGCCGTGACGGACCCACCGAAGAGCATCGTCAACAGCAGGACCAGCACCGCCACCACTGCTGCACCCACCGAGCCCCACAGGAGAAGCTGCCAGAACCGACGTTGCCCGATCCGCCAGTACACGTCACGGGCAAACCAGAACAGAATCAACAGCTCCAACAGGAACCAGAATCCGGAGCCCCGCGTGCCGACGAACGGGTAGGTCGCGAGCTGCCACACAAATCCGCGCAGCACGAGCGGCGTCAGCTGCAGCAGTCGCGGTACGATGGCGGTCGACTCGAAGAACTGCAGCGAGAACGTCGCGAACAGCACTCCGAGGATCACCAGGACATCACGCGGAGGAGGCGAGCCGGAACCGATCAAGTCGAATCCGCCCGGTCTACCCGGCCTGCCAAACGGGGTTCTCGTCGCCACTGTCAGACCTCCGATGCGTGCTGACGCATGGTAGCAGAGGCCACAAAAGGCGGTTCATTCGGGAATTTGAGTGTATCTTACTCAGGTTCTTCCATGTGCACCGTCACGGTGTATTCTGAGCCTGGAACACAACTCCCCGGGCGAAACGGAGAAACGGAGACATCGACATGTCAGACCTGACCAATCTTCCAGTGATCCCTCTCCGCGAGGCGGTCCTGTTTCCCGGTGTGACCTCGCCCATCGCGGCCGGTCGTGCGGGCACCCTGCGCGCCATCGAGGCGGCCCTCAAGACCGACGACAAGCTCATCTTCGTGGTGTCGCAACGAGAAAACCTCGAGGAGGTGACGCCCGAGCTGCTCTACGGCATGGGGACGGTCGCGTCGATCGGGCCGGTCCAGCGGGGGCCTTCGGGAATGCGGCTGCTGTTGAACGGTTTGCACCGCGGCGTCGCGGTGCGCTACGACGAGCAGGACGAGTTCCTGGTCGCGGCGGTCCGAACGGCCGAGGAGATGGCGCCGATCGATCCGGAGGCACCCACCTTTGCCGCCCTCTACCGGGAGACCCGCGAGCGGGCGGCCGAACTCGGCCGTCGTGCCGGCATGCCCAAGGAGGCGGTGCAGCAGTTTCTCGCAGAGACGAAGGAACCCGGCAGGTTCGCCGATCTCGTGGCGGGTCATCTCGACCTTCAGCATGGCCAGGCCCAAAAGCTGCTCGAGGCCTTGTCGGTCGAGGAGCGGCTCCGCGCGGTGTTGCTGCACATTCAGCGGCAGGTGTCCGTGCTGGACGCGCAGGAAGACATCAAGTCCCAGGTCCAGGAGGAACTGGGTGACCGTCAACGAGAGATGTTCCTTCGCCAACAGCTGAAGGCGATCCAGAAGGAGCTCGGCGACGACGGTGGTCGCGAGGACCTCGAGGAGCTCCGCGAAAAACTCGAGGAGCTCGAGCTCCCCGACGTGGTCCGCAAAGAGGTGGAGCGCGAGCTCGGCCGGCTGGAGAGGATGGGGCCCGAGGGGATGGAGGCGCAGGTCATCCGCACCTTTTTGGAGACCATCACCGAGCTGCCGTGGACCGAACGCTCCGATGAGCGACTGGACATTCAACGTGCCTCGGAGATTCTCGAAGAGGACCACTACGCGCTCGGCGACGTCAAGGACCGCATCCTGGAGTTCCTCGCGGTCCGGCTGCTGCGAAAACGAACCGAGGACACCGAACCGGCCGAGGAAGCCGACGAAGCTGTGGAGATCGAGGCTGCGGACGATCAGGTTGACGAGGCGGACCAGGTTCCGGCCGAGGCGCCGTCACCGACCCTCGCCAAGGACTCGGTGGGCCGCAATCCGATTCTCCTGTTCGCGGGCCCTCCGGGCGTCGGCAAGACATCGGTGGCCCAGTCGATTGCCCGCGCCATGGGCAGGGAGTACGTTCGGATCTCCCTGGGAGGGGTGCGGGACGAGGCCGACATCAGAGGCCACCGCCGCACCTACGTAGGGGCGATGCCGGGCCGGATCATTCAGGGCATGAAGCAGGCAGGCACCAGGAATCCGGTCTTCCTGCTGGACGAGGTCGACAAGCTCGGGGTGTCCTACCAGGGTGATCCTTCATCTGCGCTGCTCGAGGTTCTCGATCCGGCCCAGAACGACACTTTCACGGACCACTACCTGGGAGTCCCGTTCGACCTGAGCGAGGTGCAGTTCATCTGCACCGCCAACTTCCTCCAGAACATTCCGGGACCCCTCCAGGACCGAATGGAGGTCGTCGAGTTCGCCGGCTACACCGAGAACGAAAAACTCGAGATTGCCAAGCGGTACCTGACTCCGCGCCAGGTCAAGCAGGCCGGGCTCACCGACGAACAGATCGAGTTCTCGGACGAGGCGGTCCAGGAGGTGATCACCCGCTACACCCGCGAATCCGGTGTGCGCCAGCTGGAACGGGAGATCGGCAGGTTGGCGCGCAAGGTGGCGCGCAAGATCGCCGCCGAGGAGCTCGAGGGTCTCGACATCGGTCCCGAGCAGGTCGCCGAGCTACTGGGCCGACCCAAGGTCCACCCGGAACACGCCGCCGAGTCGGACCAGGTCGGCGTCGCCACCGGCATGTTCTACACCCCGGTCGGAGGTGACATCATGTTCGTCGAAGCATCACCCATGACGGGCAAGGGCGAGCTGGTACTGACGGGGCAACTCGGTGACGTGATGAAGGAATCGGCCCGCGCTGCCTGGACCTATGCCAAGGCCCACGCCGACGAGCTCTTCATCGAGCCCAAGGCGTTCGAGCAGGACGTTCACATCCACGTGCCGGCCGGCGCGATTCCTAAGGACGGTCCTTCGGCCGGAGTCACCATGGCAACGGCACTCGCTTCCGCGTTGTCGAAACGGCCGGCTCGCCACGACGTCGCCATGACCGGCGAGATCACGCTGTCCGGACGAGTCCTGCCGATCGGAGGCGTCAAAGAGAAGGTGCTCGGCGCGGTACGCGCGGGCATCGACACCGTGGTGCTGCCGGCCGAGAACGAGGCCGACCTCGAGGACCTCCCCGACGAGGTCCGCGA
>JBFELO010000232.1:0-5177 GCA_041552055.1 Candidatus Sulfomarinibacteraceae bacterium | reverse complement strand
GTTGGTCGTCGACCAGTTTGAGGAGTTGTTTGCGAGTCTCGAAGCAGACGCCGAACGGTTCATGGACGTTCTGTGTCGACTCGCAACGGGCTCTGCCCGCGTCGTGCTCGCCATTCGGGCCGACTTCTACGACTTGCCGCTTCAGTACGAGCCGCTGGGCTCACTGATGCGCGAGGCGGTGATCTCGGTGACGCCGCCGGGAATGGCCGATCTCGGGTGGATCATCCGTCGTCCGGCCGAACAAGTCGGTGTCGGGGTCGACCCCGAGGTGGTTTCAGCGGTCGTCGAGGATGCGGGAGCACAACCCGGTGGCCTCCCACTGATCCAATATGCACTCACCCGGTCGTTCGAAGCCCGCCAGGGCGGGCCACTCGACCTCCACGCCTATCGCTCCAGCGGCGGCGTGGGCGGAGCGTTGGGCGGATGGCCGGAGCAGATCGCGAGCGGCTACCCGCTGGAGAAGCGGGAAGCGATGCGGCGAGTGTTTCTCCACCTGGTCAGTGTCGACGACGCCGGCACCGTGACGCGACGACGAGCGCCTCTACCGGAGATGCATGAACTCGGGGTGGCGCTCGCCACCGTCGACGGCATCCTTGCCGACTTCGGGGATGCCCGCTTGCTCACCTTCGACCGCGATCCCGAGTCGCGCGTTCCGACCGTTGAGATCGCCCACGAGGAGTTGCTGCGGCGGTGGTCCCGCCTCAGCGGCTGGATCGACGAGCGCCGGGAGGCGCTGGTGTTGCAGCGGCGCTTCAGGGCCGCGTATTCGGAGTGGGACCAGTCCAACCGCGACCACGGCTACCTCCTGTCGGGGGGTCGCCTCCGCCAGTACGAGACCTGGGCGGCGGATGCCGACCTGCCGCTAACCGTTTCGGAGCGCGAGTTTCTCCGCCATGCCAGGGAGCGGGAGGATCGCCAGCAGTCGAGGCGCCGGGTCCGGCGTCGGGCGGTAGCCGGAGCGCTCGGAGCGCTGGCGGTAGCGGCGGTGGTGTTTGCCGCGGTGGCACAGACGCAGCGAAGCCGGGCCGAGGAGCAACAACAGGTCGCCGAACAGCAGGCGGACCTCGCTCTGAGCGAGGCCGGTAGGGCGGAGCAGGCGGCACTCACCGCCGAGGAGGAGAGGGTCCGCGCCGAGGACCAGCAGGCACTGGCGGTCGAAGCGAGTGCCGAGGCCGAGTCTCAGGCCAGGTTGGCGCAGGCGCGACGGCTCGCTTCGTCGGCGATCCTCACCCTCGAGTCCGACCCGGAGCTGAGCATCTTGCTGGCCATGAAGGCCGTCGAGACGACGAGAACGGTCGACGGGTCGATTCTGCTGGAAGCCGTCGAAGCATTGCATGAGGCGGTATCCGCAGACCGCCTCATCTCCGGCGTCCCGGTCGAGATGTACGGGCGGAGCGTGACCTACTCGCCGGACGGCGATTTGCTCTACGTTGCCGGGTTCTTCACCAGCGACTTGGTGAGCGTTCCCGACGGCGAGGTGATCGCCGAGTTCGAGTTCGCCATCGCCGACTCGGCCTTGGCCGGAGGGGACAACGAATGGCTGGCGGTCGCCGACTTCGACGGCCGGCTCACGATTAGGGATCGGGTTTCGTTCGAAGAGGTGTTCGTACTGGAAGGGCACACCGGGTGGATTCGCGACGTCGACGCCAGCGACGACGGTCTGACGCTTGCCTCGGCCGAGCCGGGCGATCAGGTGCGTGTCTGGGATCTGAACTCACGCAGCCAGATCGCCGCCTTCGAGTGCGACCCGGCGGACTGCCCGGGTCAGATCTGGCTGTCGGGTGACGCTACACAGGTCGGATTCGGCTCCTCCGTCTACGACGTGGCGTCCGGTGCAGTGTTTGAGTCGTGGCCGGGCTACGGCAACGTGTTCGAGGTGCTCGAAACGATTGGCGCGGTGGTGATGGTCGACGGGAACGCAGTCAACATCGTCGACCGGGAGAGCGGTGATCTGCTGGCTTCGATCTCTGAGCACACTGCGCAGGTGACCTCCGTCGATACCTCTGCGGACGGCCGCTATCTGGCCACGAGCGGGCGCGAAGGGATTGCCTATGTGTGGGAGCTGTCCGGCGGCGCGGTGGAGAAGCTGGTGACACTTGGGGGTCATCAGGGTCCGGCATGGGTCGTGCGGCTCTCGCCCGACGGCCGCCATGCAGCGACGATCGGCGGCTTCCAGGAGTTCCCGGCGGACGTGGTCGTCACGTGGCCCGAACACTGGGAGGCGCGCCAGTGGGACATAGGCGTGGCCGGACCCGGCGAGTGGATGGCCGTCTCGGAAGCGGCGAGCGGCGCCTTCACTCCCGACGGTTCGGAGGTGGCGGTGGCGCAGGGTGGAGGGCGGCTCGCCTTCCGGGATCCGGCGACCGGTGCCGAGACTCGCAGCGTGCCGACCGGTTTGAGCGAAGTGACCTCGGTGGCGTACCTCTCGGGCGGTACCGAACTGGTCGTCGGAGGTCGGGGCGACGATGCAGAGGGCCGGATCGTGGTCCTGGACGCCGCCACCGGTGAGTTGGTGAGCGAGGTGGCGCTGCCCGGAGAGGGATTCGTGCCTCGAGAGCTGGAGCTCTCGGGCGACGGTTCACGGCTGGCCGCGGTCGGTGATTCCGGTGTCCACGTGTGGGACACCGACGGGTGGTCGCTGGTTTTCACCGACGACGACCCCGAGACCGACCGGGTCTACGCAGCGGCCGCCTTTGCTCCCGACACTTCCTTGCTGGTGACGCAGTCGTTTCCCCAGGGCGAGGAGTACCCGAGCAGGATGACCGTAGTTTGGGATCTCGCCACGGGCGAACCGATCATCGAGACCGGTCACTTCCCGTCCGGGGACAAGGGGGCGGCCGCATTCAGTCCCGACGGGCGGTTGCTCGTCACTGGTGGGATCGGGCGTCCCAAGATCTTCGAGCCGTACACAGGACGACAACTGGGGACGCTCGATGCTCCAACCGCTAATGCGTTCAGCGTGGCGTTCTCGCCCGATGGCTCACAGATTGCGACCGGCGAAGCCGACGGTTCGGTGAGGCTGTGGGATGGCGCTACCGGAGAGGAGCAGCTGGTGCTTCGCGCCCACCAGGCCGAGGTCTCGTCCATCGCCTTCAGTCCCGATGGATCTCGGTTGCTGTCGGTGGACGTCGAGGGTGCGCTGCTGCTGTGGGCGCTCGAGATCGACGGCCTGATGGAGATCGCACGGAGTCGCGTCTCTCGGGAGTTGACCGATGTCGAGTGCCGGATCTGGGTGGGGGTCGGCTGTCCTCCGCCTCCCGACGTGCAGCGTTTGGCGCCCGCCCTGGCCGAGTCGGAGGGCGAGATCGGGATCGAAGCAGGCGACTGGGCGGCTGCTGCTACCGGCGGATCGTGGGGAGTCCTGCAGGAAGGCATCGAAGACCTGGACACGCTCGTGTACGACGCCGGATCCGGCGCAGTTGTAGCGCTCGACACGGCATGCAGCTGGGTGGTCGGTGCCCCGCCCATGGAGGAGTGCGCTCCCATGCCGAATCTGCCCGAGGCAGAGCAGATCAACCCTGAGCCGACCATTGCCGGGATCGTGTATCACCCCGGTCTCGAGCGCATCATCGTTCCGAGAACCGATGACGGCGCGGTGTTCACGTACGACGACGACGCCAACGTGTGGGAGGAGCTGTCGCCTGCCGGGGGTAGGTTCCTCGATCGCTACGGGGTCGGCATGGTCTTCGACGCCGAGTCTGATCTCGTGGTCGCCTTCGGCGGTGCCGAGTGGGGTCGCATCGAAGATGGCAAGCACTTCGGACTTCCCGACACCTGGACGTATGACGCTACGGTCGGCGAGTGGGCGGACGCCGCCCCCGAGACTGCGCCGCGGGGGCGCCTCTCGCACGGGATGGTGTACGACACTGGCTCGGACCGGGTGATCGTCTTCGGAGGAGCCGACGTTTTCGGCGGCGAGGTGATGGGCGACACCTGGGCCTACGACACCAATACGAACACGTGGGAGGAGATGACCCCGGCGGTGTCA
Organism: Candidatus Sulfomarinibacteraceae bacterium; assembly: GCA_041552055.1. GTDB lineage: Bacteria > Acidobacteriota > Thermoanaerobaculia > Thermoanaerobaculales > Sulfomarinibacteraceae > JBFELO01. Next base: position 1,189 of record JBFELO010000232.1, on the reverse strand, counting down.
CCTCCGGCGCGGGCCGGTCATGCGATGTGGTACGACCCGGTGGCGGATCTGAGTTTCGTGTTCGGGGGAAGCCGTGACTGGACGTCCTGGCCGTACCTCCCGTGGGACGTCTTCGGTGGCGAGGAGCTGTGGGCCTACGACTTCGAGTCGAACACGTGGACGCTGATGCGGACGCAGTCGAGTCCCGGCTACGTTGTCGATCTGGTGGCGGCCTTCGACGAGAGCACCGGCCGGGCGGTGGCGGTGGGCGCGGCCTCGTACGACGAGCAGCGGCGGTTCCGCTGGGAGCTCGAGGACCTGTGGGCCTACCGGAACACGGAGTAGAAGGCGGCGCGCTCGTCCCACCTGTCCTCCCCGTTCTTGCGTCCGGTGACCTCGGTATCGGGGGCTGTTGGACGCAGGAACGGGATGGAGAAGGCACCGGGTTCCCCCGGACCCGTCCCCTCCCGGCGCTCTGCTTTGTTAAGGGGTGGTCGCCTGCGGTGGTGACAGCGTGATTGCGACGGTGGTGCCTCTCTTGGCCCGGAAGTCCACCCGCAGGTGGAGTGGCTTGCCATTTGAGTCGTCTCGCATGTCGAAGTCACCATCTTGCGGATAGCACCAGTGGCCGGCGTCCCAGGTCCAGTAGGTCTGGTCTGAGTACCCGGAGAACGGGTCGGTCATCTCGCCGTAGGCCAGGTTGAAGGACGCTGAATAGGTGGGACCCGTGTGGCCTTCCCAGTCCTGTTCGAGTACGCAGATGTCGCCGGGCGAATCGTCACGGACGAACACAATCACCCCGGAGATCGATCCTTCGGTGCCCTCGACCGTGACGGTGCCGGCGTCGGTAGCGCTTTCCGCCGGCGTCCAGAGACATTCCAGCTTGTTCAGGCCCGATTCGGCAGTGAACGGATGCCCGTCTGAGCCCAGGAGCAGGCCGCCGCCATTCGTATTGCAGTCCGCTGTTGTTGGCGGATCCGGCTCTTGGGGCGGCTTCCCTTTTCCCGCCGCCGGTGCCGCCAGGGCAACGAGCACCGCCAGGGCAGTGACCAGTATCAGTGTCTTCCTCATGAACCCTCCTTCGCATGCCTAGCCGGATATCCCCAAGCACCCGTTCCTGCGTCCCGTGTCCCTCGAACGCGGAGCGGGTGGACGCAAGAAGCCTCTGGAGAGTGGCCGGCGGCCTCGAGGCCCGCGGTCCTCGCCGGGC
>JBFELO010000231.1:0-5236 GCA_041552055.1 Candidatus Sulfomarinibacteraceae bacterium | reverse complement strand
TGGGCGTACGCATGGTTGTTGCGCGTCGCCCAGCCCACAGTCGTGGGCACGTATGCTTTCATCAATCCCATCGTCGCCGTCGTCATCGGACGATTCCTCGGCGGCGAGAACCTCGATTCCCGTACGATGTCGGCGGGCTTCGTCATTGTTGCGGGAGTCGTTATCACCCATTTCAGCACTCGGAGGTAAGCGCATGATCGTCAGACTTTGGCGCGGTAAAGCCCCTTCTGCCCAATCCGAAGAGTTCAAAGCGTACGAAAGGGAGGTCGGACCGCCTGGATACGAGAGAATCGAGGGAAACAGGGGTGTCTTCATGCTCGGTCGGGATCTCGGTGAACACTACGAGATCATGATGCTCACCCTGTGGGATTCCGAGGATGCGATCAGGGCGTTTGCTGGCGAGCCGATCGACAAGGCCAAGTACTACGAACGTGATCACGAGTTCTTGATCGATCCGCCCGAGGAGGTGGAGCACTTCGAAGTGCTGTATTCTTCGAACCTCTCATAGGTGCCACATAGGTCATAGGTGCCAGGCCCAACGACTTAACGTTTTTCTGGTAGATTGGTGGTCGTGAAGGCGGGATGCCGAGACGACCGAGGGTGTTTGTCGAGGGCGGGATCTACCACGTGTACAACCGTTTCGCACGTGGTGCAAGCTGTTCTCAGAGCCGGAAGAGGCGATCGAATTCATCGACATCCTGCGCAAGGCGCGGAATCGGGACGACCTGAGAGTCTACGCCTGGACTCTGATGTCTGACCATTACCACTTGGCCTTCCGTGCGGGTCGTGTACCGCTGTCGCGCGCGATGGGGTACGTGCAAGCCCGGTTCGGGCAGGGATACAACCGCCGCCACCGCGCGAGTGGCCCCCGTTGGCAGAGCCGGTACAAGGCCAAGCTGGTAGAGACCGCCGAGTACTTCAACCGTCTCGTCGTGTACATCCACCTGAACCCGGTGGTTACGGGTCTGGTGGGCGATCCGGCGGACTACGTACTCAGCGGTCACCGCGAGCTGCTCGGCAAGGTCCGTGACCCACTGATCGACGTCGACGGCGTGCTGGCGCTCTTTGGGGACACGGTGCGGCAGGCTCCCAGGAGCTACGTCCGGGCTCTGAAGGGTGCCCAGGAAGAGGAGTGGCAGGGTGAACGGCCTGGAAAGCTCCCCTGGTGGAGGCGAGAGGTGGACCGCCCTGTCAAACCCGTTGCTCCGTCCGCATGGCTTGACGAGCTTGGTCGGAGCACCGGTGTCGAACGAGAATCGATGGCTGTGGATGAGTTCGTCGGGCGCTGCTGCTCAATCCTGTCGGTCCCGCTCGACGAACTGGCAGGTCGAGGGAAGGGCACAAGCATCAGCCGGAAGAGGTACATGATCGCGGCGCTCGCAATCGAGCGATGGGAATTGACTGCAAAGCAGCTCGGCGAGCTTCTCGGTCGATGGCCCGAGGCGGTGAGCCGTTGGGCGAGCCGGGGGGCCGAGATGCGGATGAAATCTCATGGTTTTCGCGAAGAATTCGAAGCACTCGATCAGGCGCTTGCTGCTCGGGGCAAGGTCGGATTAGATGACAAAGATCGTCCAAACGTTGGGCCTGGCACCTAAATGCTCCTGCTCGTCCTCTACGTCGTGCTCGCCATCGGGGTGTCGTTCCTGTGCTCGATCATGGAGGCGGTGCTGCTCAGCGTCACACCCGGCTACTTGGTCGCTATGGAGCAGAGCAACCAGAGGGCTGCGGCGCGGCTGAGGAGGTTGAAGGACGACATCGACGAGCCGCTGGCAGCGATCCTATCGCTCAACACCATCGCGCACACCGTCGGCGCGGTTGGCGCAGGCGCCCAGGCGGCGCACGTTTTCGGCGACGCCTGGATCGGCCTGTTCTCGGCGGTTCTGACGCTCGCCATTCTCCTCTTGAGCGAGATCATCCCCAAGACCATCGGCGCCGTGTACTGGAGACGCCTCGCCCCGGCGGTGACGCGGCTGCTCACGGGACTGATGGTCCCGCTCAGGCCGCTCGTGTGGATGACCAGGCTCGCCAGTAGGACGATCTCGGCAGAGCACGACCCGGTGCACGTGAGCCGCGACGAGATTGGCGCTCTCGCCGACCTCGGCGCGCAGAAGGGAGTGCTCGACGAGGAAGAGTCGCGGGTCGTGAACGCGCTGCTTCGCTCCCGCTCGCTGAGCGCCACCGACATCATGACGCCGCGCACCGTGGTATTCGCCCTGTCGGAGGACGAGACAGTCGGATCGGTGGTCGACCGCCACCAGCCGCTGCGGTTCTCGCGGATCCCAATCTACAGCGGCTCCATCGACGCGCTGCTTGGCTTCGTACTCAAGGACGAGGTCCTTGAACGTGTTGCCCGGGGCGAGGCGAGCCTCCGGCTCGGCGATCTTCGCCGCGAGCTCCCACTCGTACCCGGGACGGCACGGCTGCCTCATCTGCTGGACCTGTTCCTGTCCTCTCGCGGGCACATCGCCGCTGTCATCGATGAGTTCGGGGGCACCGCCGGCGTCGTGACCCTGGAGGACCTGGTCGAAACCGTACTCGACCTCGAGATCGTGGACGAGGTCGACAGCGTCGAGGACCTTCGCGCCGCCGCTCGACAGGACTGGCGGCGGCGGGCCAAGCGCCTTGGCCTACTCCCGGAGTAGGAAGAATTGAAAGGTGCCGAAAGGTGCCTGGCACAAAAAGTGTTCGTTGGTGGGCACGGTCTCGTGAGTTGGGCGATGCAGTCGGCGGATTCCGGTATCGCAGCGCTTCTTTTCGCAACCATGCCGATGTGGCTCGTACTCATGCAGTGGCTCCCCGCTGGCAAGAGGCCGGAGCCGCTGACGCTTGCGGGTGTCGCTGTCGGCTTCCTCGGCGTGGCCGTGCTGATTCTCCCGTCGTTGACGGGGGGGACGACGTCGGACGGGTGTGCGGCGCCCTGGGCATACCTGGCGCTCGTGGCGGGTGCGATGTTTTGGGCCATCGGATCGCTCCGTTCGAGGCGACGTCCACCGCACCAGGATGTGCGGCTTTCGGTGGCGCTGCAATTGCTCTGCGGCGGTGTCCTGCTGGGTCTGGTCGGCGCGGCGCGAGGGGAGATCGGATACATAAGACCGGCGGCCATGGGGGATGAATCCTTGACGGCCCTGGGATACCTGATCGTCATCGGATCGCTCACCGGTTTCTGGGCGTACGCATGGTTGTTGCGCGTCGCCCAGCCCACAGTCGTGGGCACGTATGCTTTCATCAATCCCATCGTCGCCGTCGTCATCGGACGATCCCTCTTATGGGTGCCACCCATCACAACTCTCACAAAGTACCTGGGTGCCACCCTTCGCTGTCACTCATTGTTGAAGCGCCGCCGAAGGGTGGCACCTTTGGCGTCGCAGGGGAAGGCCGGCGCACGTGCAGGCGAGGTGGCGTGGTGATACGGTTCCGCCATGAGAATCATCGCCCTCGCGCTCGCGACCTTTCTGCTTCCGACCAACGTCGCCACCATCTACAAGGACGGTTGGATCGACTTCAACAAGAACGGACAGAAGGATCCCTACGAGGACCCGACCGTGCCGGTCGATCAGCGAGTCGAGGATCTGCTCGCACGCATGACGCTGGAGGAGAAGACCGCACAGCTCGCCACGCTGTACGGGTACTCGCGCGTGCTGCCGGACGAGCTGCCGACGCCGGCGTGGAACGACGCGATCTGGAAGGACGGGATCGGCAACATCGACGAACACCTGAACGGTGTGTACGGAAGCCGCGCCGGGCTCGAGGTGCCGGAGACCGCGTTGACCTACCCGCCCTCGGTGCACGCCGAGGCGATCAACACGGTCCAGCGCTGGTTCGTCGAGCGGACGCGGCTCGGCATCCCGGCCGATTTCACCAACGAGGGGATCCGCGGGCTCGCCCACGACCGCGCCACCAGCTTTCCGGCCCAGCTCGGTGTTGCGAGCGCGTGGGATCGTGGGCTGGTGAAGGAGATCGGGACGATCACCGGACGCGAGGCGCGCGCGCTCGGGTACACCAACGTGTACTCGCCGATCCTGGACCTCCCGCGCGACCCGCGCTGGGGTCGGACCGTCGAGTGCTACAGCGAGGATCCGTACCTGACCTCGGAGCTGGGCAGGATCCAGGTGCGGGCGCTCCAGGCCGTGCGCGTCGTCTCGACGCCGAAGCACTACGCCGTGTACGGCGTGCCGAAGGGCGGTCGCGACGGCACCGCGCGCACCGATCCGCAGGTGACCGAGCGCGAGCTCGAGATGATCTACCTGCCGCCGTTCGAGGCGGCGATCCGGGACGCGGGCGCATTGGGGGTCATGAGCTCGTACAACGACTACGACGGGATCCCGATCACCGGCAGCCCGCTGTTCCTCACCGACATCCTGCGCACGCGCTGGGGGTTCAAGGGCTACGTCGTCTCCGACAGCCGCGCCGTGGAGTTCCTCCAGATCAAGCACCACGTCGCGGCGGACTATGTCGAAGCCGTACGGCAGGCCGTGGTCGCCGGCCTGAACGTCCGGACCGACTTCACGATGCCGGACGTGTACGTCAACGCGGTGCGCACTCTCGTCACGACCGGCAAGCTGCCGATCGCGATCGTGGACGATCGGGTACGGGACGTCCTGCGCGTGAAGTTCTGGGAGGGGCTGTTCGACCAGCCGTACGTCCCGGACCCGAAGGAGGCGGACGGGATCGTCCGCAGCGCTGCTCACCTCGAGGTGGGGAGGCGCGCGGCCCACGAGTCGATCGTGATGCTGAAGAACGACGGCGCGCTGCCCCTTCGCAAGGACCTGAGATCGATCCTCGTCACCGGACCCAACGCCGCCGAGACACGCAACTCGATCAGCCGCTACGGTCCCTCCAAGATCCCGGTGGTGTCGGTCCTCGAAGGCATACGAGCGAAGGTCGGGCCGTCGGTCCGGGTGCTCTACGCGAAGGGCTGCGAGTTCGTCGACGCGACGTTTCCGGACAGCGAGATCGTGCCGGTCCCGCCAACGGCGCAGGAGCAGGCCGAGATCGACAGGGCGCGAGAGCTCGCGCAGGACGTGGATGCTGCCATCGTCGTCCTCGGTGAAAGCGAGGATCTCGTCGGTGAGAGCCGATCGCGGACGAGCCTCGACCTGCCCGGTCATCAGCTGCGGCTCGTGCAGGCGGTGCGCGAGGCTGGCAAACCGACGATCGTCGTGCTTCTGAACGGACGGCCGCTGACCATCAACTGAGTGGACCGGCACGCGTCCGCGATCCTCGAGGGGTGGTTCCA
>JBFELO010000230.1:0-5271 GCA_041552055.1 Candidatus Sulfomarinibacteraceae bacterium | reverse complement strand
TTTCGGCGACGGCGACGCACTCGTTGCCAGCGACTTTGATGTGTTCGCCGACAACGCACGTCTGTTCTCGTGCTTCGAGCCGCTGTCGGAGAAGCTGGGGCTGGACGCGTTGTCGAGGGGGCACCTCCCCACCCTGCTCACCGACGGTTTCGAAAGCCAGGACACCGGCGCGTGGTCGGAGACCGGGGCCGGAGGCATGGCGGTCAACAACACGGCCGCGTACTCGGGCGGCTATGGTCTGGAGATCGGCGTGTCGACGGTCTGTGTCACTCCGGACAACGTGTCCCTCAGTTCCCAGACCGTGACCGCCTCGCTGCTCGTTCAACGATGTCACTCGATCAGCGCCGGCGATGACTTCGTCGTGGCCGGCGGCGGACATGCCAGGTTCATTTCGGGACAGACGATCACACTGCGGAACGACTTTTCGGTCGAGACGGGCGGCATCTTCGAGGCCTTCATCGACACGTCCATGCCACCGTTCGCCTTCGTGCAGGACGACTCGCCGAGTTCCGAAAGCGCCTACTCGGCAGGGTTTTACGTCAACCTGGACAATCTCGTGCTTGGCCCCAGTGACGAATTCGAGCACCTGGTGGGCTATGACGAGCTCGGGGATCCCCAGCTCAGGGTGGTCATGCGTAGCGGTCCCGTGCTGGTCTTGGAGGTCCGAGACGATCTGGGAGTATTCCATGCCACGGGAGCGGTCGCCATGGCAGCGGGGTGGAACAGGGTCGTGATGTCCTGGGAGGCTTCGAACTTGGCGGAAGTATCGCTCGCGCTGAACTTCGGAGCACCAGAGACCCTGGCGGGCCTCGACACAAGCGATCGCCGTATCGACTTCGTCCGTTGGGGTGCCGTTCGAGGGACGGTGGACGACAGCTCGGGAACTATCAGGCTGGACAACTTCGTATCTTGGCACTAATCGCCTGTCCGCAGCGGACCGCGGTGACCGCGCCTTCGAGACCCAGAAAAGGAAAAAGAAGAGGGAAAATGCCAGGCACAAAGAGGAACGCAATCGCCTCGGCATTTTGAGTGATCTCAGTCGCGAGTCCTGCGGAGAGGTGCCCGGCACGCACTTACGCGTGGTGCGACGAGTACCTGAAGGGGGAGTGAGGGGCCGCTCCCGGCTTTGTCCTTCGGACTACGCCGAGTCACGCCGCGGCCTGGCGAAGAAGCGTCTCGGCTTTAAGGCCTTTCAGCTATGCGACCCTAGGGCTGTGAGATTCAACAGGTCAGTGGCGCCGCGCCGTATAGCCGTATAGCAGTACTGCCCCTGCTGCCCTACTCCCCATCACCTCCGATCGCCGGAGAGTCATTCCAATTCATTATCGCGTTCCATAACAGGCGGAAATCAGAACGCGTGAGGGTGCGGTGGATCGGGTCGAAGTTGAACGCGATGATCCGCCCCTCGCCGACCGGTATGTCGAGGATCGCCGGTTTCCCCTGAAGCTCGTCGCCCCCCTTGATTCCACCGGACACGATCAGCGGAGCACTCGTGTCGTCATCCTCGGCGTCGTCCTCCTCGTCGCTCTCATCCGCTTCGGTTCCGGCCCCCCACGGCCCGTCGTCGGCCGCTTTCGGGTCGTCGAACCTCGGCGGCTCGGTTCCCCACTGCAGCACGATCCAACCGAGGTCGGCCTCGCGGGTCTCGTACAGCGGCAGACCCGCGCGGTGCACCGACGTGACCTCCGGGTAGCCGTAGGCCAGCGGATGGTCCGGTCGGACGAATCTGGCGCGGATCTCCGAGCCCGGATTCTGCAGGTCCTTGACGCGAGCGCGCCGGACGTGGCGAACGAAGCCACCGTCGAGAGGGAGGCTGCTGGCCCCCCCCAGCGTGATCAGAACCCCGCCGCTTTCGACGAACTGCTGAAGGTTGGCGAGTCCGCGATAGCCGAGCCCCCCGGTGATGTCGGGCGACGATCGCGGTGACCCGTGGCTCGGGTACTCCTCGGTCCTGGTGTACGGCATCGGACCGTGTGACGGATCGATCCCCTGTATCACCCGTTTGAGTGACGCGTACGTGTGCGGGTAGACGATGACATCGAAGTCGATCTCGAGCTCACCCTCCTTGATCTCGTCATCACCGATGTAGGCGTAGGGAATCTTCATGGTGTCCAACAGCAGACGCACCCAGCCGGCACTCTGAGTGTCGCGCCAGGTGTCCATGATCGCCAGGCGGGGCAGATCCAGGGCGTGGCGCGGCACCTCGGGCACGGCATCTGCCGATGAAAAGTCGAGCGCCAGCTCCTCGGCCACGCTTTCCAAAGCGGCATCGAGGCCGTCCTGGGCGGCCAGGATCCACGATCCGGCCGGGTGGTCCGTGCCGTCGTGCTGAAACGCCTCGTGCGCCACCTCGATTCTGAAATCTGCAAGCCGGTATCGCGCGGCCAGCAGTGCTTCCTGCCCCGTGTCGCGCAGCAGGTAGACGGGACCACCGCCGCTGACCTCACCGCTGTAGGACACCTCGGAGGTGATGAGGTCGACGGGGACCTCGCGCACCTGCGGGTCTTCCACCGGGACGACATCGATGCCGTACTGGATCGGCAGCGACCACGTCACGTCGTCGTACGCTCCGTACTGCGCATCCTGGATCGGGTACTTCTGCGTCTCGAGCAGGTCGAGGGCATAGCCTCGATAGGGCTGGTCCATCCGAACGACGAAGGTCCCCGCGGGGTACGCAGTGCCGTGAACCTCGAAGGCGCCGCGGGCCCTGGACACCTCGATACCGTGGTCGCGCAGCAGGTTGACGAGGGCTGCCAGGCGGCCACGATCGGGCTGATCCTCGGGAATCGCGATGACAAACGGCGGCTCGGCCACCCCCCGATCCACCGCCCGCTTCCCTTTGCGCCAGAAGTCGCGCAGGATTCCCTCCGACTGAAGCGCGGTGAAGTGCAGGATCGACAGCACCCCGGTCTGCTGGTAGTTGATGTTGTTGCGCAGCGACCACCGGAAGGTGCGCGGTGGCGGCCACGGCCGGTACCAGTCGCGACGTGTCACCGGCTTGCCCACATACCGTTCCGAGCGGAGGTCGAGCCGCACGTCCATGATCTCGGAGCTGGTGATGCCGAAGGTCTCGTACCCGCGACCGATTGCGTTGTGATTGATCGCGATCGAGTCGAGGTACAGCCACGCCCAACCCTCGCCGAAAGCCCAGGTCCAGACTCCGGGCATGCCGAACGACGACAGGGTGCGGACCTCCTGGAACGCCATCTGATGCATTTCGCCGACCAGGATCGGGTCCATGTGGATGTTGTACGGGCCGGTGCCGGTCCACACCATCAGGAATGGGATCGACTCGTGCAGGTCGTGCATCACCTGAGGGTGCCAGCGGAGGAACATGTCCTCGACCGCCCGCGTCAGGGCGAGCGCGCGCTGGTGGGTGTCGCGGTTGTTGTCGTGATAGACGTAGTGCCCCCAGTAGGGCGGCGAATCGTACGGCAGGTTGTCGTAGTCGGTCTTTCCCTTGAGGTACCGGTAGAACCACTCGGCCATCCGGTCGCGCCCATCGGGCTCCGACACCGGGTTGATGAGCACCACCAGGTTCTCTCGAATCTCCCGGATCTCGGGCTGCTCGGATACGGCCAGCCGGTAGGCCAGCTCCATGAGCATCTCCGGACTGCCTGTCTCGGTCGAGTGAATTGCTCCGTTGAGGTAGTAGATCGGCCGCGCCCACTGAATGGTTTCCTCCATGCACGGCTCGTCGCATCGCCTCGGGTCGGCCAGCAGAGAGGTCGCCTCTCGGAGTCGGTCGATCTGCCCCATACCCACCTGGTCCGCGATCACCGCCAGCAGGATGTCGCGGCCCTCCTCGGTGGTGCCGATCACCTCAAGGTGGACGCGCGGCGAGGCGGCCGCCAGGGCCCTGAAGTAGCCGAAGATCTGAGACGTGTCGCTCAGCTCTCCCGGGTCACCGGCGATGTGACCGAGGACGTCGGTGGGTGACGGGACCGTGGTCGATTCCGGAATCGACTCCACCCACGGGTTCGAAAACCGCGTCTCCGTGGTCGCGGCCGCGATGGCCTCCCTCGATCCAGGCTCGGGCACATCGGCCGCGATACCGTCACCACCTGCGACGAAGAAACCCGCCAGCATGATCGAGGCGAGGAGTGGGTACAGAGACCCTGGAGAAGAGTCTTGCGTGGGTGACAACGACCCCGAGTTTTGGCTGTGCATGCCGCGAGAATAGCAGGGACTCCACACGGTACCTCGATGTCCTCGCGACGAATACCGGTGGGAAGTGCGGGCTCGGCGGATTGCGGTTCAGGGAGCAGGCGACTATGTCATGCCGACGTCAGACATCACGGGAAGGAAGAAGCAGCTCGTGGCGCACGAGGCTCGCGCCAAAGCGCTCGACATCCTGTCGGATCCGTCTTTTGCCGAGAACGCACAGAGGATAGGCTTCAGAATGAAGGCCTACGGCGGCGCCTCTGAAGCGGTCGAATTGATCGAGTCTTCAGCCCAATTCCAGGCGGCATACGCCGGACCATTTTTCACGGGGCCCTCGATGAATACCGCTCATCCAACCGAGCGGTGCCCACTTGACGAAACCTTTTGCGCAATCTACTGTATATATCGTATATGAACAGTAATGCACTTCCGCTGCTCCTTCATCTGGTCCCGGGGGACCCTGAGCCCGTGCGCGATCAGATCGCGCGTCAGCTTCGCGATCGCATCGTGCGCGGCGAGCTGCCGGCCGGCGAGCTCCTGCCCGGCCACCGACATCTGGCACGCCAATACCGGGTAGCTCCGTCCACGGTCGAGGCTGCCTACGATCTCCTCGTTGCTGAAGGCCTGCTCGACGGGGAACCCGCGGAGGAGGTCAGGGTGGCGGAGCTTGGTGCCGAGCGCCGCCGCGACCTGGTGGAGCGTCTGCAGCTCGAGAAGCTGGTGGCGCAGGAGCTCGGGCGGCGCGAGCTGGAGATGGCCCGTGACGTGCAGCGCCGATTGTTGCCACCGTCCGAAGTGGCCGGTGTTGGCTGGCAGGTGGCCGGCCGTTGCCTGCCGGCCCGGGTGGTTGCGGGCGACTTCTACGACGTCCTCCGGCACGCAGACGGCAGCGTCGACGTGGTCGTGGCCGACGTGGCGGGTAAAGGATTCGCGGCCAGCCTCATCATGGCTTCGGTGAAGGCAATGCTTCCCTTCGTCACCGCCGAGGGCGGGGTCGCCGAGTCGCTGGTGCAGCTCAACTGCCGGCTCGCGCTCGAGCTGGGCCGCGGCGAGTTCGTCGCTCTGGCCCTGGCGCGATACCACCCGTCCGAGCGGCTGGTGGAGCTC
>JBFELO010000229.1:0-5302 GCA_041552055.1 Candidatus Sulfomarinibacteraceae bacterium | reverse complement strand
GCCTGGCGACCGACATCTACCGCCCAAAGGGGGTCGAGGCCGACCTGCCGACGATCTTCCTGCGCACGCCCTACAACTTCAACTCGCCCGAGAAGTACACACTCAGGATCGTCGCCGGTTTCGTGAGCTCCGGATACGCCGTCGTCGTCCAGAACGAGCGTGGCAAGTTCTTCTCCGAGGGCGAGTGGGAGATCCTCGGTTTCCCGAGGACCGACGGTTATGACGCTCTGACCTGGATCGCCGAGCAGCCGTGGTCCAACGGCAAGGTCGGCACAATCGGCTGCTCCTCATCGGCCGAGTGGCAGATGGCGCTGGCCGCCACCGACCATCCGGCGCACGCCGCGATGGTGCCGATGGCTGCGGGCGCCGGCATCGGTCGCGTCGGTGCCTTCTACGAGCAGGGCAACTGGTACCGGGGCGGAGTCTTCCAGATGCTCTTCCTCAGCTGGCTGTACGGGGTCCAGAACACCCAGCGGCCAACACTTCCAGCCGACCTTTCGCAGCAAGACCGGGTCCGGTTGTCGAAGTACTTCGACCTGGCGCCCGACATGCCCGAGGTGGAGTGGAGCACCGCGATCGCGCACCTACCGCTGGTGGAGATCATGGATTCGGTGGACGGTCCCAAGGGCACGTACGCCGAGTTCATCCAGCGCTTGCCCGATGATCCTGCGTGGTACACGGGCGGTCTCTACCACGACGACGAGCCCTGGGGGGTGCCGAGCCTGTGGTTCAACTCGTGGTACGACATCTCGGTTGGTCCCAATCTCGCGCTCTTTCATCACGTGACCCACAACGGGGACGATCCCGAGGTCGCGAACAACCAGTTCGTGGTGATCGCACCGGTGACCCACTGCGGCTTCATGAGGACAGAGGAGGAAACCGTCGTAGGCGAACGCGACCTGGGCGACCCACGCCTCGATTACACGGGGCTGACCGTGAAGTGGTTCGACTACTGGCTCAAGGGCGAGGACAACGGATTCGTGGACGACACGCCCAAGGTCCAGTACTACACCATGGGCCGCAACGAGTGGCAGTCGGCACCCACCTGGCCGCCGCCGGGCGTGGAGTTGGTGACCTACTACCTCGACAGCGGCGGCAAGGCCAACAGCCTGTTCGGCGACGGCACTCTCTCCACCCGGAAGCCCGGTCCCGAGACCACCTCCGACACCTTCAAGTACGACCCGGCGCTCCCGGTGCCGTCAGTCGGTGGCGGTGTGTGCTGCATCGGCGACGCCATCGAGGCGGGTTCCTTCGACCAACGGGAGATCGAGGCCCGCAACGACGTTCTCGTCTACACCTCGGAGCCGCTCGAGGAGGATCTCGAGGTCACCGGAACGATCGAGATCACGCTCCACGTCTCCTCCGACGCCAAGGACACCGATTTCACCGTCAAGCTGATCGATGTCTATCCGGACGGCCGGGCGTACAACATTGACGAGACCATCCAGCGGGTGCGATTCCGCGAGGGCTACGACCGCCAGGCATTCATGGAGCCGGGCCAGATCTACGAGCTCGCGGTCAGCCCCATGTCGACCAGCAACACCTTTGTCGAGGGGCACCGCATCCGGATCGAGGTCTCGAGCAGTAACTTTCCCCGGTTCGCCCGTAACCTCAACACCGGCGGCAAGAACTACGACGAGAGCGACGGGATGGTGGCCACCAACACCGTCCACCACTCGCCCACCTACCCGTCCCAGATCCGCCTGCCGGTGGTGAACGGCCGCTGACGCCCTCGAGGCAGAGCCGACATCGAAATCCGTCAACCGGTGTTGGGAGCCGTAGTCGAGTGCCAGGTACATAATTTGGCACCGACTCCCGATAGTTTGCGGGCCGGGCCTGGCGCTGGACCCGGTCTCGTCAACCGGGAGATGCGGAGGCGCATCGAAATAAGACCGCGTCTGCGTAAATGTATTACACTGCACTCTCCAACAAAGGAGGATCGACATGAAGCGATGGAAACTGTTCGCGACCGTGGTCGCGACCGTGGCTCTCGCGGGGGCCTGCGCGCCTTCCACCGAGGTCGCAGAGGAGGCGATAGCGCCGGAAGAGACGATGTCGCCGGAAGATATTGTCATCGAGCTCGCCGCGCGCTGGGACGCCGGCATGAACGCGGCCGATCCCAACGCGATGCTGGCGTTGTACGCCGGTGAGGGATCCGGCATCATGCCGCCGGACCTGCCGGCGGTCATTGGCGAGGAGGCGATGCGTTCCTTCTTCGAGGACTTCTTCGCCGCGGGGAACCCCAGGGTGAAGAACGTTGTCGAGTCGGTGACCGCCGACGGCGATCTCATGGCCGGCAAGGGGAGCTACAGCGTGGAGGTCACCTCCCCCGAGGGCGAGACAATGACCCAGTCCGGCGACTGGGTGACCGTCCTGGCAAAGCAGGCGGACGGCTCGTACCTGACCCTGCGCAACATCTGGAACCGCGACGCCCCGCTCCCCGGCATGGCTGCACCGCCACCGATCGCGGACACCGGACCGGAGGCGGCCGCCGAGGCAGTCTGCTACGACAGCCCGACGGCCCTCGACCAGGGTTTCGAGGCCTCGCTCGAAGCCGGGGACGTGGCGGCACTGGTCGCGGCTCATTCCGAGGACGGCTCGCGGTTCCCGCCGGACATGCCCGAGATGGCCGGACGAGCGCAGGTCTCCGCCTATCTCGCCTCGCGCATGGAACCATACAGTGAACGAGTTCTCGACCTGACAGAGATCGTCGAGACGACCGACGGCAACCTCGGGTTCACGCACGGGCGGTTCATGTTCGACTACACGCCCGCGGCGGGCGGCGATCATGCGATCGGCGAGGGCAAGTACCTGGCGGTCTCCAAGCGCGGCGACGACGGCTGCTGGCGGCTTCACTGGATGCTCTGGAACGGCGACGTCCCGCCGGCCGGGTAGAGAGTCCCCACGAACCGCTCGTCAGGCCACGGGATCGACGGCGTGCGCCTCGAGATCGTCCAGCGTCACCACCTCGAGGGCGGCGCTGTGGGTGGCGGCGAGCACGACCGGCGGCGCGACTCCGGCCTCGAAAGCCTCTCGCCAGCGATCGGCGCAGAGACACCACCGGTCGCCCGGAGTGAGTCCAGGAAAGCCGTGTGCCGGCGCCGGTGTCGACAGGTTGTTGCCCCGCGAGCGGGTGAAGGCGAGGAACTCCTCGGTCATCACAGCGCAGACGACGTGCCGGCCGACGTCCTCGTCATCCGTCTGGCAGCAGCCGTCCCGATACCAGCCGGTCATGGGGTCGGTCGAGCAGCTCACGAGGGGTCCACCGAGAACGTTGCAGATGTCCATGATCACTCCCCCCGCTGCGGCACACGCACGATCGCGTCCCGCTCGTAGCCGGCGTCGACGACCCGATCGATCAGGCTGTTGAGCACGCGGACCTCCCGGCGTCACGGAACACGCCCCGTATGCGCCAACGTGCGCGCCTCGTGCGAATTCCCAGCCACGCTGGACTGACTGCGCGTCCGCCGGTCCGGTTCGTATCCCGGCGACCTCACGTGTCCTGCAAGTCAGCGTCCCTCGGCATGATTCAGAAAGGCGCATTTCACCCGAGCGTACCTCTCCCGCTCCTCGCGCATGGTCATACGGGCACTTTCCTCGAAGACCTCCAGAGAAGCACCCGGGACAAGGCTCCGGTTCATGATGACGGAGTCGGAGGCTCCGGTTGATCCAGCCGCGCCAGCGCCCAGAACGTCCTCCACACCCCGTCGGCCTCTCTCCTCCCGATCCACAGCCCCCTGCCCGCGTGGCTGGTGGCCTCCGCTCCCGGCGGCTGAAAGCTGACCGTCCAGCTCTCGCGAACGAAGACATGGTCACCGGCGAAGCGAGCCTCATAGGTGTAGTCGGAGAGCCGAACCTTCATGACTTCGCACGACTGTCGATAGAACTCCTGAAGCGCCGCGCGACCGCGGACCTCGGGTCCGATCGGCGGCAGGTGCACCGCATCCTCGGCCCAGTAGGAGGCCACGCGTCGGTAGTCACCGGCGTTGAAGGCCCTCAGGTAGTCCTGGATCATCTCGTCGAGTTCTTGCGCCTGGTCTCCCGAGCCGTCCATGGCAGTTCCCCCTTCCGGTCCGATCGGGCGTCCGGCTCGTCCGGGCGTCAGGACGCCCGCCCGCGTGTTTTCCGCCCTGTGTGCGACTCTTGAAACGTGGTTCCCCGGCACTTCCGTGTCAAGTGATGTGCGTGGCTGCCCGGCACTCCAGCGATCTTGGTCACGGTACGCGCGGCCGATATTCGTCCAGGATCCGCGCGTCCACCCAGTAGATGTCGCCCTCACCGGTGAATCGACTCGTGTAGAACAAGTACCTGCCATCCGGCGTGACCTTCGGGCAAAACTCGGTGGCGGAGGTATTGAACACGTCTCCCAGGTTCACGGCGCGGGTCCAGCCGCCGTCCTCCGTGCGAAAGCTGACGTGGAGGTCGCCGCCGCCAAACCCGCCCGCTCTGGTCGACGCAAACACAACATAGCTCTGGTCGGGCGCCACGAACGGATCGAAGTCACTGGCCTCCGAGTTGACCGCCGGACCGAGGTTGACCGGGGTGGCGTACCCGTCGGCCGACACGGCCGCGCGGAAGATGTCCGACTCACCCAGGCCGGGGTGACCGGCGGAGTGGAAGTAGAGTGTCCCGTCGCGCGCTGGGGAGGCGTGATTCTCGTTGCCGGCCGTGTTCACCGGACGGCCGAGGTTGCGGGGTCTTCCCCAGCTACCGTCCGGTGACAGCTCCACCGCCCAGATATCCGCATCGCCTAGCGTGCCGGTTCGACCCGAGCCGAAGAAGACCAGATCCCCCTCCCAGCTGAAGGCCGGATCGACGCCACCGTCCTCTCGAGTGAACGGGGTCACGGCTGGCGTCGACCATCCAGCCGGGCCGTATCGGGTCTCCATGATGCGGTAGGTCTGGGAGTGGTCGCGCCGCGTGAACAGGAACAGATCACCGCCCGGCGAAAACACCGAATTCAGCTCGCGCGCGGGCGTGGAGATGATGCCCTTCGCGAAGATCCGTGGCTCCAGACCCGGTGGAGCCTGGCCCATGTAGTCGAGCGTAGGACCGTTGGTCGCGTTGACGATGGTCCCGACCGTCATGCCGACACCGATGATCGCGAGTCCGGACATCCCGATCTTCATGATGGATTCCTCCTTTTCGGATCGTAACGAGCGCAGAAGACGAAGGTTTCACACCTGCCGGTCATGTCCGGCACGCGGTTCCGGTGACACGTTGAAGGCTCCCGGGTTATTAAGGAACTCGGTGCCTGAGAATCCTCTAGAAGGCTCCCCCTTCGCCGAGCTTTTATGCTCGG
>JBFELO010000228.1:0-5331 GCA_041552055.1 Candidatus Sulfomarinibacteraceae bacterium | reverse complement strand
CCTTGTTTTGAGCCACGAATGAATTGTACCAAAAGCAATTCCCGGCGCTTCGCGCCGCGAATTGCTCCACCCACCCGCCCACCCAGGGCTTGTGGGCGTGCGGGCTCGTGGGCACGAACAGACCAGCTCCGGTAGAAACCCTCAGGCCCCCAAGCCCAGCCCGGCACGCAGCATGAGTGCCGGGCGGCCAAGCCCACAGGCCCATCCACGGTCGGCGACCGAGTGACCCGATGCGTCAAAAAGGGATGGGCCTACAGATTTCCACGTACGACGGGCGTGGGGGGTTCGCGGCCTTCGAGCACGGCAATCACGTTGTCGGCCGCGAGCTCGGCCATCGCCGCCCTGGCCTCGACGGTCGCCGAGCCCACGTGCGGGAGCAACACCACATGGGGGTGCTCTATCAGCCCGAGGTGGACCGCCGGCTCGTGCTCGTACACGTCGAGTCCGGCACCCGCGAGGCGACGCCCCGCCAGTGCCCTGACAAGCGCATCTTCGTCCACCAAGGGGCCGCGGGCGGTATTGATGAGAACGGCTCCCGGTCGCATCGAATGCAGCCTCGACTCGTCCAACAGGTGGTGCGTCTCAACGGTGAGCGGCACGTGCAGAGAAACGATGTGCGCGGTCGCGAGCAGCTCGTCGAGCGGCAGGAAGCGCGCCGGTGGATCCGGCTCGTCCAACGCCCGCTGATCGTGGTAGACCACGCTCATGCCGAAGGGCAGCGCCCGCCGTGCCACGGCGCGCCCGATACGCCCATAGCCGACGATGCCCAGGGTGCGGTGCTGCAGCCCGGCACCCAACAGGAGGTCGAGGCTCCAGCCGTCGAAACGGCCCTGTCGCACGAATGCGTCTGCCTCCACCAGCCGCCTTGTCACGGCCAGGATCAACGCCCAGGTCAGGTCCGCCGTGGCTTCGGTGAGCACGTCGGGCGTGTTGGTAACCCAGACGCCGCGCCGTTCGGCTGCGGCCAGGTCCACGTTGTCGAAGCCGACAGCGACGTTACCGACCACTCGTAGGGATCGGCACTCCTCCAGCACGTCTGCCGTGACCGGGTTGGCGAGCAGCGTCAGCGCACCGTGCGCCTCACCGACGAACGCGGCGAGCTCCGGCGATTCCGTCAGCTGCGGTCCCCGATGCACGCGGACCTCGAAACGCTCCGCCAACCTCGCCTGTGCACGCCCCGGCAGGGGAGCGGCGACCGCCACCGAGACGCTCACGACCATCCCTCGCTCGACGCCAGGAACTCGACCAGCAGCTGCTCGATCGGGACCTCGGAGCGTTCCACGATCCGACCCAGCTCCTGCCCTTGCTCGTTCACCACCACGACGGTGGGGACCAGCTCGACCGCGAGGGCACCGATCAGATCTGCGAGCTCACCGCGCTCGCCGATCCACTTCGTTCGGTCGACCCCGACCAGATGGTGCCGGAAGTGATCACCGGCGACCTGTTCGAGCACGCGCTGCAGCCGCGGCACCTCTCGCCTGGAGTCGGAGCACCAGGACCCGAGCACGGTCCACACCGTGTAGTTGCCTGTCGTCGCACGCAGCCGGTCCAGCGCCGCCTCGTCGGGTCGGAAGCCGGTGCGCTCCGTTTCCCAGCCCTCGAGGCCCGCGAGATCCTGCCATTCGAGCGCACCGACCAACACGGGCGTGGGCCTCGGGGGCTGCTCCCCGGACGCTGTCTCGACGCGAATGATCCGATCCCCCACCTGCAACCGGGTGAGCACCTCACGGCCGGCCACGACCTCGCCGAAGTTGGTGTAATGACCGGTCAGCCGGTCGGCGGGCATCAGGGTCACGAAGAACTGGCAGCCGCCCGTGTTCGGCCCGGAGGTCGCGATCCCGACCCGCCACGAGTCGAACGGCCTGAGCGACGGCTCATCCGGCAGCGTGAACCCGGGGCCACCCCAACCATCGCCACGAGGATCGCCGCCCTGGATCACGAAGTTCGGCACGACCCGGTGGACGGTCAACCCGTCGTAGAACCCAGCGAGGGCCAGATCCCACACCTCACGCGAGGTGATCGGCACCTCCCGCGCGTCGAGCCGGATTCTGAACGTTCCCCGGACCGTGACAAGGTCCAGCCAGTGCTCCTCTATCGACCACGCCACCAGATCTCGATACCACTTCTCGCCGTGGCGGGCATCGCGCCCCGGTATGTCCCCGACGACCGCGGTTCCTCCCGCCTCGGTGTGGATCAGTGCGGCGACCGCCGAGTTCGGGTCACCGGCGGCGATCTCGAGGATCTCGTCGCGGCGGCGGGGTTCGGTCCCGTCCCGGGGAAGCGCAGCGGCCAGCGCGGCGGCACGGGCGTCCGGCGCGGCGTCGGACCCCCATCGACGGTACAGGGACAACAACCGCTCCGCCTCGAGCGGCCCGGCCACCTCGTCGAGCAGGCCGAGCGCCTGCGCGCGCACCGCCGGATCCGGATCGCCGTCGA
The DNA here is from genome assembly GCA_041552055.1 of Candidatus Sulfomarinibacteraceae bacterium. Taxonomy (GTDB): domain Bacteria; phylum Acidobacteriota; class Thermoanaerobaculia; order Thermoanaerobaculales; family Sulfomarinibacteraceae; genus JBFELO01. The sequence goes on along the minus strand of JBFELO010000228.1, from coordinate 2,895 downwards.
CGAGACCCCACAGTGACTCGGTACGGGGGTTTGCGGTCTCGCCGTCCAGCGACTCCAGCCACGCCAGTCGGACAGAGGCCTCCGGGTCGGCCAGGATTCGCCGTTGAAGCGCCTGCTGCGCCTCGACCGGCAGATTCACGGCACACCGGGCCCCGGCACGGCGCCGCCAGGCCTCCTCGGACCCGAGCCATTGGGTCGCGATCACCGCCGCGCGGTTCGGATCGCGCCGTGCCAGAGCCCGCAGCGCGGTCCCGGCGGACCACGGCTCGCAGTGGGTCACGCAATGCGCCAGGTCATCGTCCTCCCCCGCCCCCGGATGAGCCGCTGCGGCCTCGAGCGCGGGCACCGCGAGCTGGGCGTGGTCGTCGAACCACAGCGATCCGAGTCGCTGGGCGGCCGCGGCATCGAGCTCGATCTCGGGTCGGGATGCCAGCACCTGGCAGGCGGCCGACTGCACGCGCCAATCCTGGTCGGAGAGCGCACTGGCGAGCAGCGCGCGCTGGTCCACCGACAGCGGCCCCTGGCGAAGCCCCCCGATCGCGGTTGCGCGGATCACCGGTTCGACGTCGCGGCACAGGACCGTCAGCGACCGTGTCCTGGCGGGCTTGCTCGAGCGCGCCAGGGAGTAGGCCGCGGCGCGGCGCAGGTTGGGGTCGGTGTGACTCGCGAACCGGCCGGCGTGACCCTCCCACGCCGCGTCACCGAAGCGCCACAGGTTGGCGAGCGCGGTCGTCGTGACCTCTGAGCTCCGCTCGGTCAGCAACAGGGCGGCGATCGGCTCCAGAGCCGAGGTGCCGCCGTGACTGGCGGCCCACGCCGCGCCCTGACGCACGACCGGAGCCGAGTCCTTCAGACCGGTCAGGGCAATTGCCATCGCGGGTTCGCCGGCCCGCCCCGCAGCGAGCATCGCCCGCTCCCGTACCCGCAGCGACGCATCCGTCGCGTAGCGACGGAGCAGAAGGGTCTTGGTGGGATCGGGGTTGACCGCCAGGACCCGCGCGACCTGCGCCCTGATCTCGACGTAGGGATCCTGCAGCATGGTCACGGCCATCGGGGTCGGGATGTGCCACTGATCGGTGACTTTCAGCAGGTAGGCACGCCGTTCGTCGAGCCCGGTGCCGACGGCCAACGCGATGCCACAGATGGCCGTCGACAGGACCGCACCACAGAGGATCCGTCGGCCGCTCATAGGACCACCATCGGGTCACGGAAGTCGCTGCACGCCCTCATGCCCCGTACAGCAGACGATCCCCCAGCACCGGCGGCAGGCCGGCCTGGAGGATCCGACGTCGCGCCATGGCCACGCGGTAGGTCACCCGGTAGACGTAGAGCCGACGCTGTTCGGTGTCGTAGATCGCGTACGCCGCCCTGGGATCTCGGTCCCGCGGTTGCCCAACAGAGCCTGGATTGATCATGTACCGGTGGTCGGGATCGAGATCGACCACCTGACGACGTCCCGAGAGCAGCCGCACGTCGAGCTCTTGACCCTGCTCGGTGGCGCGCAACTCGAACAACGACGGCACATGGGTGTGGCCGAAGAACACAATCCCGTGCGGCAGTGCCTCGAACGCGATGTGTGCGTCGTACGCCGAGAAGACGTACGTGTCCTCGTCGACGGCCGAGCCGTGGCAGATCGCGATCTCGTCGTCGAGCTCGATCGGTCCCGAGGTCATGGACCTCAGATACTCGAGGTTGCGCGCCTCGAGACGTTCGTGCGTCCAGGTACAGGCCTCCCGCGCGTAGCGGTTGAAGTACTCGGCGCTGTCGAGCCCGGCGCACACACGATCGTGATTCCCACGGACCGCCATCGACGACGGTCCCAACGACCGCAGCCAGCCGACCACCAGATTCGGCGAGGCGCCGTAGCCGACGGCGTCGCCCAGGAACACGACCCGATCGTACCGCTTGCGGCGGACGTGGCTGAGAACCCCGCGCAGGGCCTCCCAGTTGCCGTGAATATCGCTGATGATCAGGTAACGCACGGCGCCCCCGCCATCACCGTCACGATGCGCTGCGCCGCCTCGCGCGGCGACTCGGAACCTGCCAGATCGATCGTCCAGCTCGCCTGGAGGTAGTGCACCCTCCGGTCGGAGTAGAGCCGTCGGGCGCTGTCGACGTCGACGAATTTCGGTCGGCCCGACTGATTGCCGACGAGCCGCCGTTCGACCACCTCCCACGGCACATCGAGGAACACGGAACAACCGCCCGCGCCGTGGATGAGGTCGCGGTTGGCGTTCGAGCAGAACGCTCCGCCACCGGTGGCGATCACGGTCTCCTCGAGGCCGGTCGTCCAGCGCAGCGCCTGCCGCTCGGCATCCCGAAAACGTTGCTCCCCGAAGCGCTCGAAGATCTCGTGGATCGGCATACCGAACTCGGCCACCAGGTGCTCGTCGAGGTCGACGAAGGCGTGTCCCAGCCGCCCTGCCAGTGCGCTGCCGATGGACGATTTGCCGGCCCCCATGAAGCCCACGAGGTAGATGTTCCGCACCTCTCAATGGTATCCGATGCAATGTGCTGCGCAAATTGCAGTGGATGCCGAGCGACCGTGCAGGTTGTCCGGGCGATGGGATAGCCAGCGCGCCGGGCCACTGACGTCTCGCGACTCTCTCGCCCCTTCGACGCACCCTCTCCCAGATGCGGTCCCCGCGGGAGCCCGGCATGACGTTTCGAGGAATCAACGCCACACGGAATCCCCAACGATTATCGTCCTCGAAACGTCAAGCCCGGCACGCCCGCACGACGCGCTGTCGTCAGCCTCCTAGTCGCTTTGAGCAACTGACACCCGAGGAAGCCTGTTTCCAGCGGTCGCCGGCCTTGAGGTCTCGTGCGCTTCGTCATGCGATTCGCTTCGCTGCGCTCCGCGAATCGCAGTGGATACCGAGCTTTATTCATGCT
>JBFELO010000227.1:0-5514 GCA_041552055.1 Candidatus Sulfomarinibacteraceae bacterium | reverse complement strand
TTTCTGGGTTCAAGTATCGCAGCTGAGCGGACGAAGCTCAACTCGTGGCAAAGATCACGCAGATCCCGTACCAGGTACATAATTGTATAATTAGTTCCACACGCGACACCAAGATCGCGGCCAGGCGACAGGCCACTAATTATACAATTATGTACCTGGTACGGAATGAGGGTGGGGGATCCGGCTTCGCCTTCGGCTCCGCCGTGACAAGTCCAGCATCGAGCATCCGGCATCTGGAAGGGCGCGTGGGGGCTAGAACAACACCCCCTGCACGTGATGCCGATCGCCCTCCATGTGCCGCAGCAGGGCCTCGACCGCGCTCTTCCACTCGTCGCCGGAGATGCGGCGGCCGAGCTCGGGGTAGTCGTGGCCGCGGGCGACCCGGTGCGCCGGGCGGTACTGGGCGAGCAGCGAGACGGCGACTTTGGGGGAGAGGTGCTCTGCGACCCACTGAATGCTGGCCTCGATGCCCGCGAGCCGGTCAGGCAGTACCAGCATCCGGATCAGCAGGCCGCGTTGCAGCGCGCCGTCCGGGCCAAGCTGCCACGTATCGCCGAGCTGCCGGTACATCTCGGCGAGGGCGGCGCGGGCGTGGATGGGGTAGTCGTCGACCTCGGACAGCCGGCAGGCCTCGTCCGGATCGGCGTACTTGAGGTCCGGCATGTAGATGTCGACGACGCCGTCGAGCAGCTCGAGGACGTGGACCGAGTCGTAGCCGTTCGAGTTGTAGACGATGGGCACGGAGAGACCGCGCCGCGCGGCGACGGCGAGGGCCCGCATCAGCTGCGGCACTTGGTGGGACGGCGACACCCAGTTGATGTTGTGGCAGCCGCGGTCCTGGAGGTCGAGGAAGATCCCGGCGAGTCGCTCGGCCGGCAGCTCGCTGTCGAGGAAGTCCTGCGGCCGCTGCGAGATGTCGTGGTTCTGGCAGAACGCACATCTGAGGTTGCAGTTGGCGAGAAACACGGTGCCGGAGCCGCGGTGGGCCGAGATCACCGGCTCCTCACCGTGGTGGGGGCTCCAGGAGGCGATCACCGCCTCGGCGCCGGTTGCACACTCGCCGAGTTCTGCGTGGCGGTCGACGCGGCACGAGCGCGGGCACACGGTACAGTCCGCGAGCAGCTCCTCGAGCCGGTCGACGCGATCGTCGATCTCGCCGGTGCGTGCCAGTGCCGCGTAGCCTGCACGCCAAGGTCTTGGTGGTTGAGCCATGGCAACGATGTTGGGCGAAGTGGCCGCGGATGGCAAGGGGGGCGTGGGGGCTTGGCCGCCCGGCACTCGTGCATGAGTGCCGGGCTGGGCATGGGGACGTGCGGGCTTCTCCGGAGCTGTTGCGTTCGTGCCCTCAAGTCCCCAAGCCCTCACGCCCTCGGTGGGCGTGCGGCAGGTTACGATGACCCGGGCACCATGTGACATGGATCCCCAACGCAAACGACCCGGAGGTGGATCATGAAACTGTGGCATGCCGCGTTCATCGTCATCGCAATTGCCGTCGGATCGCTCGGCTGCGGGGGCGGATCGACCGTCGACCTGCGGGCCGAGGAGGAGGCGATCCGCCGGCTGGACCGGCAGTGGCAGGCGGCGGTGGACGCCAGGGACGTGGCCGCGGCCGCGGCGTTCTTCGCGTCGGACGCCGTCCTGATGCCGGCCAACGGGCCGATGATCGTCGGACGCGAGGGGATCGAGGCGTGGTTCTCCGAGTGGCTGCCGGTGCCGGAGATCAGCAACGCCTTCGAGCCCGACCAGATCGAGGTCGCGGCCTCCGGCGACCTGGCGTACGACCGCGGCACCTATCGGTTCGTCATGGACACACCCGAGGGTCGAACCGAGGATGTCGGCAAGTACGTCGTGGTCTGGAAGAAGATCGACGGCGAGTGGCGGGCGGCGCTGGACATGAGCAACAGCGACCTGCCGCTCGCGCTGGAGTGACACTCGGTTCGTCGTAGCATCGGATCAGGGAGGGCGCGATGGAGGTCTGGGCCTACGTCTTTATCACCACGAGTGAACCGAAACGGGTGCTGCGTGCGGTGCGACTGATCACCGGCGTGATCCACGCCGATGCGCTGCTGGGTAGTCAGGACGTGGTCGCCATCGTGACCGGGTCCAGCATCGGGGAGCTGGACGGCGTGATCGATCGGGTGGCTGATGTCCCGAACGTGGAGCGCACCGACTCCAAGATCGCACGCTGGATCGACGGCGTGGGGCCACCGAGGGCTGCGCCACCTGTCGTCACAGGGGAATGAGGGGATGGCCGGCGCCTGCGGCACCTGGGGATGAGGGGGTGAGGGCCGTAGTCGGGTCGATCGTGAGACAACGACCTCCTCCTGTGTCAGATGGCGAAAGCGAATCGCAGGCCGATGACAGCGCCTCGTGCGGGGTGCCGTTCTTGACAATGTTGGGAACGGAGTCGCCGCACCGGAGAGTGCTTCGAGTCCCAAAATTGTCAAAGGGGGCAGCCACGGGCAGCGCGCCGGGGAGTTGGCGCATTGCTGCTTCGAAGGTCTGACCTATTGAGAGGCTGCGTCGCGCGCGGGGCTGCGCGCCTAACCGAAAACGAGTGTCATCCTGAGCGAGCGGCGGTCTGAAAGGCCGGAGGGAGCGAAGAATCCCCTCCGATCTCCGGAGCGAAGACGCAATCGCGCCGGCGCTCTTGCTTGAGGGGATCCTTCGCACGTCGCTCGCCTGAAGTCTCGCTCCTCACTCAGGATGACAGGAGGTTTTCTGTGATGGGTGGGGGCTGTTCCCTGGTCACTGTTCCTTGCTCCTTGCCCCGGGCGCGCGGGCGGTCCAGCGACCAGCAGCCAGCGACAAGCGACGGATGGGTGGGCGGGCTAGTCCCGCGCCCCTTCTCCACTCCTGGCAAGCGGCTCCAGTTTCCCCGCGAGCCACAGGTATGCCGGACGGTCGGGGGCGAACCGAAACAGTGCCGCGTTGTCCTCGAGATCCTGACCGAACACGAAATTCCCCCCGCCGTCGCCGGCCATCAGCGGCGACGCCATCGCCCAGTTGCGCCAGTCGGATTCGCCGAAAAGAACGAGCGCGCGATCTGTGTCCAGCTGCTGGATGTCGTGCACCAACGCTCCATCGACCCGGTTGTAGCCGCGGTACGACTCCAGGCGTTGCGGCAGCACCAGCAGGGCGGAGGCGTTGAGGGTCACGAAGAGCGTCGCGGCCATCAGGAAGGCGGGACTGCCGTAGCGCGGACGTGCCACCGTGACGTCCGGGCCGACACCGATCCGCGCAAGCTCCTGGAAGCCTCGCGCCGCGAGCAGGTAGAGGGCGAAGAAGCCATCGAAGTAGTAGCGCGGACCGAAGCCGTGGAGTCCGTGCGCCCGGGTGCCGAGGTGGAGGAGAACCAGGGTAGCGAAGCACGCCAGCAGCAGAACATCGTAGGAATTGAGTCGGCGCAGCAGGATCGGAACGAGGACGACCGCGAGCGGAAGCGCTGTCAGGAACCAGCTCGCCGCGTAACCCCAACCCCAGCCGAAGAGCGCGGGCTGGCTCGAGGCGAGGAGGACGTCCATGTTGCGCAGGCCGAAGGGCCAGTTTTCGATCGAATACATCGAGCCCTTTGCGAGGGAGTACGGGAACGACAGGAACGATCCAGTGATCAAGCGGTTCGCGATCAAGGTCGGAACGAGCCCGATCGCGATACCTATGGTGGTGCCGGCGAACAGCCAGGGCGTGCGCGGGGCTTCCGCCGGTCGGCGCAGGTCGAAGAGAACGAACGCGAGGACCGGGACCGCGACGGCCACCGCGGCCAGCGGGCGTATGCCGAACGCGAAGCCCAACGCGAGACCGGCGATAACGGTCAACCAGGGTGCCTGGCGGCGGCGGGCCACCAACATCAGCCAGAGAGAGAGCAGAATCAGCGTGGCGCCGGCGGCGTGTGACAGCAGGCTGGCGAAGAGCAGGCACGAGATCGGTGACACCACCGCGAGCGCTGCCGTCATCAGGCCGAGCCCCCGTGAATACAGCTCGCGGCCCACCAGGTACAGCAGCACGGTGTACAGGCCGCCGAGCACCGGCGCCACCAGCCATGGCTTTCCGACGGCCAAGCCCACCGAGAGCAGGACCGGCCATCCGAACGGATAGTGTGCCAGCCATCCCTCCGCGGTCACGTAGGTGAACGGGACGGTGAGGTGCTCCTGGATCGTCGACAACTCCTGGTAGAGGCGGCCTGCCAGCAGCCACTTGGCCTGCAGGACGTACACCACCGTGTCTGGGAAGTGTGGCAGCGCCTCGAGCACCGCGCGCGCGACCCAGATCGACAGCCCGGCGGCGGCGGCCCCCAGCACCACGGCCGCGGCGAGACCTAGCTGGCCGCCGGATGAGGATCGTGCGACCGACGCCCGTGCCTGCGGCGTCGGCAGCCAGGTCGTCAGTGTGAACAGCGCGGTCAACAGGGCCGCTGCGGCGCCGGCACGGGCCAGGGTCGTGAGGACGGCCATGAGATCCACTCCGGGCTGGGGATCGATGCTCGTTGATGCGACCGCGACGCCGTCCGCGTCCCAGATGAACAGATCGTTGTTGATCCATCCCCGACGGAAGCTGATGGTGCAGGTGGGCGAGCCGTGCAGTGTCACGGTGAGATGGTGGAGGAAGCGGCCGGTGAAGCCTGCGCGCAATGTGAACGGACCGGTCACGTCGACCTCGCGAGAGTACACGACGCCCGAGCCGGCGAACTCGTCCAGCTCCCAGTCGCCGAGCGGTTCGATCCGACCGGGTGGCAGCTGGAACACCGGCGGCAGAGACTCAACCAGCACGACGTGTTCACCCTCCACCAGCTCGAGGGCGCGGCCGCCGGGAGGGTCGACCGAGTCCATGGCCCGAATCTCGATGCGTTGGAGCGACTCGATTGTCAGCGGAATGGAGGCGGTCGAACCCGCGACGTCGACCACGATGCGACTGCCGTCGCTGACCACCTCCACCCGGGTCTGTCGCTGGGCCACAGTGGCCGCGAGCCACAGGAGGAGCGCGAACAGCAGCCAGAGGCCGGTGCGCCGAGGACCCCCCCCGCCTGCGTTTCCGAAACCGAACACCATCCCCACCATCTTACGTGGAAGCACTTCACTGCGCGCATTGCTGTGGAATGGAGAGGCACTCCGCTGGGCATGTGCGATGGGATCTCTCGCACCCATTATGCGCCTTGGTGCTGGCTGAAACCCCATCACGACTGGGGATCGTTGGGCAGGCTGACCGAACAGGGCACGATCTGCGGGGTGCCGTCTTTGACAATGTTGGGAGCACCCTCACCGGGGTGGGACGGCCCGTTGAGTCCCAGCATTATCTAAGGGGGCACCCGCGGGGGGCGCGCAGGGAGAAGACCGCCTCGAGTGTTAGGCAGTCGAAGCAAACGAGACCGTGTTGACGGGGCTCCCTCGGAAAGCGCACTGGGGAGATGGCGCGTCGGCGCCCTCGCAATCCCATCACGGGCAAGCGGACCGAGTCCCGTGTTCTGTACAGGGAGCAGTTTCGATGACAATGACGATGAGGATGAGGATGAGGATGAGG
>JBFELO010000226.1:0-5555 GCA_041552055.1 Candidatus Sulfomarinibacteraceae bacterium | reverse complement strand
GGAAAACCCCGACATCCTGATCGCGGGCGCCGGCAACGTCGCGTGCTCGCCGTACACGGAGGGCAGCGAGACCCGGTACACCGGAGGGGTGTTCATCACCACCAACGGCGGCGACACCTGGGAGCAGACGCTGTCGAACGACATCATCACGTCGGTGGAGTTCGCCACCTCCAACCCGGACATCGCCTACGCCGGCGGCCGCCAGCGCTTCTACCGGAGCGACGACGGCGGGGCGACCTGGGACCTGGTCGCGGGAGAGACGTTCCCGTGGGGCCCGCCGGGAACCATCGCCGGCTTCCCGATCGACTTCCTGGTCGATCCCGAGAATCCGATGACGATCTTCGCCAACAACTACGGCGGCGGCAACGTGATGTCCACCGACGGCGGCGAGAGCTGGCAGCTGGCCAGCAAGGGTTACACCGGCGCCCAGATGTTCGATCTCGCGCTCCACGCCTGCCGACCGAACGTGCTGTACTCGTCGGCGCTCAGCGGTCCGTTCAGGACGCTCGACTGGGGCGCGGCCTGGGAGGGCCTCGCCTACCCTCCCGCGCGGCTGGTCGAGACGTACGCGGTGGCGCTGAACCCGCAGTCGCCGAACATCGTGCTGGCATCCTCGGAGAACCTGGGCCAGCTCTGGCGCAGCGTCGACGGTGGTTTCACCTGGGACATGAGGTACGACCTCCCGCTCGTGACCGGTGTGTTGCGTTCGTTCAAGCGGCTCGAGTTCGCGCCGTCGGACGGCAGCATCGTCTACGCCGGCACCGCCCCCAGGAACAACGTCCTGCGCGGCGACAGCACCACGCCCAGCTACGGCATCTACAAGTCCGCCGACGGCGGCCTCAACTGGGATCCCGCCAACGACTCACAGACCGCCGACTGCACCGTGAACGACCTCGCGGTGCACCCCGACAGCCCAGACATCGTGTACGCCGCGACCGCTGCCGAGGGCCTCTACCGCTCCACCGACGGCGGCGCGAGCTGGCTGCAGCTGACCGGCCTGTCGATCAACGACGTCCGCGCTGTCGCCATCGACCCGCACGATCCGGACGTGGTCTACGCCGGGGCCGAGGGAACGTTCTCGGGTCAGCCGGGCGGGGTCTACAGATCGCTCGACGCGGGCGACAACTGGACCCCGATGATCGCCGGGATGGAGCCGAACGACCCAATCTGGTCAATCGTCGTCGATCCGCTGGAGCCGGGGGTGGTGTACGCCGGCAGCTTCTACTCCGGCGTCTACCGCTGGGATCCCGGCCTCTCCGTGTGGACCCACATGAACGACGGCCTGCGGACGCGCGCGGTGACCGACCTCGCGCTGTCTCCGGTCGGTGGGGTGCTGTACGCCGCGACCTGGGGTGAGGGCGTGTTCCGGGTCGGATCGCCGGTGTTCATGGACGGCTTCGAGTGCGCCGACGTCTCTCCGTGGTCGTCCTCGAGCGGCGACGGCTGGGAGGTCGCGCCCGACTCGGCGCTGTACGGCGGTTACGGCATGCGGATCACGGTCGCACCGACCTGCCCCTCCACCGAAGACGACCTGGTTTTGACCGACGAGTTCGTCACCGAACCGACCTCCTGGGTGGGCTGCCGCTCGATCACCGCCCGCGACTCGTTCATCGTCGCCGCGGGCGGCGCTGCAACGCTCGCCGCCGGTGAGCGCGTCGTGCTCGGCAACCTGGTCTCGGTCCAATCGGGAGGCTCGCTGACAGCGGCGACCGATCCGTCACTGGCGGAGTCGCCGTTCGTGTACCTCCAGGACGACTCCCCGGCCGGAGAGACGAGCTACCGCGCCGAGTTCTGGCTGAACCTCGACGGTCTCACGGTCGCGGCCGGCGACGAGATCGAGCACTTCGTGGCGTACGACGCCGCCGAAGTCGTCCGGTTCAGGCTCCTGCTGCAGAGCGGACCGACGCTGGTGCTCGAGGCGCGGGACGATCTCGGCAGCCCGCACGCCACCGCGGCGATCCCGCTGTCACCCGGCTGGACCAGGGTCGGCATCGCGTGGCAGTCCTCGCCGAGCGCGTCGATCTCGCTGTCCGTCGGCGATGGCGTCGTCGCCGAGTTGTCCGCCATCGACACCGAGGACACTCGCATCGACACGGTTCGATGGGGCGTGGTGGGCGGGACCCTGGCCGCCAGCTCCGGCACGCTCGCGCTGGACCAGTTCGTATCCTGGCGGTAGTCGGTGACTCAGGGCGATCCGATCCGTGCGAGGGCCTGCCGCATGACCTCCGGGTTGACGTACAGCTGCCACGCCGCGACCCGAGCACCGTCGACGACGACACGCCATGCCACCGGTACCGACCAGTGGCTCTCCGCATCGACCGCGCCGTCCTGGGCGAAGCTGCCCTGGGCGCGACCCAGGATTACCACGGTGTCGTCCCGGACGAGCGTTTCTTCGATGAAAATTCGATAGTCGGGGACCATTGTGAAGTAGCCGGCCCACGCCTCACAGACAGCCTGCCGGCCCACCTTCCGTGAGCCGTCCGAGTCCACGAACACGTGGCCGTCGGTCATCAGCGCGGACAGGGATTCGACCTGGTGGGAGTTGACCGCTGCCACGAACTCTCCGGCAACTCGTTCCGGAGTCATGATGTCGTTGTTCATGTCGGACGCCTTCAGCCCCAGAGATTGGCGAGGCGTCAGCCCCGCATCGGGAGTGTTCCAACTTTGAGGAGTATAAGCACTGTCCTCGACACCGCAACTATCGGACATCCCAATCCAAGAGCACGATGTAATGCAGGGCACGGTCGAGCGGTTACACTGACCGCCATGACTGAAGATCCTGCATCGAAGCGCAAGACTCTGTACCTGATCGACGGGCCGAACCTGGCGTTCCGGGCGTTCTTCGCCATCGGCGGCATGGCGAGCTCGCAAGGACAGCCCACCAACGCGCTGTTCGGATTCACCAACATGCTGCTCAAGCTGATCCGCGAGCACCGGCCCGACTACCTGGCGATCACCTGGGACCCCAAGGGCGGATCGTTCCGCGACCAGGAGTACCCGGACTACAAGGGCACCCGCCCCGACATGCCGGACGCACTCCGGGCGCAGATGCCCCACTTCTCCCGGATCGCCGAGGCGTTCGAGGTGCCGTTCCTGGTCCTCGACGGATTCGAAGCCGACGACGTCATGGGCACCCTCGCCGCCCGCCACTCCGACGAGCTCGACGTGGTGCTGGTCAGCTCGGACAAGGACCTGATGCAGCTCGTCGGCGACCACGTCACGATGTTCGACTCCATGAAGGACCAGACGATCGCGCACGCCGAGGTCGAGGCCAAGTTCGGCTGCCCTCCGGAGCTGGTGCCGGACGCGCTCGGGATCTGGGGCGACTCGTCGGACAACATCCCGGGCGTCAAGGGGATCGGCGAGAAGGGGGTCAAGACGCTGCTCGCGAACTGGCACGGGCTCGACGACATCTACGAGCACATCGACGAGGTGACGCCACCCGGCACCCGCAACAAGCTGGTGGAGGGACGTGACAGCGCCTACCTGTCCAAGCACCTGGCCACCATCCGCACCGACGTGCCGGTCGAGGTCGGGCTCGAGGACCTCACCCTGGCGTTTCCACCGCCCGAGGACAAGGCGCGCGACCTCTTCGGCGAGTTCGAGTTCCGCGGCCTGTTGCGCGAGTTCGGCGGCGAGATGACCTCGATCGACCGCGGCAAGTACCGGCTGGTGACCGATGGCGCGGCTCTCGAAGAGCTCGCCGCTGTAATCGCCAGCGCAGATCGATTCGCGGTCGACACCGAGACCACCTCGCTCGATGCCATGGTCGCCGACCTGGTGGGACTGTCGTTCTGCTGTGACGACGAGGTGGCGTGGTACGTGCCGGTCGCCCACCAGGTCCTCGAGCCCCAGCTCGAGTGGCCCGAGGTGCACGGCACGGTGGGTCCGGCCCTCGAGGACGCCGCCACCGGCAAGACCGGCCAGAACCTCAAGTACGACTTGAAGGTGCTGCACCGGCACGGCGTGCGGCTCGCCGGGATCGACGGCGACACCCTGATCGCCGACTACCTCCTGAGCCCGGACCGCCGATCGCACAAGCTGGACGACCTCGCCCTCGTCCACCTCGAGCACAGGATGATCTCGTACGGCGAGGCGGTGGGAGGGGACGCGAGCTTCGCCACGGTGCCGCTCGACACTGCGCGCGACTACGCGGCAGAGGATGCCCACGTAGCGTGGTTGCTCGACGACAAGCTGACCGAGCGCCTCGATGAAGACGGTCTGCTCGAGCTCTATCGGGAGCTGGAGATCCCGCTGATCGGCGTTCTGGCGCGGATGGAAATCAACGGCATCGGTGTCGACACCGAGTTCCTCGGAGACCTCTCTGTCGAGCTCGCCGGACGCATCGCCGACGCCGAGCAACGATGCTGGGAGCTCGCCGGCACCGAGTTCACCGTCGGATCGGTCAAGCAGCTGCGCGAGGTGCTGTTCGACCAGCTCGGCCTGCCCGTGATCAAGAAGACCAAGACCGGACCCTCGACCGACGAGCGAGTGCTCTCCGAGCTCGCGCTGCAGCACGAACTGCCGCGCGCGATCCTCGACTACCGGTCGCTGGTCAAGCTCAAGAACACCTACGTCGACCCGCTGCCGAACCTGGTCAACCCGGACACCGGCCGGATCCACACCAACTTCTCGCAGACCACGGCGGCCACCGGCCGGCTCGCCTCCACCGACCCCAACCTGCAGAACATACCGGTGCGCACCGACGAGGGCCGGCGCATCCGCCAGGCCTTCGTAGCGCCAGCGGGACGGCTGTTCCTGTCCGCCGACTACTCTCAGGTCGAGTTGAGGATTCTCGCGCACCTGGTGGGCGGCACGGGAGGGTTTGCCGACGCATTCGCGGCCGGCGCCGACGTCCACGCCGAGACCGCGGCCGGCCTGTTCGGAGTGGCGTCCGACGCCGTGACGCGAGAGATGCGGTCGATCGCCAAGGCGGTCAACTTCGGCATCATCTACGGCCAGAGCGCGTTCGGGCTTGCTCAGACTCAGCGGATCTCACGCGGCGAGGCCGCCGAGTACATCGAGCGCTACAAGGAGCGCTTCCCGGAGATCGAGGAGTACCGGCAGACGACTCTCGAAGCCGCGCGCGAGAACGGCTACGTCGAGACCCTGCTCGGTCGGCGGCGGCCGGTGCCGGATCTCGCGAGCGGCAACTTCGCCGCCCGAGCCGCGGCCGAGCGCATCGCGATCAACACGCCGGTGCAGGGCTCGGCGGCCGACCTGATCAAGAAGGCGATGATCGCGGTCGACGCGCGGTTGCACGACGAGTTTCCCGGCCAGTTGCTGCTGCTGCAGGTACACGACGAGCTGCTGCTGGAGGTGGATGAGGACCAGGCGGAGGCGGTCGGCGAGATGGTACGACACGAGATGGTCGGCGCGATCGAGCTCGACGTGCCGCTGGTGGTCGACCTCGGCACCGGCCGCAACTGGGACGAGGCGCATTGAGCCCCCGCCCACCCTGGGCGTGGGGTCTTGCGGGCTTGAGGCCCCCCCGCCCGGCGGGAGCTCTTCGTCTTCGTCACCCATCACCCGACCGTCGCTGGTGGCTGGTCGCT
>JBFELO010000225.1:0-5589 GCA_041552055.1 Candidatus Sulfomarinibacteraceae bacterium | reverse complement strand
GTCAGACGCAGGTAGACGGCGGGGCAGGTGCTCTGAGGACTCATCAATATGAGACTGCCGAGATTGCCTAACGCGGCGTTTCGTACTCAGATGGGACGTGGCCTCGTGCTCGTGGTCGTTGATGCCTCTGTGGCGGTCATCAGCTTCTGGCTTGCAATGGTCATCCGCTTCGAAGGCAGCATTCCCTCCAACTACCTCGCACTCATGCCGCGCTTCATTCTCTTGGTGGCAACCGCCCGAATCGCCGCCAATTTCCTCTTCCGCCTCCATCGATGGTCATTTCGACTCTCCGGCTTGTCGGACGCAGTCCGAATCGGCCTCGCCGGTCTGCTCGGTACCGGTCTGTTTCTTACCGCGATTTTCATGTTTCGGGTGGGGTTCGTGTACAGCCGCCAGACAGGTCCGAAGACCGGTCCGCCCCGATCGGTAGTAGTGCTCGATTTCTTCCTCGCCACCACCGCCATGGGTCTACTGCGGTTCTCTCCAAGACTGACGTGGCTGTACCTGGCAGACCGCCATCGAAGCCGAAGAAAAGGAGCGTTGAGGACGCTTGTCGTCGGTGCCGGCGCCGCCGGTGACATGCTCCTGCGCGATCTGCAGCGCTCTGACGAGCACAACTACCGGGTTGTGGGATTCGTCGATGATGACCGCGGGAAGCAGGGCAGCATCGTGGGCGGCAAGCTGGTCCTCGGTACGGTCGCGGACCTTCCCCGGTTGGTGGAGCGCCACCGGGTCGATGCTGTTCTCATCGCCATCCCGCGCCTCCCCGCGCGCCGAATTCGAGAGATCCTCAATCTGTGCGCTGACTTGAAGGTGCGGTTCAAGATTCTGCCGGTGTCCTACGTGTACCTGGACGACCGGGCCGCGTCGTCGATGCTCCAGGATCTGTCTCCGGAGGATCTGCTGCCGCGAGAGGTGATCCACCTCGCCGACAGCGAGGTCATCCCGGCCATGGAGGGCAGAACGGCCCTCGTCACCGGCGCGGCGGGATCGATCGGCAGTGAAATATGCCGGCAACTCCTCGAGACCGGGCTCGGCCGTCTCGTGATGACCGACATCAACGAGAACGAGTTGTATCTCCTCCATCTTCGGTTAGCTCGTCGATACCCGAATGCTGACATGACCTGCGAGCTGGCCGACATTCGCGACGCGCACCGCGTTACGTCCATGTTTGACGGTCATAGACCTGACGACGTGTTTCACGCGGCCGCCCACAAACACGTGCCGCTGATGGAGGCGGCTCCGTGTGAGGCGGTAAAGAACAACATTGTGGGAACAAGGATCGTCGCGCGCGCCGCGGATGCGGTGAAGGCTGACCGTTTCGTGTTCGTCTCCACCGACAAGGCGGTGCGGCCGACCAGTGTCATGGGAGCATCGAAGCGAGCTGCGGAAAAGCTAGTTCGCGACATGGCTCGGAAATCCGCCACACGGTTCTGTGCCGTCCGGTTCGGCAACGTGCTCGGATCGGCGGGCTCGGTGGTGCCGATTTTCCGAGAGCAGATCGCCGCCGGAGGTCCGGTCACCGTGACCGATCCAGAGGTTCGACGGTACTTCATGACGATCTCCGAGGCGGTCGGCATGGTGTTGAAGTCGGCTTACGGCGACTACGGAACGCTGTGCGTGCTCGACATGGGTGAGCAGATCAGGATTGTGGATCTTGCTCGCCACATGATCACCATGTCCGGCCTCGTCCCGGAGGTGGACATCGCAATCGAGTACTCCGGCCTTCGGCCCGGGGAAAAGCTCTACGAGGAGCTGCTCACCGAGGAGGAGGAGCAGACCCACAAGGTGAGCGACAAGATCTTCGTCGCCCAGAGTCAACCGCCCCCGTCCGATCTGGAGGAGCGACTCGCCGAGATCATCGCCGCCGCCGAGGCCGAGGACGCGGATCGGGTGGTCGACCTGTTGCGCCGGTTGATCCCGTCGTACCAGCCGATGAAGAACGACCAGCCGACCTTTGAAGATCGCGAAACCTCCGAGGCTCCGGCCGTGGGATGAATGCTGGGTGCGGCGCGGCACTTGGGCTGATTGCAGCTACGGACAGAGCGAAATCCATGCCCTCCCGATACCGATGAGGCTCCCTCACCAACGGTCCTGGCATTGTCCGCGTGACAATTCCTCAGGCGAACGTGCCACTCCTCAACCCCGGTAAGACCCCGATCCACCCACACCTCTCCCCAGCCCTCTGAATCCGTGCCCTCGCGACGAAAACCGGCGAGAGGTGCGGGCTAGGGACTCAGCCCGGGATCGATCACGATGGTCAGGCCCGCTCCGGCTCCGACCGACGTTCCATCCTTCAGGATGACCCTGTTGCCGGCCTCGATGGTCAGGTCCCCCGGCGAGTTGACCGCGAAGTTGGGTCCGACGGTGACGGTGTCGCACGCTCCCCTGGTCTCGGTCGTGGTCACCGTCTCGTTCGCTAGATCGAGCGTGGTGGAGTACGGGCACGCGCCGGCCGCGCCGCAGCCGTAGATCCGCACATCGTCGATGAACCAGCCCAGGTCCGGTGCCTGGAAGTTGTCCGTACCGATCCGGAACCGGACGTCGACCGTCGAACCGGCCAGCGTCGTGAGGTCGTACCGGGAGGAAACCCAACCGTGGCTGTCGTACCCGAACGCCGACCTCCCCTCGATCGGGTTGCTGAAGCCTGCGGCGATGGTCGAGTTGTACGCGAGGCCGTCGACGAAAGCCGGGCCCCCCGACGTGATGTCCATCCATGGCCCCCCCGCGCCGGCCGTGCTGTACTCGAGCACGCCGCCGTCATACGCGTTGGGATCCCCGCCCAGCAGGTAGTCCTCGAATCCGAACGCGTGCTGGAAGTGGAGGAAATACGAGTCGTACCCGGTGAGCGCGACGCCGGAGGCCGTCCGTGCATTCCCGTCGAGAGTGATGACGTTGTCGCGTGCCCAGATCGAGGTGCCCGGGCTGTAGGCATAAAACGAGGCGACAAACCAGGTCGGACCGGTGGGTACGAGCGTCGGGGAGGTCATGTCGTCGAAGAACAGATCAACGGGTGTGTCCGCACTATCGGGACACTCGTACGCGGCGTCGGGCGAATAGCCGGCGGTGGACGGCTCGAGGTGCATCTCGGTGGCTGTCGTCGCGTTTCCGACCTGCGTGCAATCCGCGGCCGTGATGCCTTCGGCGCCGCCAACGAGGTTGTTGCAGCCCTGCACCAAGGCGGCACCGAGCACCCCGTAGTCGGAGCCCGTGGTAAGCAGAGTATTGTTGGTCTCGTAGAAAATCGCCGACGTCTTGGCCATGCCGATCGGGGTGACCGTCTGCGAGTTAAACGTGTCGCCGTCGACCAGCAGGTATGCTGCCTTGTTGGCAACCCCGCTGTTGATGTGGACGCCGCCGTTGTCACCGTTGACTCCGTACCACACGCCTCCAGGCGCGTAGTACAACGGGCTCTGCATCCGGTCCGGGTCGCTGAAGGCCGGTGGGTTGGACATGTCTCGGATCGCACCGATGGTGAGGTCCTCCCCGACGAGCCACCTGTCTCCTGGCGCTTCGGCGCTGCCAAAGCTGTCGATGCCGTTGGCGAGATCGACGAACTCGCCGAAGACGTCGGACATGGCCTCGTTGATCGCGCCCGACTCGTAGTAGTAGAACAGGCTGGACGAAAAACCCGTGACACCGTGGGTGAGCTCGTGACCCACGACGTCGTCGGCGGTCCAGAACCCGGCGTTGCCGTAGGTCATCTGGGTCCCGTCCCAGAACGCGTTGAAGTAGGAGCCCGGGTTGGGGTACGGCGGGATGGGCGTGTAATCGACATTAGAGATCAAAGCCATTCCCGCGTTGTCGATGCTGTTTCGGCCGTGGTTGGCGTCAAAATACGCGAAGGTGTCGTAGGCAAAGAAATGGGCCGCGTTGGCCGCACTAGCGGTGCCGGTGCCGTCGCACGAGTTGACGCCGGTGAGCGCCGGGGGATCAGTTCCCGGTGGAATGCTGCAGGTTAGCGTGCTCGAGATGGCACCGGTGTCTGAATCCACACCGCCCTGGCGGGCATCGGAGTGGTGGGAATCGTACGTGAACATGTTTGGGGTCGGAAAGAGCGACTCGAAGGTGCTGTCTGCGGTCGATGCAGGTCGCCCGACCGATCCGGCGAACGATTTCTCGCTCGCCGATTCCACACGGCCCGTCCACGACGTGTCGATCTGGTTGAAGGCCACGCCCACGCCGCCCCACTCGGCGTTCACCAGGACGAGAAACCGCACCGGCTCCAGACCGGTCGACTCGACCTCCATCCGCCACACGAGCTCGACGGGTCGCTCGGACGGACCGAGCAGGCGGGAGTCGTGGATCCAGAGCTCGGCAGGCGACGCCACGAGTCTCTGCGACGGAATCCCGGTCGCCCTGGCCACATACGCCGTTGCCAGCTCGACCGCTTCTATCTGGGAGATCCCCGGTGCTGTCGACACAGACACCATCGGCGAGATCTCGCCGGTGATGGCGGCGAGTCGGCCGGCCGCGTCGTAGCTCACCACAAGCTCACCGCCGACAACCGGTATGCCTTCGTGTACCTGCTGGTAATGGAGGGCGCTCGGACGACCCCGACTCCCACCCCGGATTCCGACGAACTCGAGTTCCCGGTTGGGGTCGGTCAGGCCGAACTCAGCCGCGTACGCAGTGATCGCCTCGAGACCTACCTCGGGGGTGATGTTGGTGAGCACGTCCTGTGCGACGCCCGGGAAGTCGCCGAGATGCGCATCGATGCCGACGAACGTCAGCTTCCCCGTGCGATCGTGCTCGACGCGTCTCGGGTTGTCCGGGCTGCCGGGTGGGTCGGCCTGCGCGAGCAGGGGGACCGCGACACCGACCATCACGACAACCGCGAGGAAAACGATGGGACGCTGAGGACGGCTGGACATGGGGACTCCTCCTCCCGGGTCTTCATTCGTTTTGATTCTGAATGTCAATATAACCTGATTCTCCCGAACGTGCCACACCGCGGCGAAGACGAACAAGGCATCATCGAGGTGCCGCCTCGCACTCGGTGGGACCGCGCAACCCCCGTCACGAAGTGATCTGCACCACCACGGGGGGCGTGTGGGGAGCGATACACTTATTGTGCAGGTATCTGCGATGGGTTGTCCTCCACGCGTACATATCTTGCTCGCGGCGGCGTTGGCTGCGTGGACCCCCCCCGGTTCCGGGGGCCCGCATCCGGCCGCCGACGTCCCTGAAGATGCTGCTGCCCGGACCGTGGCCGTAGACGACCGGAGTCATGGATTCGTGGCGAACCCCCTGGTCGTCGGCGAGCTTGCGCGGGCCGAGCCCGGCGCGGTGGTCGTGGCACCGGAGTGGCCGGTGGGGCCGGAACGGCTGGGTCCGGTCGCGCTGTCGCGCATCGAGGTCTACGCACCTGGGGCTCGCATCGTGGCGATCACCGGCACAGGCGAGGTCGAGGTGGTGCGGTCGACGCGGCGCTACTTCCTGGGAGAGTCTCTGGACGACCCGGACGCGCGGATCATGGTGTGGCTGGACCCGGAGACAGGCGACCTCGGTGGCGTGGTGATCACCGAGGAGGGGGAGTTCGAGCTGGCGGAGGTGGCGCCGGGCGGCATGTCCCCCAGGTACGCGCTG
>JBFELO010000224.1:0-5599 GCA_041552055.1 Candidatus Sulfomarinibacteraceae bacterium | reverse complement strand
TCAGGCCACCAGAGGAACGGACGGCAAAATGCCCCCGGGGAGCGCCCCGGGGGCGATGGATGGTGGAAAGAAGGAGGTGTACCTCAGTTGGTGCTCTCCGTCGCGACCTCATCGGTCACGACCTCGTGATCGAGACGTCGCAGCACCAGCTCGCCGTTCTCGACGTCGAGCAGGACTCGTTGGCTCTCGCCGAGCTCGCCGGCGAGCACCATGTTGGCCAGGGGATCCTGGACCAGCCGCTGGATGGCGCGCTTGAGCGGCCGGGCGCCGAAGTCGGGGTCGAAACCCTCTCGCGCGAGCCGGTCCACGCCAGCGTCGGAGGTCTCGAGTTCCAGGCCCTGCTGGGCGAGCAGCTCGTTGAGCCGTGCCAGCTGGATGTGAACGATTTCGGCCATGTGCTCCTCCGACAGGCGGTGGAAGATCAAGACATCGTCCACCCGGTTGAGAAACTCCGGCCGAAAGTGCTGTTTGAGCTGCTCGTGCACCAAGCCGACCATCCGTTCCCGCTCCGACTCGGGCAGGTCCTGGATGACGTGAGAGCCGATGTTGGAGGTCATGATCACCACCGTGTTACGGAAGTCCACCGTCCGACCCTTGCCGTCGGTGAGCCGGCCGTCGTCGAGCAGCTGCAGCAGCACGTTGAACACGTCGGAGTGGGCCTTCTCGATCTCGTCGAGCAGCAGCACTGAGTACGGACGTCGCCGTACTGCCTCGGTCAGCTGGCCGCCCTCGTCGTGACCGACGTAGCCCGGTGGGGCGCCGATCATACGCGCCACAGAATGCTTCTCCATGTACTCGGACATGTCGATTCGGACCATCGCACGCTCGTTGTCGAACAGGAACTCGGCGAGAGCTCGCGCGAGCTCGGTCTTGCCGACCCCGGTAGGGCCGAGGAACAGGAACGATCCGATCGGTCGGTTGGGGTCCTTGAGCCCGGCGCGGGCGCGGCGGACAGCCGCCGCCACCACCTCGACCGCCTCGTCTTGACCCACGACGCGCTCCCGAATGCGATCCTCCATGTGGAGCAACTTGGATTTCTCCCCCTCCATGAGCCGGGTCACGGGGATTCCGGTCCAGCGCGACACCGAGCGAGCGATGTCCTCCTCGCCGACCTCCTCGGACAGGATCGTGCCGTGAACATCCTGATGTTGCTTGAGCGCGTTGGTGGCATCCTCGAGCCGCTGGTTGAGCTGCGGCAGCTCGCCGTAGCGGAGCTGTGCCGCCCGCTCGAGATCGCCGTCCCGCTGAGCGCGGTCGGCGGCCTCGCGCGTCTCCTCGATGCGCTCCTTGAGCTCCTGGAGCCGAGAGATCAGCTCCTTTTCCCGCTGCCAGTGTGCCTTCATGCCGTCGACGCGCTCGCCGAGTTCGCCGAGCTCCGCGTCGATCGAGGCGAGGCGCTCTTTTGAGGCCTTGTCTTTCTCCTTGGCGAGGGCTCGTTTCTCGATCTCGAGCTGGAGCTTGCGTCGCTCGAGCTGGTCGATCTCGGTCGGCAGCGAGTCGATCTCTATGCGCAGCCGCGACGCCGCCTCGTCCATCAGGTCGATCGCCTTGTCGGGCAGAAATCGATCGGTGATGTAGCGTTGCGACAGTGTGGCGGCCGCGACGAGCGCGGCGTCGGTGATGCGCACGCCGTGATGAACCTCGTACTTTTCTTTGAGCCCGCGGAGGATTGCAATCGTCTCCTCGGTGGAGGGCTCGCCGACGGTCACCGGCTGGAACCTCCGCTCCAGGGCGGCGTCCTTCTCCACGTACTTTCGGTACTCGGTCAGGGTGGTGGCGCCGATGCAGCGCAGGTCGCCCCGCGCCAGCGCGGGCTTGAGCAGGTTGGCGGCATCCATCGCACCCTCGGCGGCGCCGGCTCCCACCAGGGTGTGCAGCTCGTCGATGAACAGGATGATCTCGCCGTCGGAATCGACGACCTCCTTGAGCACGGCCTTGAGCCGATCCTCGAACTCGCCGCGGTACTTGGTGCCCGCGATCAGGGCGCCCATGTCCAAAGCGACGATCCGACGCCGTTTGAGAATCTCGGGGACATCGCCGTCGGCGATCCGCTGGGCGAGACCCTCGGCGATGGCGGTCTTCCCGACACCCGGTTCGCCGATCAGCACCGGGTTGTTCTTGGTTCGTCGGGTCAGGACCTGCATCACGCGCCGAATCTCGTCGTCGCGACCGATCACCGGGTCGAGCTTGCCGGCTGCGGCGAACTCGGTGAGGTCGCGGCCGTAGTTCTTGAGTGCCTCGTACTTGGCTTCGGGGTTGTCGTCGGTCACACGGTGAGATCCCCGGACTTCCTGGATGGCACGCAGCAGCGTATCCTTGTCGAGGCCGTGGGTGGACAGGATGTCGTGAGCGGTTCCTCCGGGAACGCCCGCGATCGCGAGCAGCAGGTGCTCGACCGACACGTACTCGTCCTGGAACTGCGGCGCCAGCTTGCGCGCCTGCTCGAGCACGTCGCGCAGCCCCCGCGACGGCTGCGGCTCGGAGCCGCCGTCGGCGGACGGCAATCGGTCGAGCGCGTCGATCAGCTCGTGCTCGACCTGCTGGCTCGCCGTTCCGACCTTCGCGAGCAGGCGAGGGGCAAATCCCTCTTCCTGCTGGAGCAACGCCAGCAGGAGGTGGGCAGGCGTCGTCTCCGGGTTTCCGCGTTGCGCGGCGGTCCCAAACGCTCCCTGGAGCGCCTCGGTCGCGCGCACCGTGTATTGGTTCTTCTGATTCATGGTTCCTCCCTTGTGCAGCCAAAGGCTGTGCGTATAATATAAGATCTGAGTATATGGTTGTCAAGTTTTGTAATCAAAAAATATGACAATAATGTCATCAAATTTTGTAGAAGCCTCCTCGAGAATACGGGTTGAGAGATGCGGGTTAGAATAGGGCAAGTTCATCGGCCGATACGAATCGGTTGGAGATGCCTCGATGGGAGAGCAGGACGTTCGCGAGCAGTCGCAGCGCGAAGAAATCCGGGTGTTTCTCAAACACCTGCTGAAGGACGTGCGGGCGCTGGAGCACCTGCTCGACAACGGGCTGGTCGAGTCTGGCGTGCGGCGCATCGGAGCCGAGCAGGAGCTGTTCCTGGTCGACAAGGACTGGCGGCCGGCCCCGATCGCCACCAAGGTGCTCGAGATCGTCGAGGACGACCACTTCACCACCGAGCTGGGCCTCTTCAACCTCGAGTTCAACCTCGATCCCCTGACCTTCGGTGGCGGCTGCCTCGGGGACATGGAGAGACAGCTCGACGAGCTGCTGGAAAAGGTCCGTTCGGCGGCCCACAGGTGCAACGGTGACGTGGTGTTGGCCGGTATTCTGCCGACCCTCAAGAAGTCCGACCTCGAGCTCGACAACATGACACCGAACCCGCGTTACTTCGCTCTCAACGAGGCGATGACCCGGCTCCGTGGCGGTGACTACGAGTTCTTCCTCAAGGGGATCGACGAGCTGCACCTGCACCACGGCTCGATCATGGTGGAGGCCAGCAACACCAGCTTCCAGGTGCACTTTCAGGTCGCACCGGACGAGTTCGCCCGGCTGTACAACGTTGCCCAGACGGTGACCGGGCCGGTGCTCGCCGCGGCGGCCAACTCGCCCCTGCTGTTCGGCAAACGGTTGTGGTGGGAAACCCGGGTCGGGCTGTTCCAGCAGTCGATCGACACCCGCCGCTCCACGCCGCACCTCCGTGAGCAGGTACCGCGCGTCAGCTTCGGCCGCCACTGGGTGCAAGCGTCGGCACTCGAGATCTTCCGCGAGGACATCGCCCGCTTCCGGACGCTGCTCTCCACCGAGGTCGACGGCGATCCGTTCGAGGACATCGAGCGGGGCGAGGCGCCGAGCCTGAAGGCGCTACGGCTGCACAACAGCACCGTCTATCGATGGAATCGGGTGTGTTACGGAATCTCGGACGGCAAGCCCCATCTGAGAATCGAGAACCGGATCCTACCGTCCGGCCCGTCGATCCGCGACGAGGTCGCGAACGCAGCATTCTGGTACGGCCTGATGAACGGGGTGCTGGGGGAGTACGGCGACGTGACTCGGCACTTCAACTTTGACGACATCCGCAACAACTTCTTCGCTGCGGCCCAGCACGGGCTGCACGCCCAGCTGTCCTGGCACGGTGGGCGCATCGCTCCGGCCGACCGGCTCATTCTGGACACCCTGATCCCACTGGCCCGCGCCGGCCTGCAGGCCGCGGACATCTCGTCCGACGACGCCGATCGTTTCCTCGGCACCGTTGAAGAACGCGTGCGGTCCGGCAAGACCGGAGCCCAGTGGCAGCTGTCGTCACTGGCATCGATGGGGCGCAAGGGGCCGATGTCGGAGCGGCTCAGCGCCCTCACCGCGGCCATCGCCGGCCGTCAGCGGAGCGGCGAGCCTGTCCATACCTGGGAGGCCGCACGACTCGAGGAGGGTGGCGGCTGGAAGCAGAACTACCTGACGGTCGAGCACTGCATGGACACCGACCTGGTGACGGTCGACCAGCACGAGCCGGTCGACCTGGTGGCCCACCTGATGGTGTGGAACAACATCCGCCACGTGCTGGTGGAGAACGAGGACCATCGGCTGGTGGGTCTAGTGTCGCAGCGGGCGTTACTTCGACTCGTCGGGACCTACAACCCGGAGCAGCTGGATGGTCCGTTGCCGGTCAGCGACGTGATGCACCGGAACCCGGTGACGGTCACGCCGGAGACGCCGACTGTCGATGCGATCGACCTGATGCGCCGCAACCGGTGGAGCTGCCTGCCGGTGGTCAAGAACGGTCACCTGGTCGGGATTCTGAACGAGACCCAGCTGATGGCAATCGCGGGCCAGCTGCTCGAGCAAAAGCTGCGGGAGTAGCGGCCGCATTCTACGGCCCGCTGCTCCTGCGGTGGGGCGCGGTACAGCGGTGGTTCGGGCGACGATCCGCGTCCGAGTGATCCGGCCGGCCCCGGCTGCGCATGACTGAACGCCCGTGGACGCGCTACAATCCAGCGTCTCGATCAACAGGAGGATCCATGGCTGAGAAGAAGTTCGAGCCGTACGTTCCGGCGGACACGAGCATGGCCGAACTGACCGTCAAGGCGGTCCTGCTGGGCGCCGTGATGGCAATCGTGCTCGGCGCTGCCAACGCCTACCTGGGCATGAAGGTCGGGCTGACCGTCGCGGCGACCTTCCCGGCCGCGGTGGTGGCCATGGCTGCCCTGCGTCCGTTGCGCGGCACCATCCTGGAGGAGAACATCGCCCGGACCTCGGCGAGCGTCGGCGAGGCGCTGGTCGCGGGTGCGATCTTCACCATCCCCGCATTTGTCCTGGCGGGGGTGTGGGACGAGATCCACCTCGTCGAGAGCGCCGTCATCATGCTGGTCGGCGGTGTCCTGGGCGTGCTCTTCGTGATCATCCTGCGCCGCACCCTGGTCGAGGAGGCGGGGTTGCCGTTTCCCGAGAGCATGGCCGCGGCCGAGATCGTGAAGGCCGGCCAGGGCGGTCAGACCGGCGCCAAGTACGTCTTCGGGTCGATGGGTCTGGCCGCCCTGTGGGAGGTGTTCGTCAACACGCGCGGCATCCAGCTGGTCAAGGACTCGGCCGAAGGCTTCGTCGACTTTGGTTCGTCCCAGATCGAGATGCTGGG
>JBFELO010000223.1:0-5684 GCA_041552055.1 Candidatus Sulfomarinibacteraceae bacterium | reverse complement strand
GGGCTACAAGTGGTCGACGAGCGGCACCAAGACGGTGACGCTGGTCGAGGTCGAGGTCGGCGGCACGCCGTTCCCGGCAGGGATCTCCAAGAGCGTGAACGTGCTGTCCACCGGCTCGTGCGACGGCACCACGCCGCCGCCACCCACCCCGACACCGCCGCCGTCGACGGTGACCTGTTCCTACACCCTTGGGGAGTACTCCAAGACGATTCCGTTCTCCGGTGGCGACTACACTGTCGCGATATTCCAGAGCCCGTCCTCCGGCACGTGCCGGAACTCGTGGGGTGCCCGGTCAGAGTCCGGTTGGCTCGAGCTGCTGAGCCCGGCGGGCGGCATCGGCGCCGCGACGGTGCGGTACCGAGCCAAGGAGAACCCGTGGCCCGGGACGCGCACCGGCTACCTGACCATCGCCGGCAACACCTACACCGTGATCGAGGGTGGCTTTGTCGAGACCAACTTCGACGTCTCCAACATGAGGCCGGATCGGGGCGAGACGGTGGCCTTCGAGGTCGACCCGGCGCTCGCGGTTACGCGCTGGGACTTCGGCTTAGACAACTGCGATCCGAAGGACGGCACCGGCGCGTCCCTCGACTGCACCTTCTTCCCGGCTGGCGTCTGCAACGACGTCCAGTGGTCGTACCCGGACTCCGGCTTCTACGACGTCACGTTGACAACCGCGGCCGGCTCCAAGACCAAGACGATCTGGGTCCAGAACGAGGGTGAGTGCCCACCCGAGTGCCATGCGACCGTCGCGCCGCCGGCCGAGTTCACGATGACTCCGGACCCGGCCCACGCCGGGCAGGTGGTCACCTTCGACTACACCGGGGACGACGCACCCACCTGCAGCTACTCGGTGAGTCCGACTTCGGCGTCCTTCCCGGCCGCGGGCGGCGCTTTCAGCTTCGACATCAGTACCGGCGCGGACTGTCCCTGGTCGGTGACCGGGTACGCCGGCTGGATCAACATCACCTCGCCGACGTCGGGGACCGGCCCGGCGCAGGTGAGCTACACCGTGGAGGCCAATACCGGCACGGCCCGCGACACCGTGATCGGTGTTGCCGGCGTCGCGGCGCACACCGTGAGTCAGGCGGCGCCGGCCGTGTGCGCCTACACGATCGACCCGCTCGACGCGCTCTTCCCGTCCGAGGGTGGCACGGGCAGCTTCGAGGTGCAGACCGACCCGGGCTGCGCGTGGACCGCGACGAGCGACAAAGAGTGGGTGACCATCACTAACGGCTCGGGATCGGGTTCCGGCACCGTCGAGTACGCGGTGAGCGGCAACTCCGGTGACGAGCGCTACGCCAACATCGCCATCGACGGCAAGGTCCACACGGTGACCCAGGAGGAGGGCCAGGCGATCGTCACACCCGAGGAGAAGGCGCTGGCGATCGACTTCAGCTGGAACCCGACATCCCCCGAGATCGGTGAAAAGGTGCACTTCAACATTTCCGGCTACTCCTCCGACGTGCGGGCCGAGTGGAGCTTCGGCGCTCTCGGCTGCGGCGGTGAGCCGGCGACGCAGGTCTGTGACTCGTCGTTCTTCGACTGCCTGGCGATGACCCATACCTACGCCTCCGCCGGCACCCATACGGTAGCGGTCACGGTGCGGACCAAGGACGGCGCTCTGCTCGGTTCTGCGACCCACAGCATCACCGTCCAGAGCACCGGCTCGTGCGGCGGGACGCCCCCGCCTCCAACGTCCTGTACGTACTTCCTGTCGCCATCGTCGGCGTCGATCCCGGCGGCCGGGGACTCCGGACGCAGCTTCAACCTCACCACCGGTGCCGACTGTGCGTGGACGGCGGCCAGCCAGGTGGGGTGGGTGAGCGTGCTTGCCGGCGCCAGCGGCACCGGCAACGGTACCGTGTCCTACGCCGTGGCCGAGAACACCTCGACGACCGGGAGGTCCGGCAACATCGTCGTCACGGACACGGCTGACGGCGGGACCAAGGCGCACGTGGTTGCCCAGGCCGGCGCCGAGGACCCCGGGACCGGCGAGGAAAACGTGGCCACCCAGTGGAACTGGACCGTGAGCCGCGGCGAGGAGACCGTGGCGACCAGCAACCAGCCGCTGTTCGAGCACGTGTTCACCGTGCCCGGCACCTACAGGGTCCAGTTGGTGGCCGGCAACTGCCGCGCCACGCGTTCGCGCGTTCACACGCTCGAGGTGCTCGAAGTGGAGGAGTACGTCGTGCCGTCCGCGGTGCGCACCCCGGGTCTCAACGACACCTTCTGGATGACCGACCTGAGGATGTTCAACCCGTGTGACGACCCCGTGCAGGTGACCGTGGACTACCTGCCCGAGGCCACCAACAACTCGGAGGTGATCCACTCGCAGAGCTACACGCTCGACCCCAACAAGACGCTGATCGTCGATGACGTGCTCAGCTATTTCCCGAGCGTCGAGGGCGACTCCAACAAGGGCTCGATGCGGTTCCACTACGAGGGCAACGGCTGCATTCCGGCCGTGATGTCGCGCACCTACAACGAGACCGAGCAGGGCACCTTCGGCCAGGCGGTCGAGGCGGAACCGGTGGGATTTGCCGGCGACGACTACCTGTACCTCACGGGCCTCGTCGACAACGTCTCCTACCGGACCAACATCGGCATCGCGAACTTCGGCGACGTCGATGTCTGGGCGACGGTCACCCTGGTCGACAAGTTCGGCGACACGTTGGGCGATGAAATCCCGGTGATGGTGTACGGCCACAGCACGCGCCAGATCGTCGAGGCGGTGGAAAAGGCCAACGTCACGGCCGAGGTGCCCATCTTCTCAGCGGTGGTCGATACACACGGCCACAGCCTGTCGGCCAACGCATCGGTCGTGGACGAGGTGACGGGTGATCCGGTGCTCTACCGATCGTACCGAACGCTCGACACCGAGATCTGGATCCCGGGCGTCGCCCACCTGTCGGGCAAGAACGACTCCTTCTGGAAGTCCGACATCACCTTCCTCAACCCGTATGACGGAACGATCCATGCTGACCTCGCGTACGTCCCGGATGACGACACGCAGGACACCGCGGACATGATGCTGGACATCGACTCGGGCAGCGCCATTCCCTATGTCGACGTGCTCGGCTTCGTGCCCGAGGGAACCGAGACCAAGGGCTACGTCGTAGTCAGGAGCAGGGATGGGTCACCGCTGCCTCAGATCGCTGCCAAGACCTACAACCTCGCCCTCGAGGGCGGGACCTTCGGCCAGAATCTGAAGGTCTTCAAGTCGTCGGACCTGATCGGCGAAGGAGGGGTCGGCTTCATCCCCGGTGTGCGGCACACCTCGTCGAAGGCCGACGGATTCCGCACCAACTTCGGCCTGCTCCACACCGGCTCCGGTGCGGCTGCGAAGGTCGAGGTCATGATCTACAAGGCCGACGGTACGGTGGCCGGCGCGCGCACGGTGTGGCTCGACTCGGGTGAGTTCAAGCAGATCGACCTGTTCAACCTCACCGGCCTCACCGAGATCGTCACCGAAGGCTCGGTCGAGTTCCGGGTGGAGAGCGGCGGACCGGTCGCGGTGTACGCCTCCGAGGTCGACAATCGCACCCAGGACCCGGTGTTGATTCCGGCGGTCCTCGGGATCGGCGTGAACTAGCGAACGGCGCTTCTCGCGACAACAGGGGGGCGGGTTCCGCCTCCCTTTTTCTTGTTCCCCCGCCTGTTTACTGAACCCTGGGGGAGTGCCCGTCTCCGTCTCCGTATCCGGTACGCGGTGCTTTCTGGCACGGATACGGAGACGGGAAGCGGCTACTCGACTCCCGGGGTTCCTCCCTCGAGCAACTCGAGCCGCCTCGGATCGACGAAGAGCTCCGCTTCGAACGGGCCGCGCACCGATGGTTTGATCTTGGTGACACGGACGTGCCCGTTCTCGACACGGTCGAAGTCGATCCCGTCGAGCAGTACCTGGGTCGGCAGCCTGACCCCGTCGATCGTCGCGTGCTGGAGGTATCGGTAACGGACCCCCTCGGTGGTGACCTTGCGAAATTCGACAGGGGGCAGGAATTCGGCCGCCACCACCGTGTGATCGCTACGCCGAACCGTCAGCAACCACTCCGTGTTCATCGACGGTGAGACGAAGAAATTACGATCGAACACGACGGTCAACAGCCAAACCGGTTGGTCCTCGAACGTGGACGGGACGACCTTGTTGACGTGCACGCCTCCCATCGCGATGCTGAACGGCAACAACAGCGGGAAGAGCTTCTGATGGATTGTCCCGACCGCCATGCGGGGTGTCTGGGGGCGCGTGTCCAGCTCGCCGTCTGAGGCGGCCCAACCCTTGCCGTCGTGGCTCGCGACCACCACCGAGTCACTCAGAGCGATGCGGGCGGTGTCGAGGTCCGAGCCGATCGTGTAGGCGACGAAGTGTGTCGAGATGCGTTCTCCGTCGGACAGCGTCTCCTCCTGATCGATGGCGAATTCGAGAACCCCGAGTCGAGTGAACGCGTCGCTGCCGCCGGCCGACTCGAGCATCTGTTCGACCACCGCTGCGGGGGTCGGGGCGTCGGCCGCGACCGCGACCTGAGAGCCGAGCAACATTCCGGCGCCAAGCATTAAAACTCGAACCTTCATACTGATCTCCTTGTGCGGCGCCGGATGTCCCGGCGCTCGGCCAGGGATTATAAAGCAACTCCCGTGCCAGCCGTGCGCAGGGGTCGAGACCTGGTAGACGGCTTGACGCCTCTCGTGGTCAGCCGAGAGGGGCATTCTGGCGTCGTCCCCCGTTCCCGACGTACCAGGACGTCACGGGCGATCAGTCGTTCTGGTTCACACAACGAAGCTACCGCAGGGATCGTGATCGTGGCGCCCGGGAACGGGAACTGGAACGGGAACTGGAAAGGAGGGAACCTCGGTCTTGTGCATGGGCAGGGTTTGAATCATCGCGCTCGGCTCCTCGTCGGGCATGATGCATGGTATCGTGTTGCCTGTCATGGATTTGGAGCCCCAGCAGGATGCAGTCACGGTGGCCGGCGTGCACAAGTGGTACCGGGTGTACGCCTCGCCGACGGATCGGCTTCGAAGGGTGTTCGGCCGCCCGAGCCGCCACCTGGACTTCCAGGCGCTGGACGACGTCAGCTTCTCGGTCGCTGCGGGCAGCGCACTCGGTGTGATCGGCGAGAACGGGGCTGGCAAGACAACGCTCCTCAAGCTGATCGCCGGCACCACGAAACCCACCGCCGGACAGGTTGACGCGCGGGGGGTCGTGGCCGCGATCCTCGAGCTGGGAGCAGCGTTTCACCCGGAGTTCTCGGGCCGCGACAACGCCATCCTGTACGGGGCTTTGATGGGCCTGGACAGGCCGCAGATGGAGGCCCGGTTGGAGGACATCTTGAGGGAGGTGAGACCGTCAAACAGGCCGCCATCCGCGAGTGTTGGGAAGAGATCGGCGTAGAAATCGATCAAGCCGACTTACAGGTTATTGGCGTGACCCATTACAACTCTCCCACAGGCGAGGGCATAGACTTTTTTCTGAGTGCGAGCCGGTGGAGCGGTGAGCCGTATCCACGGGTCGAATGTGATGAAGCGCGATGGTGCCCGCTCGACGCACTCCCGGAGAACACGATTCCATTTGTGCGTCGAGCGATAGAACATCACTTGCAGTCGGGAGTGTG
This sequence comes from Candidatus Sulfomarinibacteraceae bacterium, assembly GCA_041552055.1. Taxonomy (GTDB): domain Bacteria; phylum Acidobacteriota; class Thermoanaerobaculia; order Thermoanaerobaculales; family Sulfomarinibacteraceae; genus JBFELO01. Next base: position 72 of record JBFELO010000223.1, on the reverse strand, counting down.
GTTTGATGAGATCGAGGATGGGCAGTAAGTGATTGTCCCGCACGAGCGGATGAGCTATAGGTGTGTCAATTG
>JBFELO010000222.1:0-5687 GCA_041552055.1 Candidatus Sulfomarinibacteraceae bacterium | reverse complement strand
GCGCGACGGGGAGAGAGATCCCATCGCACCTACTATTGGCAGTGCCTTGCCACTCCACAGCAATTCGCGAGGCGAATTGCTCTACCGTCTTCCCTTGCGGCGGCGGCGTTCGCGACGTGCGGTCAGGAGGCGGCTGACCCCCAGTGCCACCGGCGAGGCGATGAACACCGTGGAGTAGGTTCCGACGATGACCCCCACCAGCAGCACGAAGGCAAAGGTGTTGATCACGTCACCGCCGAACAGGTACAGCGAGAGCACCACCAGCAGCGTGGTACCGGAGGTGATGATGGTCCGGGACAGAGTCTGGTTGATGGAGGTGTTCATCAGCTGCTCGAGATCCTCGCCACGGTGCAACCGCAGATTCTCGCGCACGCGGTCGAACACCACCACCGTGTCGTTCACCGAGTAGCCGACCAACGTCAGCAGGGCCGCGATGGTGGGCAGGTTGATCTCGCGGTGGGTCACGGCGAGCGCGGAGAGTGTGATCAGCACGTCGTGGATCAGCGCCGCGACAGCTCCGACGCCGTACGGCAGCTGGAAACGGACCCAGATGTACACGAGCATGCCGATGATCGAAAACACCACCGCCAATCGGGCCTTCTCCTGGAGATCGCGACCTACGGCCGGGCCGACGCTCTCGGCGCCGAGCAGAGCAAAAGCACCGACCGCGGTTTCGCGTTTGAGCGCTTCCACGACCGGCTCGGACAAGCCCTCGACGTCGTCGAGATCATCCACCGAGGTGAAGATACCGTTTGTCTTTCGATAGGCGAGCACCGCGTCCGCGGCCGGACCATAGTGGATGGCACGGGCCTCCTCGTCGCCGCCGATCGCGTCAGGGTCCAACGCAGCCAACTCCTGGACGAGCTCCTGCGAGCCCTGGGCGTTCAGGTCGTAACGCCCCTGCAGGTCGCCGCTGGACTCCTGGTGCAGGAGATCGATGATCGGCTGCGTGAAATCGCCCTCCTGGCCCTCCGGGTTCTGCACCCGGATCATGATCTCGTTCTTTTCGACTTCGTCGAACCGCTGGATCAACGGTGTTCCGGTCTCCAGTTGGGCCAGGGCGTCGCGCAGCTCTCCGAGGTCCGGCTGCTCGCGGAACTTGACGGTGACCTGGGTGCCACCCAAGAAGTCGATCCCCAAATTGAGACCCGGCCCGAGCAACTGATAGAGCAGCCCTGCGACGACGACCAGCATCGAGATGCCGATCGCGGTCTTGCGGTAGCTGAGAAACGGGATATGTGTGTCGCCGATAATGCGCATCTCGCCTCCGTTACACGCTCAACGTCTGGACCCGCTCGCCGCCGGAGAGGATGAGCATGTAGATGGTTCGCGACACGAAGACGGCGGTGAATACGCTGGCGAGGATGCCGATCGACAGAGTCACCGCGAACCCCTTGATCGGGCCCGTCCCGAACTGAAACAGGAACAGCGCCGCGATCAGGGTCGTCAGGTTGGCGTCCAAGATTGTGCCGAACGCACGCGAAAATCCAGTGTCGACCGCCGACCTCGGGGTCTTGCCGACCTTGAGCTCCTCTCGGATGCGCTCGAAGATCAGGACGTTGGCGTCCACCGCCATGCCCACCGTGAGAATGACACCCGCGATGCCGGGCAGGGTCAAGGTCGCCCCGAAGTAGGCCATGGCTCCCATCAGGATGATGATGTTCAAAACCAAAGCGAGGTCGGCGTTGAGGCCGGACAGCCGGTAGTAGACAACCATGAACAGCATGACCGTAATCAGACCGGCGACCATCGCCCGTACCCCGCGCACTACCGAGTCGCGACCCAGTGACGGTCCCACCGTGCGCTCCTCGAGGTAGGTGATCGAGGCGGGCAAGGCGCCGGCGCGCAGCTTGAGGGCCATGTCGTCCGCCTCCTCGAGGCTGAAGTTCCCCTCGATGTAGCCCTCGTCGCGGATCCGTGACCGGATCACCGGAGCCGAAATCACCCTCTTGTCGAGCACGATGGCTGCCGGATCGCCAACGTGTGCGGCTGTGAAGTCGGCGAACTTTTCGCCTGCCGCCGGCACCAGGTAGAAGTTCACCACCGGCTCGCCAAACTGGCCCTGGCCGCGCCGCGCGTTCCTCAGCTCGCGACCGGATACGATCGCCGCCTTGCGCAAAAGATAGTAATCGCGGCCGACCACCGTGCCGTCCGGGCCGGTGCGGTCGCCGGGGACCACCTCGCTGTCCGAGGGCACGGTACCTCCGAACGTGGCGAGCAGGCTCTCGCGGCTCGGCGCCGGGCCCGCGACCACTTCCTTCCACTCGAGAAACGCCGTGTGCGAGATGATCTCCTTCACCCGCGCCGGGTCATCCACGCCCGGAAGCTGGATCAGGATGCGTTCACTCTCCAACCCCTGGCGTTGGATGACCGGCTCCGCGACCCCGAACTGATCGACCCGGTTGCGGATCGTCTCCAGCGCCTGACGGACCGCCATGTCGCGAATCATCCGCTCGACACTCCCGCCGAAGCTGAAGGACCACTGGCTGGCACCGACATCGACCTCGTAATCGGGCAGGTAGGAGTCCGCCACGTCACGGAGAGCGTCACGGTCGAACTCTCCCGGCACCACGACCTGGAAGCCGCGACCGTCGACATCGGTGGTCACCTCACCGATCGTGATGCCCTGCTCATCGGCCTGCCGCCTGAGTCGCAGCGCCGCGTCGTCCAACTCGGCCTTGATGGCGTCATCGGTCTGCACCTGGAGCACCAGATGGATGCCGCCCGACAGGTCGAGGCCGTACTTGATCTTCTCGCCGGGTGGGTAGATAGACCACAGCGCCATCCCGACCACCGCAACGATGATCACGACCCGCCACATCACTTTGCGTTCCACGGCTACGACTCCCCTTCGCCCGAAACCGGGCCGGCGACCGCGCTCTTGGAAATACGGATCTTCGCATTTTCCGACACCTTGAGCAGCAACGAGGTATCCTCCACCGCCGCCACCGTGCCGTAGATGCCGCCGGTCGTGATGACCCGGTCACCCTTCTTGAGGGCGGCCACCATGGCGTCTTTCTGGCGTTGCTGTTTCTTGGCCGGCATGATGACGATGAAGTAAAACACCGCAAATATCAGCACGAACGGGATCAGCATGGTGAACGGACTGCCGCCTGCTGCTCCTTCCATGGATCACCTCTCGATCTCGCCTCACCCGTCAGCCTCGCTGCGGGCGGTTTCCAGCCGTCGTCGCCAACGCGGATAACGGCCCGCCATGATAGCTTCCCGCGCTCCGCGCATCAAGCGTACGAAGTAGCTGAGATTGTGGACGGTCAACAGCACCACCGATGTCACCTCACCGGCGACAAACAGATGGCGCAACGCCGCCCGACTGTACGAGCGGCAGGTCGGACAGGGACACTCCGCGTCGAGCGGCTCCGGATCGTCACTGAAACGAGAGTTCTTGATGTTCAGCTCACCACCGGAGGTGAACACCTTCCCGGTGCGCGCCGACCGCGTCGGCAGCACGCAGTCGAACAGATCAACACCGCACGCGACGGCGTGCAGCATGTCCTCGGGATACCCGACCCCCATCAGGTATCGGGGCCGATCCTCCGGCAGCATCGCGGCAAAGCCCTCGATACCATCGTGCAGCCGCTCGGACGACTCCCCCACGGCCAGTCCACCGATCGCGAAGCCGTCGAACGGCAGTCCCGCCAGCAACTCGGTGCATCTCCGCCTCAGGCGTGTATCGAGCGATCCTTGCTGGATGGCAAAAAGGCCCCCACGCCAATTCTGCGCACTCTGCGCGCGGCACTCCTCGAGGCCTCGCACCGCCCAGTCCACGGTGCGCGTCACGGACCGCTCCACGTCCGGCCGGTCCACCGGATAGGGCAGGCACTCGTCGAGCACCATCGCGACGTCGACCCCGAATCGGGCCTGGCCGGAAACCACCCCTTCCGGCGTGAGGCGCCTGGAGCTGCCGTCAATATGCGACTGGAAGGTCACGCCTTCGTCGTCGATCCTGCGCCGCGCGGCGAGCGAAAAGACCTGGTAGCCACCCGAGTCGGTGAGCAGTGGTCCGTGCCACGCCATGAGTCTGTGCAGCCCTCCGACGCGCTCGATCCGCTCCGCTCCCGGTCGGAGCACGAGGTGGTAGGTGTTGGCGAGGACCATCTCCGGCCCGAGTCGCTCGAGCTCCCAGGACGCCATCCCCTTGACCGTGCCGGCCGTGCCGACCGGCATGAAGGCCGGGGTGTGGACCACACCGTGAGGAGTCTCCAGCTCGGCCGCGCGCGCTGCGGTCGAGGCGTCCCGGTGGCTGACGGTGAACGGCAACATGGCTGACCGACGACCGTGGTTCGGAGGCTGCTACCCAAGCCCCGAGGTGGCGTCGAGGGTGTGGAGCGTGACCCCGTCACTCAGTTCGAGCTCGAACCGCGACTCCTCGAGTTGCGGGTCGAGCTCGAGGCCGTGGAACTCGTAGCGGGTGCTGTCACCGTCTCTCTCGTTGTACTCCACGACGACCGGCAACATCAGCTCCCGATCGATTTCGACGACCAGGGAATCCAACTTCCTGATCATCGAGCCCTTGTTCGGCTCGAGTCGCAGACAGTAGGGGGCAGGCGCCCCTTCGTCCCGCAACGTGACTCGAAACTGGGAAGTCATATCGTCCAGTGGCAGAGTGCCGGCCATCGCCCTCACGAAACGCCTGTCCCGGCGCGACACGCGCACCCGTTCGGCCAGCTGTTGGCGTGGGTGATACGTGGTCACGGAGTCGCTGGCGAACAGCACCACCATGGAGTCGGGCTTGCGAAAGTCCCAACGAACACGATCCGGCGCCAGATAGATGAACTCCCCGGTCGAGGTGACCGGCGCCAACAGCAGCGCACTGTGCTTGACCTGGACGAAGTCTGCCCGCAGCGATCGCAGCGATCGCTGCCGCTCCACGACCCGGTCGATCAACTCGGCTAGCTTTGCGCCTCCGTGCAGAGAATCGATCGCTGGTGGCGCCGGTGCCGTCCCGGCAATGGATGAGGTGAGGCACAGTGCGCAGCCGACCAGGCCACCCGGGAGGAAGACCCACCATCTCCAATGTCGGTGGTGAGTTGAGACGCGACGCACGGCGCATACTCTACCACAGAGTAGAGCCATTTCGGTGTGACATCGAGGCGGTGCCTGTCCCTTCATCTCGGCGGTTTCCGTTCCCCTTCCCGTTCCCGCAACAACCGATCGGAATCGGTATCGGGTTCGGTATCGCTATCGACAATCACCATCCCGTTCGACGACCGACCCTTCGATTCCGATACCGATACCGATAGCGATACCGTGGGAACGGAACGGAGACGGAGACGGAGACGGAGACGGGAAGTGTGAAGCGTCCGCGATATCATGCCGCCAGGGGGAACCATGAGTGACGCCAAACCCGCATCGAAAGGGCCGAAGCTCACCGTCAGTTCCGAGGTCGCCCTCGGCCAGTACTCGAACTTCGTCAGCATCGCCCACAACTACGCCGAAGTCCTGCTCGATTTCGGGCGCACGCTGCCCGGACGCGACGACATTCCCGTCGTGTCGCGAGTCATCATGAACCCGTTTCAGGCCAAGCAACTGCTGCGCGCACTGACCCACAACATCCAGATGTACGAGAAGACCTACGGCCCGATCGCCGAGCCGGCGGCAGGCCAGGCCGACGTCATACGGGGCGGCGCGAACTGAGCTGCCCGCGCGGGGGTGTCCCGTGTCCGTAT
>JBFELO010000221.1:0-5912 GCA_041552055.1 Candidatus Sulfomarinibacteraceae bacterium | reverse complement strand
GGAGAGCTTGTCCCGCAGTCAACAGAGAGCGTCAGAACTCGTGACGGCGTCGAACGTCTGATCACCGAAGGGCAGTGCGTCGCCCGACGCGAGGACCACGTGACCATCGACGCCGTCGCGGAGAAGGCGCCGGGAAGCGACCTCGAGACCCTCCCAGGGTATGTCGGTGAGCACGGCTCGGGCTCCGGTCGAGACTCCGAGGTGAATCCCAGGCCAGCCGGTGCCACTCCCGACATCCAAGAAGAGCTTGCCCGGGGCCAGCTCGAGCAGGCTCGCCAGGCGGTCTGCCTGGGCTACGGTGGTGTAGCTGGTCGCCCCATAGTCCGAGCCGAAGACACGGATCTCCACACGACGAAGCGCCGGTTCCTCGACCAGGCGGTAGCGCTCTGCATGGCTCGCGGTGACGTCGTCGTTCTCTCTCATGCGCACGAGCACCAGCCATCTCTCTCGAGGGGCGAGATCGCTCGCCGTGTGTCGGACTCTACGGTTCCCCGCGCTCTCGCGGTTGCCGAGGCGAGCTCACATGCCCAACGCAGATCGAGCCCGAGCCATCAGCGGGTCGTCGACGCCTTCATCGAACGTCTCGTAGAGGTCGCGCAGATCGTCGGCATCCCTGCCCGTCAACTCTGTCAGACGAGTGCTGGCGGCGAGTTCGACCATGCGTGCTCCGATCGTGCGGGCGCCTCGGAGAGCTGATCGATATGCGTCGGCTGCGGCCGTCAGGTCGTCCGGGCGAACCAGGCAGATCATGTCGCCTCTGAGCACTCGAAAGTCCGGGTACATGACCTCGTTGTCGCCGATCGCTGCGATCGCCTCATCCACCAACTCCAGGGCCCGCCAGGGCTGTCCTGCCAGGGCATGGCCGACGCCGAGCAGCGCCAGGAGCGGGGCCCAGAACACCGGCGGGGTCGTCAGGTCCCGGTAGTGGTCGGAACCCGCCTCGATCAACTCGAGACCACGCTCGACACGACCCATCCCACACTCGGCGACGCCGCCGATCACCCAGGAGAGCGCTCGCCACACCGGGTACTGGTGCTTCTGGGCGACCTCGGTCAGCTCGCCGGCGCGTCGGCCCGCGCTTTCGAAGCGCCCGCGTCCCACATCCAGATACGCATGGTGGTAGAGGGCGTATGCGAGTGTGAACGGGTGGTCCAGGCGCCGCGCCAATTCGAGGCCGGCGTCGGCGCTCGATCCCGCCCGGTCGGGCAACCCCGTCTGCCACAACAGGAGCGCGGCTGCCATGCGGGCCACGACGCCGGGACTGGGTCCGACCCGGAAACGTCCCGAACCATGGGCGACCGGATCGAACAGCTCGGATGCGAGGTCGAGCTGACGGATGCCTGCCGCCATGTCGCCAGTGAAGGCCGTTCCCGTCCCGAACACGACGTGACCCTCGACGAGCACTGCGTCGTTCTTCTCCTGGCGGCCGAGGTCGAGCAGTTGGCGACCCATCTCTGTGCAGGATTCCATGTCGCCGATGTTCAAGTAGTAGGTGGCGAGTGACCTGAGCACCTGCGCGCGACTCGACCTGGCGTCGACCCGCGACGAGAGCGCCAGCGCGCGCTTGAACTCCTCCTCAACCTCCGGGCCGAACCCGCGCACCGCCATGAGGCTCCGGGCGAGGCTCGTTCGCAACGTCATCTCCTCGGTGTCGCGCTCTGGGGAGGGCTCGGTCGTGGCAAGGACCGCCAGCAGGTCGCCGGTCATCTCCACGGCGGCGTGATACAAGCCCCGTGTCTCGTTGAGCGCCCAGAGCGGGTCCACCAGGACATAGAGTTGGGCGAGGTCGTCGTGCTCGACCCACCATCGCCATGCGGTCCGGAGGTTGCCGATCTCTGCTGTCAGCTCCAAGAGCGCTCCGTCCCGTTCGGGGCCAGCAAGAGACGCCGACATCTCTTCTGCGTACCTGCAGAAGAATCGGGCGTGGGCGGAGCGCACGGCGGTCTCGGTCTCGGGATCGGCCGCCAGTCGCACAGAGGCGTAGTCCCGGATTGTCTGTAGCAGCGTGAACCTCGTGGAGCCGTCGGCGTCGATACGGCGAACGAGGCTCTTGGACACCAGCGACGCCACCACGTCGATCACGTCGACATCGCGATGTGCGTCGACGACGACCGCTTCGACCGCATCGAGGCTCGCCGTGGTGAACACCGACAGCGCCTCGAACACTCGACACTCGTCGGTGTCGAGTAGTTCGTAGCTCCACTCGATCGTCCGCGTCAGCGTCTGCTGGCGGTCGGGGAGGTCCCGGGCGCCACGGCCCAGGACGTCGGTCTTCTGACTGAGCCGGTCGCGGAGTTCGTTCGGAGTGAAGACCGCCAAGCGGGCGGCTGCGAGCTCGATGGCCAGCGGCAACCCGTCGAGGCGCCCCGTGATCTCGGCGATCGCACCGGCGTTGTCGGCGGTCAAAGAGAAGTCGGGTCGGACCGTGTTCGCCCGTTCCACGAACAGCTGGATCGCCTCGGACCCTGCGATCGCCTCCGGCGGGTCACCGGGGTCGGCGAGCGACAAGCTCGGGACCGCGAACACGTGCTCGCCTCGGATCCTGAGTGCCTCCCGACTGGTCACGACCACATTCAGATCTCGACACGACTGGAGCAGCTGGGCGACGCCCACGCCTGCCTCGGTCACTTGCTCGAAGTTGTCGAGGACCAACAGCATGTGCTTGTCGCGTAGTTGCGACTGGAGGACTTGGAGCGGGGAACCCTCTTTGGCGCTGGAGAGCCCGAGCTCCCGCAGCACGGCTTCGAACGCGGCGTCGGGAACCCGCTCGGCGGACAGATCCACGAAGTAGACGCCATCGGGGTATCGCTCGATCACCTCTGCAGCAGCTTGCAGGGCGAGCCGGGTCTTGCCGGTACCTCCCGGTCCCGTCAGTGTCACCAGCCGCTTCTGTGGAGCCTCCAGCATCGCCCGAACCGCGCCGAGCTCGGGCTGGCGGCCGACGAACGCCGAGACGAGAACGGGGAGGTTGTTTGGGGTTCGGTCGAGTGTGGCGAGCGGCTGGAACTCTGAGGGGATCCCGGGATGGGTCAACTGAAACAGATGCTCCGGCTCGGTGAGGTCCTTGAGACGGTGGAAGCCGAGATCTCGGAAGCCCACGTCATCGCCTCGGCGGGCGAGGCCTGCGGCGAGCTCTGACACCAGCACCTGGCCTCCGTTGGCCGCCGCCATGATCCGGGCCGCACGGTTCACGGCGGTCCCGTAGTAGTCCCCGTCACGAGGCTCGGCATCGCCGACGTGGACTCCCATGCGCACTCGGAGCGGCTCGCCGATCCCCCAGTCAGTGGCTTCAAGTGCCAGCTGGGCGGCAATGCATGCGGCGATGCAATCCGAGACGTCCGCGAACGTGGCCATCAGGCCGTCGCCGGTGGTCTTGACGATGCTGCCTTCATGGTCGATCACCGCCGTGATGAGCACCTCGTCGTGACGGGCCAGCGCCGGCCCCATCCGCTCGGGGTGCTGCTCCCACAGTCTGGTGCTCGCCTCGAGGTCGGTGAACAAGAAGACGAACATCACCGGAGCGTACGACACCAGCGGCGGAGATGGGCTCGATGAAGGACTGAGTCCTTCCTGCAATGCCCAGGTTCTGCGACGCTATCCGAACGCGGCGGCTGTGTGCACGTGGCAAACGACACCCGAGTCGTGGAACATGCGCCACGGACACCGGCGCCGAGTGTGATCCAAAGCGAGAAGATGGACCGGTTTCGTCGGTCGCCCAGACCCTGGGCCACCTTGACCGATGAGGCACCGTGTTCGGGAAGGAACGATCGAGGAACCGATCCAGTGTTCCCTCCAGGCACTGCACCCGGGCCGGGCTACCCGCAGCTTCTTTCAGGTGAAAGCGTCTGACCTGGAGCGGTCCGGAGGTCGGGTTCCACCCGTCGAGGTTCGGGACAGCGACGGCCGCAGGGGCTACATGATCGGCGGGGACGAAACGGCATCTCTGCCCCCTTGATCGTGACGAACCGGGATAGCTCGAACCGAGAAGTCGTCCGACATGCTGAATGCAAGGTCGTCGGCATGAGAAGCTGGGCCGTTCTGGCCGGTTCGATCATCGGCGGTCGGTACCCTCTGCCCAGATACGAAGGAGGCATGGCGTGCATTCGGTGTTGAACATGATTCACGTGTCTGGCGCGGTGTTGTGGGGTGGGGCGGCCCTGTACGCCGCGTTCTTCCTCACTCCGGCAGCCAAGGCGGCGGGCGATGCCGCCGGGCCGTTTATGGCGGCCCTGGTCAGGGGCCGACTGGCAGCGACGATGACCGCCGCCTCGTTGACCACAGTCGGCAGCGGCCTGTGGCTGTGGACCCGTCGCTTCGGAGACTCCATGCCAACCGGATTCTCCGGCGCCGCCATCAGTATCGGGGCGGTGGCTGGCATCGTCGCCCTTGTGATCGCCCTGGGCCGTGTCCTCCCGACGGTCACAGCGATGCGTGCGCTCGTCATCGAGATCTCCTCCGGTGACGGCCCTCCGAGCGCCGATCAGATGGGCCAAATGGGCGTGCTGCGAGGCCGGATGGTTTCGGCTGGCAACCTGCTTGCCGGGGTCGTGGTCGTCGCCGTGATCGGTATGGGGCTCGGAGGCTGATTTCGGAGCGTCACCATCGCTCGGGCGCTCACCCAGGGTGACCGCGAGCCGGTGCACGCCCTGACACCAGTTGCGCACTGCACCGACGCGGACGACCTGGCGTCGGGCTGACGTGAGGCGCCCGTCGCTCGACTCCACCGGGCGTTGTCCGGCGCCTGACGGCGTGCCACCCACACCTGGAAGTTGGAGTAGCGATGAACGAGCCGATCCTGGTCCGCAAGGACGAGCTGCGTAGCCCGGCAACGCCAACGCCGGGGGGTGACCCGCCGCGAAGCGTTCGCCGACGAGACGGTCTGGATTTGACGGTTCAAGAACGCGCCGCACCAGGTGTCCGACTGGCACGTCCACCCAGGTCACGACACCGACGCTCACTTCGTCGAGGGGCGGTTCTTCGTGGACGACACCGCACGATCCGGTTGTGCAACGGCGTCCTCCCCGCGCGGCGTCGCCGCTCCCGAAGAGATCGTGATTGAACGCGTCAAGTGCGTCGGCTACGGCTCACAGCGATCTGGCGAGGAGTCCGGGACCTCACCACGCAGTGACTCGCTACGGAGTAGGAGTAGTAGTAGTAGTAGTAGTAGTAGTAAGGCAGGCGACGTCGCTGATCAGCCCCGCATTGCCGTCAGGCTCCGAGCCCAGTGACTTGGCTGCTTGCTTGGCTTGGCCAAACAGACCACACGCCTCAAGATTGAGGACAGGGCCGCCCATCCCCGACTGGTTCGTGTAGCCCCAGGAGTTGACCGAGATGATCGGGCCGTCGCCGTCATTCGATCCCTGCTGCCATGGACCGCCCGATGACCCGCCCGAGAGATCGCAATTCGCGAGCCACAGATCGTTATAGCGGGTTTCTATCCCGAGGTCTTCGCTGCAGTAGCGCAGCAGCGGATCCTGGCTGTACGAGTAGCCGATAGCGTCGGTGCGAGCACCGGGGTCGGTCGCCGGGACGCCGAATTGGATGCCCAGTGGGCTCACCGCGGCGTCGAGCGCGCCCCCAGTTCCGGTTCCCGAATGCGCTCCACTGTCATCGACCACGTAGTAGGCGAAATCCCAGGGGATGTTGTCGGGGAATGTCCGGGTGGTCCAGTCGAGGTCGACCACACCGAATGCCGGTGCCCAGCACCCGATCGGATCGTTGTTGCAGTTGAGATCGGTTCGGGTCCCGGTCGTGTCCTGCTGTTGGGGGATGAACAGCACGTTGCGGGCGAACGCCTGATTGACATCGTCATAGACACAGTGGGCGGCCGTGATGATCACCGAGCGTCCATCTTCGGAGTCGGTGACGACGGTGCCCGAGCAGACGTACCCGTTCCACGGGCCCTTCCACTT
>JBFELO010000220.1:0-5914 GCA_041552055.1 Candidatus Sulfomarinibacteraceae bacterium | reverse complement strand
CGCTGCGTTGATCGGTCCGGCCGATCCGGTCCCGGAGCCGAGGCATCACCACACCCCGTTGTCTCGAAGCCGCTCGATCTCGGCTGCATCGAGGCCGAGGACCTCTGTGAGGATCGCTGCAGTGTCGACCCCCAGTTCGGGGCTCGGGCGCGGAGCCAGGTTCTCCGCCTCGGAGAAGCGGAGGGGTGAGCCCGGAGCCGGATAGCCGCCGATCCCGGGCTGGTCGAGCATCCGCCAGATCGGGTTCACGTCCGGGTCGACTCTCTCGTCGTCTTCCACGAGTCCCCGGAATGTCCGGTAGGGACCCCAGAGCACACCGGCGTCGTCGAGCGCGATCGCGATGTCGTGGAGGCTCCGGGACGCGAACCAGGGTGCGAGCACCGCCGCGATCTCCTCCCTGGCCCTGAACCGATCGCCGTCGGTGGTGAAGTCCCATCCACCGGTCGCTGCCACCTCGGCGAGGCCGGGACCGGAGCCGGTTGCACGCACCAGGGCCGACCACTGGCGCGGGGAGAGCGCAACCACCATGACGCGTTTGCCGTCAGAGCTCTCGAAGTCCTTCCCGAACGCTCCATACAGGTAGTTTCCATACGGCTCGCGATCCACGTCGTTGACAAACACCTCGGCGACGTGCCCGAGGTGGCCGACGGATGTGAACGCGATGTCCGCAAGGGACACCCTGACCAGTTCGCCGGTTCCTGTCGATCGTCGGCGGCGCTCCGCGGCGAGAACAGCGGTTGCGACCATGGACCCGGCGAGTAGGTCCCATGCCGGTAGGACGTGATTGACCGGGCCGTCGCCACCCGTGACGTCGGGGTAGCCGGTCGCGGCGTTCACCGTGTAGTCGACGGCGGTGGAGCCGTCGGGATTTCCGCTGAGCGACACCATGATCAGGTCGGGGCGTAGCTCACGCAGTGATTCGTAGTCGAGCCACCTCGGTGCGAGGTTCGTCACGAGGATCCCGCGATTCTCGCCCGGCGCGGTCACCAAGCGGCGAACGAGATCGCGTCCCTCGTCCGACCGAACGTCGACCGCCATCGAGCGCTTCCCCTTGTTGAGCCCGGCCCAGTAGAGGCTCTTGCCGTCCCTGGTCACCGGCCAGCGGTCGTGGTCGATTCCGCCTCCGACGGGATCGACCCTGATCACTTCTGCTCCGAGTTGCGCGAGGACCATGCCGGCGAACGGGGCGGCTACGAACGCCGACACCTCGATGACCTGTAATCCTGCGAGCACACCTTCGCTCGACATCGTGTTCTTCCTCTCGGTACCTTTCGCCCTGTCCAAGGAGGGCTGTGCACATCGACGACATCCCTCAGGCGGCCGCCGAGCTCGAAGCGGTCACCGACCACCTGGCCAGGCGGCTCGGGGGCGGAGACCCGGACGCACACCAGATGGATCTGTACGAGCTCGCCTTCGTGGCAGCCGAGGCCCATTCCATCGAGGCGGTTGGCCGGGCGGCCGCCGGAGGCACCCTGCCTGGCGCCCTCGCGACCATAGCTGCGGCTGGAGCGGCGCGATCTGCCCAAGACAGGCTGACGGCCATGGGCGACCGGCACGGACTCGCCGAGCACGTGGATGCCTCCCGGGCCGTCCGCCGTCTTGCCGCTGCAGGAGACCCCGCCACCGCCTCCGAAGCCATGGAGCAGATCGGTGTGCTCGACGGGCTCGGGATACCCGATGATCTCGCGTTGGCCGCACGGGAGTTCCGCCGGTTCGCGGCCGAAGTCATCGCGCCGCACGCAGACGCGATCCACCGAAACGACGCCGACATCCCCGACTCGATCGTGAACGGCCTTGCGGACATCGGCGCGTTCGGGCTCTCGATTCCGGTCCGGTACGGCGGGTCGCTCGAACCTGGCGAGCCGGACCGTCGCCCCATGGTGATCGCAACCGAGGAGCTGAGTCGCGTCTCGCTGAGCGCGGGTGGCTCGCTCGTGACGCGGCCCGAGATCATGGCCACAGCGCTGCTGGCCGGTGGGACAGACGAGCAACGGGAGCGGTGGTTGCCTGCGATCGCGTCCGGCCGAAAGCTCGTCGCCGTCGCTGTCACCGAACCCGATACCGGCTCAGACGTGGCCGCGATCGGCACACGCGCACGCCCTGACGGCGACAGGTGGATCCTCGACGGCGCCAAGACCTGGTGCACGTTTGGCGGGAGGGCCGACCTGCTCTTGGTCCTGGCACGAACCTCCCCCGGTCCGGGCCATCGCGGCCTCTCGCTGTTCGTGGTGGAGAAGGAGCGAACGTTGGGGCGCGAGTTCATCGCCGAGCAACCCGGTGGCGGTTCGATCACCGGCCGGGCGATCCCAACCATCGGATACCGCGGAATGCACAGCTTCGAAGTCACCTTCGACGGGTGGTCCGTACCCGGCAACGCCCTCGTCGGAGGGGAGGATGGCATCGGTCAGGGGTTCCGACTTCAGATGGAGGCGTTCGCCACTGGCCGCGTGCAGACGGCAGCGCGGGCGGTAGGCCTCATGCGTGCCGCCTTCGACGCCGCGTTGGAGCATGCGTCGAACCGGCGGGCGTTCGGGCACCGGCTCGTCGAGTTCGGTATCAGTCGGGCACGGCTCGCCGGGATGGCGGGGAAGATCGCGGCGGGTCGCCTCACCTGCCTCGCCGCGGCCGAACAGCTCGACGAAGAGGGCGGTGACCTGACTGCGGCGATGGTCAAGGCCTCGACGTGCCGGTCCGCAGAGTCGGTCACTCGGGACGCCATGCAGCTCCATGGTGGCTACGGGTACGCCGAGGAGTACCCCGTCTCTCGCTACTTCGTCGATGCCAGGGTGTTGTCGATCTTCGAGGGAGCGGAGGAGGTCTTGGCGACCAAGGTCATCGCTCGCCGGCTGATGTCCCGCCTCGGTTGATCCCTCCGTCGTTTTCGAGGAGGACGTTGGACCGATGAAGAGATCTTCCTCGGTGATCGGGATTCAGGCCCAGTCGGATCCCGAGGTTTCGAACGAGGACAAAGGACCGGACCTCGTCTGCGATGGCTGGTTCTGGTGTCTGCATGAGGTTCCTCGGCCGTACCGAGTGGCTAATCGAGAACCTACCTCTCAGGTGTTCCATCGGTTCTCCCAGAGGTCCTACGGGAAGGTGCTTGTTGGTGCGCCCATGGCGTTTTGGAAGGCCTACGCGTTGCCGTAATCACATGCGAAGTCGTCGCTGCCAGGAGCGTTCCTGCAGAGCGCTCGGCGAGGTCGATAGGTCTTTCGACTCTGCCCCGTGAGTCCATCGACTCTGACGATGATGCGGCGGAGTGAGGGCAGGACCGCCCAAAGGGAGGGTCAGATGAACAGGCTCGGTCTGACGGGAAGGCTGGCGGCGCTTGCTGCACGGCGACCTTGGACGACATTGCTGGTCTGGTTGGCTGTGATCGCAGGCGCCGGGTTCGCGTTGACGAATCTCGGTGACGCTCTCACACAAGAACAAGACCTGCTGGTCGAGACAGAGGCGGAACGCGCGCAAGCGCTGATCGACGAGGCGAGAACCGCCGCCGGCGCCGACACGTCGATGAAGGAGTTCGTTCTCGCCATCAGCGAGAATGGTGCCACGTTGGAGGATCCCGATTTCGCCGCGTTCGTCGGTGACCTGGCAAACGACCTGCGCAGCACCGACCATGTGGTCGCCGTGGTCGCTCCGACCGACGGCGTGCCTGGGCTGGTGTCTGGGGATGGGACGATCGCCCTGATTCAAGCCACGCTCGATACCGACCAGTGGAACGAGGCCTCCGAACGTGCCGAACACCTGGTCGAAGTGGTGGCCGACGCTGATCTGGCCGAAGACGTGAGAGTCGTGGCGGTAGGAACTGGCAGCATCAACATCGAGTTCAACGAGCTCGCAGAACAGACGCTGCAACGTGGAGAGGTCATCGGGATTCCGATCGCTTTGCTCGTGCTCGTCGTGGTATTCGGGGCCGTCGTGGCTGCGCTGATTCCCATGGGGATGGCGATGCTGGCCATCGTTCTCGCCCTCGGGCTGACCACCCTCGTTGGACAGGTCACCGACCTCAGCTTCTTCGTGGTGAACATGATCACGATGATCGGTCTCGCAGTCGGGATCGACTACTCGCTGTTCGTCATCCAGCGGTTCCGCGAGGAGCGTCTCGCTGGCCGTTCAGTGCAAGAGGCGGTTGCCGTCACAGGCGACACCGCGACCAGGGCGGTCGCCTTCTCCGGTTTCACGGTGGTGATCGCGCTGCTCGGGCTGTTGATCATGCCGGACACCGTGATGCGTAGCCTCGGGATCGGTGCAATCCTCGCCGTGATCGCCACCATGCTGATCGCGTTGACAGCTCTCCCGGCTCTGCTCGGGCTTCTCGGAGATCGGGTGAACCTGCTGCGCGTCCCCTTCACGCACCGCAGCACCGATACCTCCCACCGGTTCTGGACGCGGATCACCCGGATCGTCACGGCCCGTCCCGTCGTGAGCGTGGTACTGGCGGCAGGTCTCCTGCTTGCGGCTGCCTCCCCATACCTGACCATCGAGATCGGCAGCAACTCCATCGCGTCGCTCCCTGAGGACTCCGGCGTTCGGGTGGGTTTCGAGACGCTGAACCGGGAGTTCATGGGTGGCGTGCTGACCACGCCGATCGTGGTCACCGCCGATGACGTGTCCACTTCGGACGTTGCCGGTGCCATCGGACGCCTGACGGCGACGCTCGAGGCAGACGACGCCTACGGTTCCGTTCAGGCGACGCCCGTACCCGGCGGCGAGTTGCTCCTGTTGGAGGCGACGACCCTGGTGGACCCGTCGACATCCGACGGGCGGGCCGCGATCGATCGGTTGCGCGCCGAGCAGATCCCGGCGGCGTTCGAAGGCGTTGAAGCCGAGGTGCTCGTAGGTGGTGATGCCGCGTTCATGACCGACTACGTGAATGTGATCACGAGTAGAACACCTCTGATCTTCGGTGTGGTGCTGGGTCTCAGCTTCATGCTGTTGCTGCTGGCGTTCCGTTCCATCGTCGTTCCGTTGAAAGCGATCGTGATGAACCTGCTCTCGGTCGGTGCCGCCTACGGGTTGCTTGTTCTCGTGTTCCAGCGCGGCGTCGGGGCGGACTTGTTCGGCTTCCAGCAGACCGATGTGATCGAGTCATGGGTTCCCCTGTTCCTCTTCGCAGTGTTGTTCGGACTGAGCATGGATTACCACGTGTTTCTCCTCAGCCGCATCAAGGAGCGCTACGACAAGACGAGAGACAACTCTGGTTCAGTGGCGTTCGGTCTCTCGGTGACCGGGTCGATCATCACCGGTGCCGCCTTGATCATGGTGGCCGTGTTCGCCGGCTTCGCCGCCGGTGATCTCGTGATGTTCCAACAGATGGGGTTCGGGCTCGGCGTGGCCGTCATCCTCGATGCAACAGTGGTTCGTACGGTCTTGGTTCCATCGACGATGGAACTCCTCGGTGACCGAAACTGGTACTTCCCGAGATGGCTCGAGTGGCTCCCGGAGATCCACGTTGAAGGCGCATGGGAAGAGCCGACCACCGTGGTCGATCTTCGCGAAGAACAAGAGATGACATTGCGCGGCTGAACGGCTGCGACGTTCTGGAGCGCATTGCTCGCCGCCAGCAGCGTGATGACCGGTCACTGGTTCGATCCCATTAGTGCCCACCCGCAGAATCCCCTGCGTGAACAGGGGAGTCTGCCGTCCGCTTCGGTCTGCGGCCCTGTTGTTGTGTCAGGCGCCCGTCGATGGATGAGAGCTCGGTGTTTGTCGGTATTTGAAAGCCCCTGCAGTGCAGCAGGGGCCTTCGGTATTTGTCCAATGCTCGTGCGCTGCGGTCACACTGGGAGCACTTGCCAGACCCATGCCCAGGCCCCGAGCGCCACAGTGGCGAGAGAGACGACACTGGAGGACGCGACCACCCGAGTCGGCATGTCTCGCCGCCGCGCCATCACCGTGACCACCAGAGCGG
>JBFELO010000219.1:0-5966 GCA_041552055.1 Candidatus Sulfomarinibacteraceae bacterium | reverse complement strand
GTCCAGAGGACGTCAGGAGGAGTGACAACCAACCATCTGATTCGTTGGTTCTTGTGCCAAGCGTGCTCTAGTCGCTTGGTGTGAGCAGCACGTCGTAGTGCTGGGCTCGCTCCTCGTATCTGGCGAGGACGGCTTGCGCCCGCGGCGGCACATGGGCGACGGCGTAGTCCTCTCCCATGAAGTCACGAACGTTGTCGATCGAGTCGAACCAGATGATCGTGGCGAACTCCACCTCGTCACCCAGCGGACGGCGGAGGAGGTGAGCCCCCCGGAAGCCCGGTATCTGTCGTGCTGCGATCCCGGGGAGGACTTCGGTAGAGACGATTCGCTCGTAGGCATCGGCGTTCTCCACGGTCGTCCACCCGTGCCAGATCCGGCTGATCATGGTGCTCCTCCTACTGCATCTTCCCGACGACGTGGGCAAGGACCTGGGACATCTGGTCGTGGGGGCTGAACTCGACCATCCGGATCGCTTCCTCGACCACGACGGTGTGACCGGGGGGCCAGTAGTAGATCTCGCCGGCGCTCACGAGCTCTTCGGTGCCGTCCTGGTAGTAGACGCGGATACTGCCCTCGATGACGAACCCCCAGTGCGGGCACTGGCAGTGGTCTCCCTCAAGGCCTTCAAGCAGGGGGCGGAGGTCGAGACCGGCCGGGTACTGCATGTAGGCGCTGGTCATCCCGCCGTGTTCCTGTCCGCGGATCATCTCTCCGAGGGACTCGTGGGCGGTGGGGAGGTCGTTGACGTTGCTCTTCATCTCGTTGGCTCCTTGTGGTTCGTGCGTCGGCTTCGTCTGTCGTTGGGTTGGTCGGCGCGGTCGGCGTCCACGGGACGTGGATTGGGGGTTGTTCGGCTGGTTACGACCAGCGGATCCGGTGGTTCTCGTGCCAGGTCTCGAGGAGGTCCTGATCGCCGGCTACCTCGATGGCGGAGTCGTCCCCGCGGTTCCACACCGCCAGGTAGAGGTCGGAGGCCCGGCCGCTGAGGGTCACGTCTGCGGGTCCGTCGCCGCGGCGGGTGGCGATGCCCTCCGGGCTCAGCGTCATGTGCCAGCGATCGCCGGTGTCGGTCGCCTCGACGGCCATCGTCCTGGGGGCCTCGACCGGGAAGGTCTGGGCGCGGGGAGCGAAGGCGGCGAGCAGCTCGTCGATCCCGTCGGAGGCCAGTGCGGGATCGAACCCCGACGGAGTCCCGGCTGCGTCCTGGGCGTCGTAGCGGTGGATCGAGATCTCGTGGGCCTGACGCCGGGCCCACATGGCGAGTGGTGTCGGGGCGGGGAGAAAGGTCATCGCTTCGGCATCGGCGGGCGCCGATTCGAGTTCCCGGACGAGGTTGGCGTTCGTCTGGAGGTAGAAGTCGATCAGGTCATCGTCGTCGGGCCAGAACACCGCCAGATCCGGCCAGTACTTGGTCAGGTCGGAGAGATCGTCGACCCACATCTTGGTGGCGCGTCGAGCGACGTGGGCGGCAGCCCAGAGGTGTATCTCGCTGAGGTGCCGGACGAGGTCCCGCATGTTCCAGCCGGGGCAGGTGTTGATGTCGGCCTCGAGTCCGCTCTGGCGGGCGGCTTCGGTGAAGTGCTTGGCTTCCTGCCCGATGACGGTGATGTGCGCTGCGATGTCCATGAGGTCCCTTTCGGCCGGACTGGGTCGTGCCCCCCGGTTACGACGATGCGTTGCCGTCTACTGCATTGTGCAGCAGACCATATGCTGCATGTTACAGTAATGTCAAGTCAAATGTCTGCACCGAGAATGACCACCTCGTCCTATGCCGTCCTGGCGCTACTCGACTTGCGGTCCTGGACGGGCTACGAACTCACCCAGCAGGCTCAGCGGAGCCTCCGCTACGCCTGGCCCAAGTCGGAACGTCTCCTCTACTCCGAACCCAAGAAGCTCGTCGCCCTCGGATATGCCACCACGCACAAGGAGAAATCTGGCAACCGGAGCCGCAACGTCTACGAGATCACTGCCGAGGGCCGTGAAGAGCTCGCAACGTGGATGAATACGCGAACACAAGAGCCACGCATCGAGATCGAAACCCTGCTGCGACTGCTCTTCGCTGACCACGGGTCGATCGACGATCTCTCCCGGGCACTCGGCGAACTCGAAGCCGACATCGGTGAGCACCACGACGCGATCGTCGAACTGATGGCGTCGTACCTCGCCGGCGGGCACCCCTTCCCTGAACGCACCCACCTCTCGGTGCTCTTCGCCACCTTCCAGATCGAGATGTTCAAGACCATCGAACGATGGATCGAATTCGCCCGAGAGGAGATCGACGAGTGGCCGACGACCCAGGGCCTCGGGATGAACCCACGCACCGAAGCCCTCACTCTCCTCCTCGCCAACGACCGATCACCACTGGCCTCAGAGCGAGGTCCACGGAGCAACTAGGTCCGAGAACCACCGGACTCCAATGCGCAGGCACCTCCGCCGGCCGGACAACACAAACCCTCTGCTCGACTGAACGTCGGTCCGCGGAACCAGTCCGGTCGAGGTGTGAGTATCGAAGGTTCGGTACCAAATAGGACAAGGTGCCGGAAACCATGCCCCGACCAGGGGTGATGTGGGGTTCGAGAGTTCGCAGTGGGCCTGATGGGACGGCTTTCACACCTCGAAGTGCCTGGTCAGCGGGCTGAGTACAGCGTCGAGGTGTCCTCGAGGCGAGCACTGCGGCTGCACTACGCAGTCGTAGATCGCTGTCTCGAGTCCTCGTCGACAGCGGCTGCCAGGGGATGTCCGATGCGGCTCGACAACGCCAACAGACTCAACACCGGGTCCGAGTGCGTGGTGATCTCGAGAAGTTCCCGATGTCGAGCCAGTAGGCCATTGAGCCAATCGACCACATGATCGTGCCGCACAGTCAGCACCGTCGGCACCGCGCCGTGGCCGGCGAAGACCACCAGCCGAACCCGTGCGGCCTCGGTCGATGCCTCCCCGGTGTCGACGAGAGTGTCGATGAGCTCGTCGGCGCCACACCCGAACACGTCTCCGATGCGGCGCATGACGGCATGCAACACCCGCGGGTCCAACAGGCCCGGGTTGAGCGCAGCCTCGCCCCGCTTGACCTCGCCGATGATCACATCCCACCGGTCGAGTACCACGCCGAGCGCTGGGTCCACGTCGCCGGTCAACAGACACTCCGCCGCCCCGTCCGCTCCGTGATAGTGAACGGGGCCCGGCAGCGTCGGAGGTCGGATCGCCACGACATCAACGTCGGTCACCGTCCGAAGTGTCCCCCTCTCGGTCACGTGAATCTCCAGGTCGGTCAGCACGAAGTAGCCGTTGACGAGTAGGTACGCCCGCACGAGTTCTGAAGCGGCATCCGGTCTCATCACATTCCCCAATCAGGCCGCCGGTTCCGGATGCGCATGCCTTCCAGACGCACCGCGATCACCAGAGCGCCGAGCAAGATGAAGGCCCGGAACCACGCATCCGAAAACCACAGGAGCGAGAACGCGGGGCGCGACCGTCGCCGTCGGCTGCGTCTTCGCACGGCCATGCCGTATCCCCCTGAGGTGGACTGCGACCGGCATGGTGCCCAGACCGGGTTCCCGGATCCCCTCGCAGGCCATGGAACTCATCTCCTCTCCAGGACTGCTCGTTGCGCGGAGGGCCTCTCCTTTCTACACCCTCCAGTCGAGTGGAATGTCAACTGGCCCCCGGCATGGCGACGGAAGCAATCAGAGGCGGGAAACGACAGATCCACTCTCGCCCACCCGACCGAACACCTCGATCACGCGGCGTGCCGACGCGGCGCGGTCAAGTATCGCGACCAGCGCTCTGGCCCATTGGGTACTTTTGTAGGCGATGATGAGGCGCACAATCTCCGGCTTGCTCTTGGTGTTGGTGATCCACGGCTGCGGCTCCTCCGCCTCCGAACCCGCTCTCTCCAATGAAGAGGCTGGGATTCGCTACCACCGCCTCATCGAGGCCGACCTCGCCCATCCAGACAGCCTGGTCCTGGACATCGAAAACCGAACCAGCGTCGAGGCCCTCACAGGGACGTCCGGTTGGGGAAGTCAGGCCGAGGTGATCCAGACCCTGGAGACGCTCTTCCCCCCTGGCGAGCGATTCGAGTGTGAAGACGGCGACAGTTGGGAAGGCCGTGAGCCACCAGGGCGATCTGGACGTTCTCACAGACCTCTATCGCGCAGACCCGGACCGTGGGCGGCGTGACTGATGAAGCCGACGATCGAGAGGATCGTCGTGATACCGAGGAGCAATGCCACCGCGATCGAGAGGCTGGGGATGACGGCGTTTCCGACGCCGTCGAGAGGACTGCGCACCGCGCGCAGCACGACGAGACAGTAGGTGAACGTCCCTATCACCACGCCCATGACCCGCTTGTTGAACGGATCGCGGAACAGTCCATGGACGACACGTGGTGAGTACTGACTCGACGACTGCGAGATCAACAAGAGGCTCACGGAGAACACGATACCTGCGAACGCGATGGTGGCACCCGCGATCACTCCCAACACCGCTCGGGCGCTGTCCACCGTCGCCGTCAGGCCGGTCGGGATGTTGGTGACTTGCTGGTCAACCCACAGGAGTAGTTGTCCAAGTCCCAAGCCGACCATCGTGAGGAGCATCGGCGTGTAGAACAGGCTGCTCTTCAACTGCTCCCGGATGAGCCTCAGCCGAATTCTCATGCGCCGGTCTGCTCTCTCTCGGAGTGGCGAGATCGCGCCACTGATCTGACCCTACAGGTGGACGACCAGCCACCCACCGCGAGCGACGATGACCATCACGTTCAGCACCGCGACACACAGTGTCAGTGTCCAGGCGGCCCGCAGGTGACCGGTGAGGCCGCTCGCGACCACGGCGACGACGGCCGCTGAGGCAACGGCCACCAATCCCGAGCCCAGCAGTCCGGGCCCACCCGGCGGCATCGCCGCGAGCACGGCAGTGGCGGCGGCCATCAGAAGCACCGCCGAGAACAGCGACACGCCGGGACCGATCCTGTGCGGCAGGCCCCGGACTCCGGTGGCGACATCGCCTCCGAAGTCGGGCAGAGTGTTGACGAAGTGGGCACCGGTGCCCATCAACGCGGCGGCGATGGTCGCCCAAGCCGGGGGCCACGGGTGCCCGGGCAGGCCAAGGGTGATGAAGGAGGGGAGCAGGCCAAAGGCGATCATGTAGGGCACCGCGCTGGCGACCGTGCTCTGCAGCCACCCGTTGTAGGACCAGGCAAGGGCCACTGCTGCAAGGTGGACCGAGCCGGCACGCCACCCAGACATCATCGACAGTGGCACACAGACGAGCCCGGCGGCCAAGGCACCGGCACCCACGGTCTTGGCGGCCACCCCACCGGCGACGATCGGCTTGTCAACGCGCCCTGCCAGGCGATCACGGTGTCGGTCCAAGTAGTCGTTGCTCCATCCAACCGAGAGCTGTCCCGACAGCACCGCCACGGCAACCCAGACCGATCCGGGACCCCGTCCCGCAGACACAGCGAGGAGGGTGGCGGCGGCGGTCACCGTCAGGGTGGGCCGTAAGTGGGACGCTTGTAGGAGAGCGATCATCCGACCCAGTTTCGCCGATCCACGCAAAGAACGGGCGGCAGCCTGTCGGAGGCGGGCTGGCGCCGGCCCCGGGGTCCGCAGCGAGCTCGCCGAGCCGTTCGAAACGTTGCTGTCCGACAAAATCACCACCTCCGCCCGAGAACGGGCGGAGATCATCGACCGAGAGTGGCGAGAAGTCGCCGAAGACTGGTCAGAAGCAACGGAGGGTGATCTGGTCGGAGCCGGCGTTCACTTGTGCCGGGGTTTGAGTTTCGAAACGTTGGTGGGCCCGGCAGGACTCGAACCTGCGACCTACGGATTATGAGTCCTGTCCGAGGCACGTCGCTGACCTGGGGATATACCCAGGAAAGGGCCTCTGACCTGGGGTTTTGTCTGATCAACGATGTTTAGCGTTTCACGCCGTTTCTGGACGTCTCGCGGCCTGGGCGCGGCCTGAGT
>JBFELO010000218.1:0-6023 GCA_041552055.1 Candidatus Sulfomarinibacteraceae bacterium | reverse complement strand
GGGCGGGCGGGGGATCCAGCATCCAGCATCGGGATGGGGACGATGACCGTCACGATGACGATAACGATGAATACAAACACGATGACGAAGACGAAGACGAAGACGAAGAACGTCTTGGGTGGGAGGGGGATCCGGCGTCTGGCATCTGGCATCCGGGCGGGCGGTGGCGGGTGGTACGATGAAATCGTGGTCCGAAAGGCGTCGATTGTCGCCGTACTGGTGTTGGCCGGGGCACTGGGGTGTGGATCGGACGTGCCGAGAGCCGGGCCCGGCGCGGTTGCACCGAGGCCGAGACGCACGGTCGTCTGGTTGGATGCCCGGGGTGTGGATGCCGCGACCGCCGAGCGGCTGCGGCTGGCGGGTGTCGACGAGCTCGTCGTCGAACGCGGTACGGTCAACCTTGCCGGAGAGGTGCCGGTATTTCGCATGGCTCCGGCACCCACCGTGGCAGGATCGATTCCGGTTGCGCTGGCCCTCCGAGTGGAGGCCGTGCGCGAGAATCTCGGGGAGGGGATGGCGTCGGCCGTGTGGCGGGCGATCGCCGCCGAACTCGGGGAGTCGACTCCGGTCGAGATCCTCCTCGACCTTCCCGAGGTCTCGTCCGGGCTGGGCGACTTTGTCGGAGCACTTTCCAATATATCCGGGGTGCCGGTGATCCCGGTGCTCACGCCGCAGCAACTGCGACTACCCGAAGCCGTCCACGCCGTGTCGGTGGCTCGCTCCTGCGTGGTGCCGATCGCCGGGACCGGGCATCCGAGTCTTCGTGGCGTAGCCGAGCTTCCCACCCTGACGATCGCGGAAAAATTGGAGCCGCTCGCGTCGATTGGCGTTCGGGTCAGGTTGGCCGTCGGCCTGCACCCCGTCACCGAGCCGGCCTTGGCCGAATGGGGGGACGACATCAATCCTCTCACCGAGCCGGAGATCGCGGCGGTGAGCACATCGTCGATCCTCGACCGGACGTTCGAGATCAAGCGCTCGTTGAACTGGTCGGGCAGGCAATGGTCGGCCGAAGAGTCGGTTGCGGTTCGGTGGCTCGATGCGTCGCGGCTGCACACGTCGCTGGCCGAGGCCGGCCGGCTGATTCTGCCGGAGGTGGCGGGCTGGGACCTCGTGCCGTTGCCGCCGGAGGAAGGCGGCCTGGGCCTCAGCCGCGAGGCGCTGATCAGGTACCTCGAGGGGGAGGGACCGAACCCCGAGGTGACGGTGAAGCTGGAGACCAGCGGGACCCGGTTTACGGTCTCCCTCGACAATCCCGGGCCGTTCGGATCGGCGGTATCGGGGGTCGGCAACTGGCTCGAGGTGTCGATCGTTTCCGGCTCGCTGGTCGCCGACAGTCGTGGTTCGTTCGATCGACTCGTCCTCGGCAGCGTCGAGGGCAATCAGTGGAACCCAAGGTATCTCGGTGCACCGAGTGCAGCCCGTTACTCGGAGATCTACGTCGCACCGGGCGAGCAGCTCAACACCGGACCGGTACGGCTGTCGTCGCGCAGGGCTCAGGTGCGAGTGCGCTGGCAGCTGTTGCTCAGCTCCGGCGAGGTGCGTACCGGTTCGCTGGCTCGCTAATCAGTCTTTTCGAAGGCGAAACCGAAGATGGTCCGTCCCTGGTCGAGGTACTTGTTCTCGAAACCCGTCTTCGGCAGCTCGGCAAACGCGGATTCGGTGTCGAGCCGGCTCAACCCTCGTGCTCGATCGAGCGCCTGCCCGATGACCTGGGCGTACTCGCCATGATCGCTCTTGACGAGGATCCGTCCCCGGGGCTGGAGCGCGTCCACCATCGCATCGACAACCTCTGAGGTGAAGAGCCGCCGCTTGTGGTGACGCTTTTTGGGCCACGGGTCTGGAAACAGCACGTACAGGTTGGCGACCGATCGCGGTTCGAGGAGCCGGAACAGAAGGTCTTCAGCGGTGGTGCGAATGAGCCGGACGTTGGTCAGCCCCCGCCTGGCCGCGCGCTGACAGCACAGCCGGTGGTACTTTGCCGCCCGCTCTACGGCCACGAGGTTGCGGTCGGGGTTGGTTGCCGCGAGTTCGAGTAGGAATCGGCCCTTGCCGGAGCCGATTTCGAGGTCCGTCGGCGCCTCACGACCGAACAGTTCGGCCCAGCGCAGTGGGACCCGGACCTGGTTGAGGTCGACCCCGATGTCGATCATTCGAGTCCGTTGTCGTCCTCGAGGCCGAGGTGGTCCATCTCGATTCCGGCCTGACTCGCGAACTCGAGAACCCGCTCGTCACGGTACAACTCACCGTAGTGGACCGTCCGGATGCCGGCATTGACGATCAGCTTGAAACAGTTGAAACACGGGGACGCCGTCACGTAGATCTCGCTTCCCTCGAGCCGCACCCCGTGGCGGGCCGCTTGGACGAGGGCGTTGGCTTCGGCGTGCACGGTGCGGATGCAGTGGCTGTTGTCCATCAGGCAGCCGACCTCGGTGCAGTGCGGGCCGCCGCGGATCGAGCCGTTGTAGCCGGTGGAGAGCACGGTCTTGTCGCGAACGATGATCGCTCCAACGCTTTTTCGAGGACACGTTGAACGGGTCGCGGCCTGTACCGCGAGGTTCATGAAGTAGCGGTCCCAGCTGACGCGTTCCATGGCGGTGGAGTATAGCCGAACCCGCCACCCAGCCGTCGCTGTTCGCTCGTCGCTGGGCCCCATCCCCCCCAGAGTTTCTGCGCCCGCGTCCGTGTCGGCGTCCGCGCCCGTCCTCCGCTCCGACACACCCGATTCTGGATGCTGGACCACCACCCACCCGTCGCTGGTTCCTGGTGGCTGGTCACCGGATCGTGTCCCGCCCCCAAGCCCCGGGCGGGTAGGGGATCCAGCGACCGGTCACCGGCCACAAGCGACCGGGTGGGCGGTCGGGTTCACGACGCCAGCAGGTCAGATGCGGCGAAGAAGAAGCCGACCTCGATGGCGGCGTTCTCGGGCGAATCCGAGCCATGAATCGCGTTGCGCTCGATCGACGACCCGTAGGACGCTCGAATGGTTCCTGCCTCCGCATCGGCCGGGTTGGTCGCGCCCATCACCTGTCGCAGATGTTGGACGGCATCCTCCCGCTCGAGCGCCATCACCCACACGGGCCCGGAGGTCATGTAGGAGACGAGGTCGTTGTAGAAGGGTCGATCGCGGTGGACGGCGTAGAAGGCTCGCGCCTGGACCTCGCTGAGCGCGATCATGCGGGCGGCGAGAATCCGGAAGCCCTCCTGCTCGATGCGGGCGATAATCTTCCCGACGTTGCCGTTCTCGACGGAGTCGGGCTTGATAATGGTGAGAGTTCGCTGGCTCATCGTTCCTCCGTTGCGCGGCGCATGATACAGGGAAACGGCAGAATCCAGAATTTCCGACGCCGTGGGGCGGTCATGCCTCGTGGTCGAAGGTCCGAGCTCCTCCGTACCACGCCCGTCCCCTCGAGTCGGGTAGGCTGCTGTGTTGTACCCGTTCCCGTTCCCGCAAGGCCAGGGCTCTCGGCTTCCGGTTTTATCTCATGAAAATACGGAGGCTTCTGTGACCTGTCGGGAGGTGCCACCCGGGTACGGGAACGGGACAGGGAACGGAGGGAAGCCGAGTCGTGCAGATAGCCATGCCCGGTGCCTCTCACTGAGGCGCGTGAGCTTGTGAAAGAGGCACGGTGGTAGACTCGACCGGCGTCTCGACGCGGCGAATGGCACGCAGATCATGAACGGTGACGATCGTTCGAGTTCCCCTCCCTGGGGAGGCCAGTTCCGGGGGATGAGGTTTCTGCTCGAACCCGACTTTTCGGGCTCGCCGTTCCAGGTTCCCGCCGAGCTCGAGGCGCGAATGCGGGATCGCCTTCGCAGCCTGTACGACGAGGGTCTCACCGACACCCTGTACCGCGAGCTGGAAAGGCTGCTCCGCGTCCACCGGGCGCACGCCACCGAGGAGATCATCGCCGCCGAAAAAGAGTTCGATCCTCGGGAGCGATTCACCGAGCAGGACGTTGTGCTGATCACCTACGGCGACCTGATCGTGTCCGAGGGCCGATCGCCCCTCAGGACCCTGGCCGACTTCGCCCAGGTATTCTTCCGCGGCCTCATTTCCACATTGCACATCCTGCCGTTCTATCCCTACTCGTCGGATCGCGGTTTCTCGGTGATTTCGTTCGAAGAGGTCGACCCGCAGCTCGGGACGTGGGAGGACATCGCCGAGCTCGAGGCGAGGTTCAAGCTCATGTTCGACGGCGTGTTCAATCACGTGTCGTCGAAGAGCCACTGGTTCCAGCAATTTCTCGCCGGCGACCCCGATTATCGGGACTACTTCGTCGGCTTCTCGACGCGCGGGGCAATCGACGACGATCGCCTGCGCCTGATTCTCCGGCCGCGGACGACACCACTGCTCAACGAATTCCACACCATCGACGGCCCACGGTGGGTGTGGACCACCTTCTCGAGAGATCAGGTCGACCTCAACTTCAAGAACCCTAAACTGCTCCTGAAAATCGTCGAAATCCTGCTCTACTACGTACGGCGGGGCGCCGACCTGATTCGGCTCGACGCCATCACGTACCTGTGGTCAGAGCTCGGCACCACCTGTGCTCACCTGGGTGAGGTCCACGAGATCGTTCGGTTGTTCCGGGACCTGCTCGACGCGGTTGCGCCGCACGTCGCCCTGGTGACCGAGGCCAACGTGCCGCACGTCGACAACATCACCTACTTCGGCAATGGCGCGGATGAGGCCCAGATGGTGTACAACTTCGCATTGCCGCCGCTCGTACTGCACGCGTTCCAGACCGGCGACGCGAGGGTCTTGACCACATGGGCCGCGGACATGGTGCCGCCGTCCGACACGACCGGGTTCTTCAATTTCCTCGACTCGCACGACGGGATCGGAATCATGGGCGCGCGCGGCATGCTGACCGAGGAGCAGATCCTCGCCATGTGTGCGCGGGCCGAGGAGCACGGCGGATTCGTGTCGTCAAAGACCAACAGCGACGGGACCGAGAGCCCCTACGAGCTCAACATCACCTGGTACTCGGCACTCAACCGGAGGGACAGCGGTGAACCGGCAGAGCTCCAGCTGGACCGATTCGTCGCCTCGCGTGCCCTGGCGATGGTGCTTCGGGGGGTTCCGGGAATATATCTGCCGAGCCTGATCGGTCACCGCAACGACACCGAGGCGGTCTTTGATGAAGGCAGTCTGCGCTCGATCAATCGCTCGCGAATCGACGAGGCGCGTCTGCTCGAGGTACTCCAGGACCCGACCAGGATCTCCTCTCGAATCGCGGAGCGATTCGTCGACCTCCTCGAGCGACGCATCGCGGAGCCCGCATTCCATCCGATGGCACCCCAGCGCGTTCTGAGCCTCGACCCGCGCGTGTTCGCGGTGCTGCGGACTGCGCTCGACGGTAGCGCTCGGATTCTCTGTCTGACCAACGTGTCAGCCGAGCAGGTTTCTGTCGGGGTCGACTGTTCCGACGTCTACGGTCGCGAGGCGCCACAACTTCACGAGCTCGTCCATGGCGAGCCGTTCACGGCTGATCAGCGACGGGTCGAGGTGAGCCTGGCGCCGTACCAGGTGTACTGGCTCAAGGGGACCCCGCACCGCGAGGGACGGATATGAAGATCCTGGCCGGCGACATCGGTGGCACGACGACCAAGCTCGCGGTCTTCGATTCCGGCGGCGGTCGACTGCGGGAGCTTCGCGGACAGGAGTATCCGAGCAACGCCTACGCTGGCCTCGACGAGGTCGTGGCCGAGTTCCTGGCCGATACCGAATGCCCCTGTGAGCGGGCCTGCTTCGGTATCGCGGGGCCGGTCGAGGGCCGCAGAGTGAAGGTCACGAATTTACCGTGGGTGGTCGACGCCGATCGGCTCGAGCAGCAGTTCGCCTTCGATCGTGTCACGCTGATCAACGACCTCGAGGCGGTGGCGTGGGGGGTGTCCGGGTTGGCTCCCGACGAACTGATGACCCTCAACGCCGGGTCCAACCCGGACGGGGGCGGAAACGCAGCGCTGATTTCGGCCGGTACCGGACTCGGTGAGGCCGGTCTCTACTGGGACGCCGGACG
>JBFELO010000217.1:0-6097 GCA_041552055.1 Candidatus Sulfomarinibacteraceae bacterium | reverse complement strand
GACCGGTGACCTCGACCGCATTTCCGGCGACGAGATCCTGGACCTCCTGGCGGCACTGGTGTCCGACCACGGCAAGACCGTCCTCATGGTGACCCACGACCCGCGCGCGGCGGAGCGCGCAGCCGCCGTCCTTCACCTCGACAAGGGGGTGCTCGTGGAAGCGGCCCAGGAGGCAGCTTCGTGAAGTACCTGCCGCTGATCCTGCACAACCTGCTGCGCAAGAAGACGCGCACGCTGCTGACCATCGGTTCGATCGCGGTCGCGCTGTTTCTGTACGGGCTGCTGGTCACGATCGAGACGTCGCTCGATGCCGGCGCGAGCGTCGCCGGTGCCGACCGCCTGATCGTCCGAAACCGAATCTCGCTGATCATGCCGCTGCCGTTGTCCTACCAGGAGCGGATCCGACAGATGCCACACGTCACCGAGGCGGCATTCGCGAACTGGTTTGGTGGCGTCTACCAGGACCAGCGCAACTTCTTTCCCCAGTTCGCGATCGACCCCGAGACGTGGCGGGCGCTGTACCCCGAGTACCGCGTGCCGGAGGATCAGTGGCAGGCGTTTCTGGCCGACCGCGAGGGTGCGGTGGCCGGTCGCCGCACCGCCGACCGGTTCGGCTGGGAGGTTGGCGACCGGATCCCGATCCAGGGCACCATCTTCCAGGGGACCTGGGAGTTCAACCTGCGCGCCATCTATGACGGATCCAGACCCGAGGACGACACTACGCAGTTCTGGTTCCATTGGACCTACCTCGACGAGCGCAGCCCGATGCTCGACGGACTGGTCGGCTGGTACGTGGTCCAGATCGACGATCCGTACAACGCAGTCACCGTGGCCGAGACCCTCGATCAACGTTTCGCCAACTCGCCGTGGGAGACCTCGACCGAAACCGAAAGCGCTTTCGCGGCGGGATTCGCCAAGCAAATCGGCAACATCCGGCTGCTGATCCTGTCGATCGGCGCCGTCGTGCTGTTCACCCTGCTGCTGGTGACCGGCAACACGATGGCGATGGCGGTGCGAGAGCGGACCCCTGAACTCGGCGTGCTCAAGGCGCTCGGCTTCAGCGATACCGGCGTGCTGCTGCTGGTGATCGTCGAGTCGCTGGTGCTGGCCACGCTCGGCGGTGCCCTCGGGCTCACCCTGGTCAAGCTCTTCACCTTGGGCGGCGACCCGACCCGGGGCATGCTGGCGATGTTTTATCTTGCTCCGGAGAAGCTCGCGATCGGGTTAGCGATCGCACTCATCGTCGGTCTCGTGGCCGGCGCGATCCCGGCCCTGACCGCCATGCGCCTGCGCATCGTCGACGCGCTGCGGAGGGTGTGACATGGCGATACCGATTTCGTACAACGCGCGCAGCGTGGTCGCCCGCTGGCCGGCCGCCATCGTGTCGATCCTCGGCATCGCCGGCACGGTCGGCGTGTTCGTTGCGATGCTCGCGATGGCACGCGGCTTCCAGGCGACCCTGGTGGCGTCGGGCTCGGCACAGAACGCGATCGTCCGCCGGGCCGGCGCCAACTCCGAGATGGAGAGTGCCGTCACCCTCGACCAGGCGCGGGTCATCGCCGATGCGTCAGAGGTGGCCCGCGGCACCGACGGGCTGCCGCTGGCGAGCGGCGAGGTGGTGGTCATCGCCGCGTTCCCGCTCGTCAGCACCGGCACCGACGCCAACGTCCAAGTGCGGGGTCTGTCGCGCGAAGTATTCCAGGTCCGGCCGTCGGTGCAGATCACCGAGGGGCGCTTCTTCGGGCCTGGCCTGGCCGAGTTGATCGTCGGGCGCAACGCCGCCCGCATCTACGGCGGGCTCGAGCTCGACTCGAGGATCGAGTTCGGCGGCCAGCGCTGGCGCGTCGTCGGGATCTTCGACGCGGGAGGCAGCGCCTTCGACTCGGAGCTGTGGTGCGACGCGTCGGTGCTGGCTCAGACCTACAAACGACCCGCGAACATTTTTCAGTCGGTGACGGTCCGGCTCACCTCGCCGGACGACTTCCGGTCGTTCAAGGACCGGCTGACCTCCGATCCCCGGCTGACGGTCCAGGTCGACCGCGAGGTGGACTACTACGCCAGGCAGTCGCAGATGGTCAGCACGCTGATCCGGGTCCTCGGATTCCTGGTGGCCTTCGTGATGGGCATCGGCGCCGTGTTCGGCGCCCTCAACACGATGTACTCCGCGGTCGCGGCGCGCTCCCGCGAGGTCGCCACCATGCGCGCGCTCGGCTTCGGCGGCGGCACCGTGGTGATGTCGTTCGTTTTCGAGTCGCTGCTGATCGCGCTCGCAGGAGGCGTCCTCGGCTGCCTGGCGGTCCTGCCGCTCAACGGCTTCACCACCGGCACCATCAACTGGCAGACCTTTTCGCACCTCGCATTCGCCTTTCGAGTGACGCCCGGCCTGCTCATCATCGGCATCGCCTTCGCCCTCCTGATGGGGTTCGTCGGCGGCGTGCTGCCGGCCGTGCGCGCCGCCCGACTCCCGGTTGTCGACGCTCTCCGCGAGCTGTGAGTCCAGAGGCCAGATGCCAGGTGCCGGATCCTCCCCCCGCCCGGTGACAAGGTTCAAGGTTCAAGGGCCCCCACCCGCCCAAGAGTACCCACAGATAACCCAGATTGACGCAGATCCACACAGAGGAGACCATCTGTGTGATCTGTGGGTCGTCCGGGGTGGATTGGGGGCCAGGTCCCCGGATCCCAAATGCCGGATGCTGGATGCTGGATCCCCCAACCGCCCGAGGAGGCCGTGACGCCATAGGGCCCCGGGTACTTCCGGCGTCCGGGCCACTGCTCACTGCTCACTGCTTACTGTTCCCTGTCCCCGGATCCGGGTCCCCGCAGACGCGCCATGTCCCCAGCGTGTTTCCCGCGGGTGCCCGGGACACCCGATCGCGTCGAATGTCTGACACTCGGGGCGCCATCTCCCCGAGGCGCTCCCCGTGGTTGCCCGGCATGAACGTTTCGAGGACTCAATGCCACACGACTTCCCCGACGATGGGGACCTCGAAACGTCATGCGCGGCACGCCCGCACGAGGCGCTGTCGTCAGCCCGCCACTCGCATCGACCGTCTGACACCCAAGACGGCCTCTCCCGGCACAGCCGTTCAACCCGGTTACTCAGATCACCACGAGAACTTGACGCCGAGCCGGATCTCGCGCGGCGTCTGGATCTCCTGTGGATCCTCGTAGCGTGAGCGCGGGTCCCAGAAGCTGCCGTCCGGGTGGTCCTCCCAGTCGTAGACGTACCAGCCCCACTGCGTGTCGACCTCGGTGACCTTGTCCGAGTCGAGCGCGTTGAAGACGTCGACAAACAGCCCGAGCACCATGTCGCCGCCGAGGCCGAAGTCCTTCTGCAGGCGCAGGTCGAGCACGCTGCGGTCGTCGTACTGCTGGGAGCCGCGCTCGGTCAGGTAGATCGGTTGCCGGTCGTTGAAGAACAGGCCCTCGAACTCCGCATACGGCGTCCAGAGCTCACCCGTGCGGTACTGGTAGAAGCCGGACAGCAGGATACGCCACGGCAGGTCGACCGAGCCCGACAGCTTGAGCACCCACTCCGAGTTGAACGGCAATCGGCCGTCGGCGTTGACAAAGCCATTGAGATCCTCGAAATCGGGCGCATCGCCGTTGTAGGAGTAGTCGGCCGTGCCGGTCGCGTCGGACCAGACCAGCGAGCCGTCGAGTGACCAACCGTTGGCGTAGCGCTTGCGCAGCCGCAGTGCCACCGACTCGTACTCCCTGGTCGCGGCGTCCGGGTTGGTGATCAGGTTCCGCTGCTCGTCCAGCAGGTCGAAAAACGGCAGGTCACCGCCGCCGAACGGGTTGTCCGGCGCAACCTGCGGGTCGTAGTCGTCGACGTTGGCGACCACCATCGCGTTGATGTTGTTGTTCTCGCGGTGGATGTAATCGATGCCGGCTACCATGTTGGCGCCGATCTGCTGCTCGTAGGTGAGCACGAACTGCTCGACGTACGGGTGGTCGATACCCGGGTCCATGTCGGCGCGCGCCGCGATATCGCCACCCACGGGGATGTCAAACTCGCCGGTGTCGAAGTTGTAGTCGAACCAATCCTCGTCGGACAGCGCGGCACCCGAGGCCTCACGGTCGTACAGGGTCACCGTCATGCCGTCGTAGTAGAGGCCGTAGTGGGCCTTGAGCGCGGAGCGGCCGTTGCCGAACAGGTCCCACACCACGCCGAGTCGGGGCGCCCACATGTCCTCGTCGTAGACGTTGCTGCCGCCCGCGGTCGGCTCTGACACGGGATCGGAGAAGTTACCGGTGTAGGAGGTGTAGCGGACGCCGGCGTTGATCGCGAAGCGGCCAATCTTCCAGGCGTCCTGGGTGTAGAAGTGGAGCCCGTCCATGTCGCCGTGCAGGTCCCACTCGCCGCCGAAGGTCGACGAGAAGATGCCGCAGAAAGGGTCCTCGAAGTACGCGTCCAGCGAATCGCAGTAGTAGGAGTCGTCGTAGTACCAGAAGCCGCCGCTCAGCGGCGTCTCCCAGTCCATGCCGAGCTCCTCGTACACCACGCCGAACTTGAAGTTGTGCGAGTCGTTGCGACTGAGCAGGCCGTCGGCGAACAGACTCCACGAGGCGTCCAGGGTCGTCCGCTCGACGTCTTTCAGAGAGGTCGAAAAGGAGTTGAACCAGTCGAAGCCGCTGTTGCCGGCATCGAGGTGGTTCTGCACATCCCCGTTGTACGGGAACCGGTCGTCGGAGCCCCGGTATCCCGTGGCCTTGGCGGTCAGGAAGTTGTGGTCGTTGACCAGCGACTCCCAGCTCAGGTTGAACAGGTAACTCGGCGAGTCTTGACGGAACGATCCACTGGCCAGTACCAGATCACCAATACTGCGGTAGTCCTCTTCCTTGGCGTCGTAGTCGGCCATAATCACCACCCGATTCGACTGGCCGGCCTGCCAGGTGATCTTGCCGATGGCGGTGGTCCGGGTGTCGGTGTTCAACTCGCGCT
This sequence comes from Candidatus Sulfomarinibacteraceae bacterium, assembly GCA_041552055.1. GTDB lineage: Bacteria > Acidobacteriota > Thermoanaerobaculia > Thermoanaerobaculales > Sulfomarinibacteraceae > JBFELO01. The sequence continues at coordinate 1,149 of JBFELO010000217.1, read as the reverse complement.
CGTTCTCCGGCGCACCGGCCGCGAAGAACGGCTCGATCACGTCCTCGATCCAGTTGCCGGAAACGAAGTACCACACCCTGTCGCGTACGATCGGGCCGCCGAAACTGGCGCTGATGTCCACGTAGGAGTCGACCTTGTTGGTGCCCTCGGCCCCCTCGGGTGCGTTCTCAGAGTTGAGGCCGCCGCCCGAGTAGTGGGCCCGGACGTCACCGTGAAACGTATTGCCGCCCGACTTGGTGACCAGATTGACCACCGCGCCGGTGAAGCCCCCGTACTCGGCGTCGGCACCGAGCCCGGCGACCTGGACCTCCTCAACCCAGTCCATCGACGGCAGCACCCACTGCGAGCCAAGCTCCGCGTCGGACACGTCGACGCCGTCGAAGTTGTAGGCGTTCTGAAAGGTCGACGGCGCGCCGTACGCCTGGTCGTTCTCGATGCCCGGTGCGTAGTTCATCAGCTTGGTCGGATCACGCGCCAGCGGCTGGCGGTCGATGAATTCCTGCGACAGGTTGAACGCCGCCGCGTTGGACACCGTGCTGACCCGCATGGCCTCGGCCACCACCACGATCTCCTCGGAGACCTCGATGTCGCCAAGCTGGAAGTCGACCTCGAGATCCTGGCCGATCGCAACTCGCAGGTCGTCCCGGCGCACCGACCGGAATCCCGGCAGGTCGGCCTCGATCGAGTACGGCCCCGGCGGCAGCGACGGGAACCGGTAGGTGCCGTTACCGCTCGTGACCGAAACAGCCTGGCCGCTCACCAGCGCGTCGGACATCGCCCGCACCGTCACCCCGGGCAGCACTGCGCCGTCCGGGTCGACCACGGTGCCCCGAACACTGCCTGAGGTCTTGCCCTGGGCGGCCACCTCAATCCCCGGTAACAGCAGAGCAAGACACACGGTTGCGAGCAGAGTTCTTCTCATGATGAGCCCCTCTCCGTTTGCACCGACCATTCTTCTCGATGTCATCGATGCGGATTCCTTGTCACACTGCCTAGATAGTGCCGACGACCTCGCGTGTCAACCGCGTGCTCAGAGAAGATCCGGAGATTCCCCCGTCGGATCGGTGATCCCCCGCCCGTCCAGTTCCCAGATCCCAGATGCCGGATTCCAGATCCCCCGCCCCACCCACGACCTTCATCTTCGTCTTC
>JBFELO010000216.1:0-6246 GCA_041552055.1 Candidatus Sulfomarinibacteraceae bacterium | reverse complement strand
GGCCTCCGGCGGTCGCGGCCCGACCTCACGAGCGAGTGGCCGCAGGCCAGCCGTCCCCCTCTTCGGTTCGGCTGGGGCCGAGCCTGCGATCCCCATGGCCGCGGCCACACATCGCTCGCGGGATCGGGTTGCGGGGATCGCGATCATTTCTCGCCTTCGCTGGTGACAGGGCCGGTGTCGAGCGCCATTCACGAAGAACCTCGACGCGGGTGCCGCGTACCACGTGGCAGTGGCGCAGTCCTGGCCAGAGGAGGCAGTGATGTCACTTCGACGAAGATTCGGTGGCTGGTTCGTGTGTGTCGTCGCGCTGATAGTCGGGTCGATGGTCGCGTCGACGGCGTTGGCGCAGGCGGGCGGCACGATTCTCGGACGGGTGGTCGATGGCGACGATCGGCCGGTCGCCTCCGCGACGGTGGTGGTCCTCGCCACAGATCTCGTCGCGTCGACCGCGGACGACGGATCGTTCGAGTTTCGCGGAATGCTGCCCGGCGAGTACGGACTGCAGGCGAGCGGCGCAGGGTTGGCCACCCATGCGGTGGAATCGCTGGCGGTATCCGAGGGCAACGCTAGCGAGGTGGTGTTCCGCCTCGAGCCGATTCCCCTCAGAGAGATTGTGGTGACATCGAGCGTTTCGGTATTGCGGGAGGAACCGGTCTCCACGGTCGCCCTCGACCGGGAGCAGATCACGGAGCTACCGCACTTCGGGGACGACTTCTTTCGGGCGATCGCCGTGCTGCCGGGGACATCGGGCGGTGATATCTCGGCCCAGTTCAGCGTCCGGGGAGGACTCGCCAACGAAACCATGGTACGGATGGACGGGATGGAGCTGTTCGAGCCGTACCACCTGAAGGACTTCCAGGGTGTGTTCAGCATTTTCGACCCGGAGATGATCGGAGGTGTCGACCTGGTCCCGGGCGGTTTCTCGGCCGAGTACGGGGATCGCATGGCTGGAGTCCTCGACATGACGAGCCGCAAGCCATCGCAGCAACACGGCAGCATCGGCATCAGCTTCACCAACGCATGGGCCAACACCGGGGGCACCTTTGCCGACGGAAAGGGACGGTGGCTCGGCTCGGTACGCCGCGGTTACCTCGACATCATCCTGAACATGGTGGCCGATGATGATGACGACAGCCAGCCGCCCGATCCCCGCTACTGGGACACCTTCGCGATGGTGGGCTACGACCCGAGCGCGAGGCACTCGTTGTCGTTGCAGGTGTTGGTTTCGGACGACGATCTGTTTTTCGAGGAGGACGAGCCAGACGAGTACGTGGACGTCAACACCGGGTACGGCAACCAGTATCTCTGGCTGCGCCACCAGGCAGTGGTGGGTGGCTCGTCCTTCGCCAACAGCTCCGTGTACGGAGGTCTTGTCTCCGTCAATAGGGACTTCACAGGGTACGACCTGTTCGATCCCGACGAGTACATCAACCTTTACGACGACCGTGATGTCGACCTCTACGGCATCCGATCGGACTGGGAGCACGAGCTATCACAGCGCCAGTACCTGCGGTGGGGCTTCGAGCTGCGCTCCTACGACGCACGCTACGACTACGAGAGCGACTCGGTCATCGAGGATCCCATCGACGACCCGCGGTTCGAGCCGGGGACGCGCAGATCGTCCTTCCACGACAACTACACGGGAGAGTGGTACTCGGCATACCTGAGTGATCGGATCCGGCTCGGGAGCCGGATTACGACCGAGCTCGGGGTCCGTTACGACAACCTGACCTTGACCGAGGAGGATTATTTCAGCCCGCGGTTCAACTTGCTGTTCAACGTGGGCTCGACCGGTGTCCTGAGGTTCGGATGGGGTCAGTTCTACCAGTCACAGCGCCCGTACGAGCTCGAGGTCCAGTTCGACGAAACCGAGTTCTACCCGGCCCAGCGGGCCGAGCACTTCACCGTTGGCTTCGAGACCGATCTCGGCAGGAAGTACACGCTCAAGGCCGACGCCTACCTGCGCCAGGTGGACGACCCCATCGTGCGCTGGGAGACGCTATTCGATCCGTTCCATCCGGCGCCCGAGCTGGCCACGGATCTGGTACGCCTCGCTCCCATATCGTCCACCGCTCACGGTGTCGAGGTCTACCTCGCGAGGCGGGGAGGCGGGAAGTTCGACTGGTGGCTGAGCTACGTCTACTCGTCGATCGAGGACGAGCTGGACGAGGGTGTGGGCACGCCGAGATACGTGGACCAACCGCACGCGTTCACCGCGAGCGCCAGCTGGCGGCCCGGCCCGAAGTGGACCCTCACCGGCGTGTGGGTCTACCACACCGGGTGGCCCACGACCTCGGTGTGGGCGGGATACGTCGAGGGTCCCGACGGGAACCCGGTCCTTTCCTACGATGTGGGCCCGTTCTACCAGGAGCGCCTGGACGACTACATGCGGCTCGACGTCCGAGCCAGTCGCACGACCAGAGTCGGCAGGAAGGGATCGTTGACGTTGTTCATCGACGTCCAGAACCTGACCAACCGCGAGAACCTGCGCGGGTTCGCCATCGCGGATCCCGAGTGGAGGCAGGACGCCGGAAGTAACTGGTACATCACGTTCCCCGAGGAGTACTGGCTGCCGATCATCCCGTCGTTCGGGGTGAGTTGGCAGTTTTAGCCTCCGCCCGCCCAGGGCTTGTGGGTGTGAGGGCTTCGGGCCTTGCACCCGCCCACCCGGATCCCTCACCCACCCGGATGCTGGATGCAGGATGCCGGATGTTGGATCCCCCTCGCGCCCGGGGAACCGGGGACCGGGGCGAGAACGATCTGTGGGGTGCCCCCAAGGGCAGCGCGAAGGGAGAAGGTCGCCTCGGATGTCAGCACGTCCACACGACCGGCAGACCGATGACAGCGCCTTCTGCGGGCGTGCCGGGCTTGACGTTTCGAGGCCCTCCACCGCCGTAAGTGCCGCGTGACCCCGAGGCATCGAAACGTCATGCCGGGCTCCCTCGGGAAGCGCGTTGGGGAGAGACCGCCTCGCGTCTCACGCAGTCGAAGCAAACGGCAGGCCGATGACAGCAGACCAAGATGAAGACGAAGAACTCAAATCGTCAAGGGCTCAGGGCCGCAGGACCCCGGGGCGCAGGGGGGTGCACGCCTACTCATGTAAGATCGAGGCACGATCGGAGGTCCGATGGGCGACCTCATCGGGCAGAAACTGGGCCATTACACGGTGCTCTCCAAGCTCGGCGAGGGCGGGATGGGGGAGGTGTACCGGGCGCACGACGAGAAGCTCGACCGTGACGTCGCGGTCAAGGTCCTGCCCGAGGACGTCGTCCAAGATTCCGGACTTCTCGAACGATTCGAGCGCGAGGCTCGGGCAGCGGCCGCGATCGGCCACCCCAACATCCTCGCGATCCACGAGCTGGGCAGCCACGACGGACGCCCCTTCATCGTCACCGAGCTGCTCGACGGGGAGAGTCTCCGCGACGCGATCTCGCGCGGCGATCTGACGACCCGCAAGACGCTGGATTACGGCGCTCAGATCTCCGAGGGGTTGGCCGCCGCCCACGAGCGGGGAATCGTCCACCGCGACCTCAAACCCGGGAACCTGTTCATCACCTCGGACGGTCACGTCAAGATCCTCGACTTCGGTCTCGCCCGGCTGGTGCAGCTCGAGGCATCGGTGGGGGAGACCTCGGAGGCACTCAACGAGGCGACCACCACGTCACCGGGCACCGTCATGGGGACCGTGGGCTACATGTCGCCGGAGCAGGTGCGCGGACAGCCGACCGACCACCGTTCGGACATTTTCACCCTTGGCGTGGTGCTGTACGAGATGTTGACCGGGCTGAGCCCGTTCCACCGGGTCACTGCCGCCGACAGCATCTCGGCCATTCTGTCCGAGGACCCTCCGCCGGTGTCGCAGAACACGACACGGGTGACGCCGGCCTTTGACGGCGTGGTCCGCCGCTGTCTCGAGAAACGACCCGAGGATCGCTTCCAGTCTGCTCGAGATGTCGGGTTCGCGTTGGAGGCGATCGGCGAGGCGCCGGCCGCGGTGAGACCGACCCGCATCGGTCCGCGAGTGTACAAGCCGCTCGCGATCATCCCGGTGATCCTGGCCGCCGGCCTCGCACTGGCGCTGCTGCTGACGAGCTATCGCACCCTGCTGCGCCGGGGAGGGCTCGAGTCGGCTTCGGCGGGGCCGCCGCGCATTGTGGTGCTGCCGTTCGAAAACCTCGGTTCGCCCGGGGATGAGTACTTCGCCGCCGGGATGACGGAGGAGATCACCAGCCGACTCGCCGCGGTGAGCGGACTGCAGGTGATTTCACGGACCAGCGCGAGGGCGTACGCCGGAACCACCAAGAAGGTGGGCGAGATCGGTCAGGAACTCGATGTGGGCTACGTCGTCGAGGGCACCGTGCGCTGGGATCGCGACGCCGCCGGCCTGGGACGGGTGCGGATCACGCCGCAGCTGATCCGGGTCGCCGACGACAGCCACCTGTGGAGCGAACGGTACGACCGTCGGCTGGAGGACGTGTTTGGAATTCAGTCCGACATCGCGGCGCAGGTGATCGACCAGCTGCAGACGACCCTGCTGGAGCCGGAACGTCGGGCGATCGAGGCGCGACCCACGGAGAACATGGAAGCCTATCAGGCGTACCTTATGGGGGTTCAGCACTGGTGGTCAGGCGAGACCGAGACCACCGCGAGACTGATGGTGGAAACACTGGAACGAGCGGTCGAGCTCGACCCGGAGTTCGCCCTCGCCCACGCGCTGCTCTCCCAGGCGCACTCGCAGTACTACCACTACAAGTACGACTTCACGGACGAGCGCCGGTCGCAGGCGCTGCGGTCGGCCGAACGGGCGCTCGAGCTGCAACCAGAGCTTGCCGAGGCGCACCTGGCTCTCGGTTTCTACCACTACTGGTGTCACCGCGACTACGACGCCTCGCTGGCAGAGATTGTCCTCGCCGAGCAAGGTCGGCCCAACGACGCGGATACGCTCACGTTGAAGTGGGCGGTTTTTCGCCGCATGGGGCGTTGGCAGGAAGCCCTGGACGCGGCGGCACGCGCCTCGAAACTCGATCCTCAGGGATACCTGACCCTGTACGAGTGGGGTGCCACCTTGACGATGGTTCGTCGGTTTGCGGAAGCGGATCAGCTATTGAAGCGGGCCATCGATGTTGCACCCGACCGGCCCGACGCCTATTACTACGCCGCGTTGAACTACCTGCTGTGGGACGGTACGACCGAGAGGGCCCGGCTTCTTCTACTCGGCGGACGCCCGCTTGAAGACCCACGACTGGTTTACCTCTCGCTTCTGCTCCACCTCTATGACCGCGACTTCGGCGCCGTGCTCGACGAGGTGGCTGAGCTTCAAGATGATGTGATATCGCTGGGAGGAAGATTCCTGCCTAAGGAGCTGTTGCGGTGCGTCGCCCTCGAGGGTGCCGGTGACCGCGACCGAGCTCGGAGTGCTTGTGAATCGGCGGTCTCCATCCTCGCGGTCGAGCTCGATCGGAGACCGTACGATCATCGTGCGTACAGCGCCCTCGGCCACGCGTACGCCATTCTGGGGCGTGACCAGGACGCCGTGGCGGCCGCGGAGCGCGCGGTCGAGATGTGGCCGATCAGCAAGGACGCTGTCGAGGGAACCGTGGCCGTCATCGAGCTGGCCAAGGTCTACGCCCGCGTCGACGACCACGGCAAAGCCATCGACCGGCTCGAGGAGCTTCTGTCGATACCGAGCAGGCTTTCGGTTCCGCTGCTGCGGCTCGACCCGGCGTGGGACCCCCTGCGCGACCACCCGCGGTTTCAGGAGCTGCTCGAGACCTACGGGTAGGGGCGCCGGTGTCGCGCCTGCGCGCCCTCGATCATGATGCCGTCTTTTGTAGGCGCGCAGCTCTTCCCAAGAAAACCGTAGGCGCGCAGCCCCCTGCGCGCCGCCGGTCACGACGGAATCCCTCTCCCTAGGCGAGCAGCCCCCTGCGCGCCAAAGCCCACCCAAGTCGGGTTTGCCAATCATCCGTGACCTCACCCTTCTGACATGCGAGACCATGCAACGCCGATCCCATCACCTTGCCACTGAAGTCTTCACGGAATCTCCTCTGCCCGTATTGCTGACCCTGTGCACCGCCGACCGCCGCCCTCTGTTTGAGGATGATCGGTGCGCGCAGGCCGCGGTCCGAATCATTGGTGGGCTCCACGGCCCAAACTCGAGGATGTTGGCGTTCTGCGTGATGCCGGACCACATTCACACGGTCGCTTTGAATCAGAGGTATCCGCTGCAATCGGTCGTCCGCCTGC
>JBFELO010000215.1:0-6378 GCA_041552055.1 Candidatus Sulfomarinibacteraceae bacterium | reverse complement strand
CGTCGCGGTGGTGATCCTGCATCCCGGGTTCGTACGGACGGACATGACGGATCACCAGGGCCTGATCGATCCCTCCGAGTCCGCGGCAGGGCTGATCGCGAGGATCGATGAGCTGTCGCTCGACACGTCGGGCTCGTTCCTGCACGCCAACGGCGAGCCGTTGCCGTGGTAGGGACGGCGACCGGGTTTCACGAGGAGCCGTCACACGGGAAGGGAGAATGTAGATGAGAGGATGTGTTTTGTTCGTCTGGATGGCTGCTGCGCTGAGCCTGGCGCTGCCCGCCGCGGCCGGCGATGGTGACGGTGGCGCCGCCGCCGTGGCTTTCGAGCGGCTGAGGGGGCTCGATGGGGAGTGGAGTGCAGTCACACCCGAGGGCGTCGCCACCATCGACTATCGTGTCGCCGCGGCCGACAGCATCGTGGTCGAGCATCTCTTCCCGGGTACCGAGCACGAGATGATGACGGTGTACCACATGGACGGGCCCGACTTGGTGGCCACCCACTACTGTTCGGCTGGCAACCAGCCGCGCTTCAAGCTGGAACAGCCGGGTGAATCGCCCGATCGTCTCCACTTCGCATTCAACGGAGGCGGCAACATGGCGCCGGGGGACGGACACATCCACGAGGGTTGGCTGCGATTCGTCGACGCCGGACACGTCGAGGCCGAGTGGGCATTCTGGAAGGACCAGAAGCTCGAACACAGCACGACGTTCTCGATGACCCGACGTCTCACAGAGTGATCGGGCTGCCCAGCAACTGATTCAAAGACGCCGTGCGGTGCGTGGATGCCGATCCGAGTGCTGATCTCCACACAAACGAGCCGGCGTTCGCTGGCGTAGGATAGGGTGGCAGTCGGATATCGCGGGCCCGCGCCGGCCGGGTACACTGGGATGCGGCCGAGGCCGATGATCGGAGTGTCCGCAGCCGTGGGCGGTGGGCCGCGGAGGTGAACGGGTGAGCGACCGAAGGCTTATCACGTGGTTGGCGCTGTGCTGCGCCGTCGTCGGCCTGGTGATCGAGGGCCACGCCCAGGCCCCGCCGGGCGAGCGCGGTCCGGATGACCCGGTCTGGGTCGAGTGGATGCGGCCGGACTCGCCCGACGACCAGACCGCTCTCCACTTCTGGGAGCTCCACAAGAGAGGTGAACTCGATCCCGAGGGTATGGTCGATCTCGGGACCATGCTGTTCCACAGGGGATTCCCCCACGACACCATTCGAATGTGCCGTGAGGCATTGCAGGAAGACCCGAGCCTGTACGAGGCCTGGTTCCGCATCGGCCTCGTCGAGTACCACCTCGGCGAGTTCGACGACGCACGCTACGCCTACAAGAAGTGCCTCAAGATCGCGCCCGACCACGGGTGGTGCGCGTTCTACCTGGCCCTGTTGGAAGAGAAGACCCGTCACCCGTCGAGAGCTCTCGAGCTGTATCGACGAGCGTTCGAATCGGATCCGGAGCTGGCCGACCCTGCGGTCAACCCCGAACTGCTGGGCTCTCGTCTCTACATCGGCGCCCTCATCGCGGTCAGGGGTCAAGACACCGGAGCCGTGAGGCAGCCGATGGCTCCGCCGAAATCCGAGGAGATCCAGTCGGTGCTGTCACGAGAGCCGGTAGCTCCGCAGGAGCCCATCGCCGGGGTGGCCGTCGGGGCGCCACCGCAGAGGTCCGCCCAGCCACCGGATCAGACGGGTGCGAAGGCAACTGCGGAAATCGGCGCTGCGCCGACGACCGCCACAGTGTCGCCCGAGGCGTCGCTCGCCCCGCTCTGGCCGCGCTTGCCCGATTGGATTCTCGCTCTCATCTGACGGGCACCATCACGACTGGCACCGGTCGGCGGCAGTCCACGACGTCGTGATCGGCTACAGTCTTGGCCATGAAACACGTCACGTCTCTCGTTGTCAGCCTGTCCATCGTCGCCTCGCTGTCGGCCGCCGAGGCGGTTCCCACCGAGTGGCAGACCGTGGCCGAGAGCACGGACTTTCGCGAGACGTCGAGCTACGACGAGACCGTCGACCTCCTGCGTCGGCTCGCCGCGGCCTCGCCGGCGATCCGACTCGAGTTCTTCGGGCGGTCCGCGGCGGGCAGGCCGCTGCCCCAGGTCGTCGTGTCCGCACGACAGAGCTTCACTCCGGAGGCAGCCGTTCGGGCCGGTGCGCCGGTCCTCCTCATTCAGTCGTGCATCCACGCGGGCGAGGTCGACGGAAAGGACGCGTCGCTCATCCTGCTACGGGATTGGACGCTCGAGCGACGGTCGCTGCCGAGCGACGTGGTCGTGCTCTTCGTGCCGATCTTCAACGCCGATGGCCACGAGCGGGTGTCGCCGTTCAACCGCCCGAACCAGGACGGCCCGGTGGAGGGGATGGGTTTCCGCACCACCGCCAACGGAATCAACCTGAACCGCGACCACATGCGTTTGGCGAGCCCGGAGATGCGGGCGTTGATACGACTGTTCAACCGGTGGCGCCCGCACCTGCACGTGGACAACCACGTCACCAACGGTTCGGACCACGCCTGGATCCTGACGTGGATCGTATCCGAGCCTCCGCTCCTCCATCCCGCGATCCATGGCTGGAACAGGAACCGCCTGTCGAGTGTCCTGACGCGGACCGAGAAAGCGGGCCACCCCAACGGCCCGTACGTGAGCCTCGCGGACAGGACCGATCCGACCCGGGGGATCGAGTGGTACCCATCCCGGCCGCGGCTGTCGTCGGAGCACTTCCCGCTCAGGAATCGGGCGTCGATCACCATCGAGATGCACTCCTACAAGCCGTTCCGTGATCGGGTGATGGCGAACCACGACTTCCTCGTGGAGCTGATCTCGGAGCTGGATCAGGCCGGGGAGGAGCTCGTGCGGGCGGTCAGTCGCGCGGAAGCGGACACCGTCGCCATGGGCAGGGCCGACGCGGAGGCGTCGGACGTGGTCATCCGGTGGAGGTTGGCGGACAACATCGATCGGCTGCGGTGGCAGCCGCACGACTGGGTGGTCGAACGATCCCAGGTGACTGGTGAGAGTTACCTTCGGTACCTTCCCGGCCGGGTGCGCGAGATCGAGGTGGGCTGGCGGCACGCTCCCTCGCCGGAGTTGACACTCCCAAGACCGCGCGGCTATCTGGTGCTCGCCGGTTGGCCGCAGATCGAGCGGATGGTCGCCGACCATGGGCTCCAGGCGCGCCGTGTGGTGGCCGACACCGAGGCCGAATTGGAGACGATCCGGGTCAGCGATCCCGAGATCGCCAGCACCCCGTACCAGGGCGCGACGATGGTCGAAAACTTCGCGATCAGCCGCCAGCTGGAGCGGCGAGTCGTGCCTGCAGCCAGCGTCTGGATTCCGGCGGACCAGCCCGACTTCGAGGTAGCGGTCCAGCTGTTCGAGCCCGAGGCTTCGGACTCGTTACTGCGTTGGGGGATGATCAGCACCGTGTTCGAGCGCAAGGAGTACATCGGCACGGCGACTCTGGAGGAGCAGGCACGCCGGATGCTCGAGGACGACGAGGTGCGCTCGGAGTGGCAGCAAGCGCTCGAAGACCGGGACTTTGCAGCCGATCCCCGTGCCCGCGCCCTGTGGTGGTACCGGCGAACTCCTTACTGGGACGAACAGGTCGGCCTGCTGCCGATCATGAGGGTGCTGGAGGTTCCGACGTGGCAAACTCGACCGTGGGACGGACCCGTGGTGGACTGATGATCGCTGGAGTGGATGGGGGTGTGTGCCTATGAAACGGCTGCTGTTGTTCGTTGCTCTCGCGGTCCTACTGCTCGCGGGGATCGCCGCGATGGTGGTTCATCGCTGGACCGTGACACCGCACGGTCGCCTCGATCCCGAGGTCGCGGTCATGCTGCGGATCATGCCGCCGCTGGTAGCCGACGATACGGTTCCGATGGAGGTGCAACGGCAGCGGATGCGCGACATGTTCGACCGCGATCCGAGCGGGCCGGTCGAGTTGCCGAGGGTCGAGGAGCTCGTCATCCCCGGCCCTGCGGGGAAGATCCAGCTCCGCAGCTACGTCCCGACCGTGGATCGCACCCTCCCCGTGGTGGTCTACTACCACGGTGGTGGCTTTGTCCTCGGAGACCTCGACACCCACGACCGCGTCTGTCGGCGACTGGCGCGTGCGTCACGGGCGATCGTCGTGGCGGTGGAATACCGTCTGGCCCCCGAGCATCCATTCCCGGCCGCCGTGGACGACGCCTTCGCCGCGTTGGGCTGGGTGCACGATCACGCGGCGGAACTGGGCGGGGATCCGAGCCGGCTCGCGGTCGCGGGCGACAGTGCCGGCGGCAACCTCGCGGCAGTGATGGCGCTGAGGGCGCGCGACGAGGGAGCTCCGCGGCTCCTCTTCCAGGTGCTCGTCTATCCTGCGACCAACCTGGCCGACTTCGACACCGCGTCCCACGAAGCGTTTCGGGAGGGCTACCTGCTGTCGCGGCCGTTCATGGAGCTGAACCGGCGGCGTTACCTGCCGCTGGAGGGACAGCGGAGGAACCCTTACGCCTCGCCGCTGTTCGCCGAAGACGTGTCGCGGCTCCCGCCGGCGCTGGTCATCACGGCACAGTTCGACCCTCTGCGGGACGAGGGCGAGGCGTACGCGCACAGGTTGCGGGCGGCGGGAGTGCCGGTGACGATCAGCCGCTACGACGGCGTGGTTCACGGTTTCTTCGGTGTGAGTGCCTTCCGCAAGGGCCGGCGCGCCGTCGACGATGCCGGCCGCGCGTTGGCCCTTGCGTTCGAGTCTTCCTCTGCGTCGGCCTCGTAACTACCGGGCCAGAACTGGACGTCGAGGCGCGACAATCCCGCTCAGTCCGATCTTCGGAGCAGGTAGATGACGGCTCCGGCCAACGCCGCGAGGCCACCGGCGATCAGGTCGGTCGACGACGCGCTCGCCAGCAGGCCGAGTCCGACGACCGTCGCAGCGGCCGGGATCGCGGCGCCGCCCGGAAGCCGGAATGAGTCTGCCCTGGCAAAGCGGCGCCGCAGGACGGGTATCGAGGCGGTGGTGGCGAGGTAGGTGACGAGCCTGGCAATCACCGACAGGGTCGCCAGCCCTTCGAAGGTCCCGCTGAGAGCCAGCGGAAGGGCGATCGCGGTCTGGGCGAGGATGGCGGCCGCCGGTGTCTGGAACCGCGGATGGATCGAGGCCAGGCCGCGCGGGCCGAAACCGTCGCGTGCCAGCGCGAACAAGTACCTGGGGCCTGCGAGCACGGAGCTGCTGTTGGTTCCGAGGATCGACACCACAGCCCCGACCGTGAGCAGCCAGCCGCCCCAGCCGCCGAGGAAGTTCCGCGCGCCGTCGGCGAGCGGTGTCCTGGACGAGCCCAGGTCGGCCACGGTGCCCAGGGCGACCCACTGGACCGCGACGTAGAGCAGGGTGACGATGCCGATCTCGACCAGCAGGGCGAACGGTACGTCGCGTCGGGGGTTCCTGTACTCGCCGGCCGGCGCGGCCGTGTTTTCGAAGCCGCCGTATGCGAACAGGAGTAGCAGCGCAGCGCCCCAGACTCCTCCCTCGGTGGTGGGGCTTTGACCGGAGACCGTCGACATCGAGACCGCGAAGACGCCCGCTGCGACGAAGACGCCGAGCGGCAGCATCTTGCCCAGCACCAGGACAACGGCAGTATTGACGCCCGAGCGCACTCCGACGATGTTGATGCCCGTGAGGGCGAGCAAAGGCAATCCGATGGCCAGGGCTCGCGCCAAGCCCCCTTCGACGGCGGGCACGAGGAAGCTCAGTGCCTGTGCGAAGCCCACCGACAGCGACGCCACCGAGGCGACGCGGGCGAGCCAGGCCATCCAACCCACCTCGAAACCCACCAGTGGCCCGAAGGCGTTGCCCGCGTAGAGGTAGACGCTGCCGGGTTGGTCGAAGTAGCTCGCCGCCTCGGCAAAGCACAGCACCACGAGGAGCACGACGCACCCCGCGAGCACCACCGCCCACAGGCTGGCCGCACCGAGCAGCGCCGCGGCCGCCGCCGGCAGCAGGTACACCCCGCTGCCCACGACCCCATTCAGGGCCACGGCGACGATCTGCCACCGCGAGACGACACGACGGAGGGTTGCCATCTTCAGCCGCACGCTAGCATGATTCGAGCAGGGTACGCGGCGATGCCCTCACGGTCGGCAATTCTCACGGGGAGATCGTGGGAGCCGAGCAAGCGCTCCTGCACCGTGTCGCAGCAGTGTCCTTGGAACCCCGAACGGGCGTGCGCACTGTCCGGGCTTCACATCAGCGTCACGGTTGTCCGGGAACTCCAATTGAAGCCCAACGAGGGGGATGTGCGATGTCCCCAGCTCTGCCTTCGAATTGGTTACTGCACGTAGCCGAGAGCTTCGAGAGCTTCGATGGTCGCCCGGTTCATGTCCTCAAATGCGACCTGCCCGGTCGGGT
>JBFELO010000214.1:0-6441 GCA_041552055.1 Candidatus Sulfomarinibacteraceae bacterium | reverse complement strand
TCCTTCGCGAGATCGGCGTGCAGCACCCGTTGCTGGATGACGGTGACGTCGCCGGTCACGCTCCTGCGAGTTGCGCTCCGGTGGCCAGATCCTGCGAACCGAGTTGCCGGGCTGCCTACGGGCCAACGCGAAGGCCTGATCTGTCATCGAGGTCATCGAAACCTCTCGGTTCGTCTGGGATTCGAGACCCCTCACGGGGACTGGGAGCGTGCGTTGGTTGGTCCATGGCCAGGCGGCGGAGGACCGCTTCGGTCTGGTCGTCTGCGGGGAGGAGCGTCTCGAGGCGGAGCTCTTCGAGGGTGATGTCGTAAGGGGCGCCGATCGTGGCGATGGTCGTGAGGAGTCGCATCTCGCCTGCTGATGTTCGCAGCTGGATGGGGACGAGCAGGTCTGCGCCGCTTGGTGGCTCGGGTCGGCGTGGCAGGCCGTCGACGCCGGGGTAGGAGCGGATGTCCTCGAGAAGATCCAGAAGCGCTGTGTCGCCCGGTCGTTCCGCGAGTTCCCGCTCGAAACGGTGCATGAGGGTGGTGGCGGCCTCTCGCCAGTTGTCGATGTTGGATCGCAGCCCCTCGGGGTGCAGGAAGAGCCGGAGGATGTTGCCCTGGAACAGGGGCGCCTTGTCCGGCGGGATGAGCATTGCGGTCAGCGCGTTCGCCGCTGGGTTGGCCATGACGAGGTTCCAGGCCCGGTCGACGACGTACGCCGGGAAGGGCTGGTGCGCGGCGAGCAACGTCTCGAGGACGTGCCGCAGTTGCGCCATGGCCGGTTCGTCGAGCCCATGTTGGGTGTAGACGTCGGCGTACCCGGCGGCTCTCAGCCACGTGTTGCGTTCCCGCAATGGAACGTCGAGTTCGGTCGCGAGGTGAATGATCATCTCGCGGCTGGGTGTGGCCCGGCCGGTCTCGAGGTAGCTCAAGTGGCGCTGCGACACGTCGGCGGCCAGGGAGAGCTCGAGTTGGCTCATTCGCCTCGCGGTGCGCCAGCGTTTGAGGATTCCGCCGGCGGTAGGTGCATCCGTCGCTGTCACTGAGTGTCTCCTCGTCACCGTCAGGCTAGAAGCCCCCGCGGGGTGAATCCATGACCTCACAGGTTATTGCGATGATGCAATGCGGGGGAGATAGTGCGGAGACGCAACAAGGAGGACGTCACATGACGACTGCGACGAAGATGACCGAGCGCGAGACCGCACCAGAGCGATCTCTCCTGGGCAGGGTGCTGGTGGAGAACGCCACCATGTCCGGCGTGTCCGGGCTGGTTCTGGTCATCGGTGCGGCCGGGCTCGACAGCTGGCTGGGGGCCAACGCGTGGGTGCTGGCAGGCGTCGGGGCGGGGCTACTGGTGTACGCAGTCGGCCTGGTCTCCTGGGCCCGGTCACCGAAGTGGCTTCGGCGTGGAGGCCTGTTGGCTGTCGCCGGTGACACCGCCTGGGTGATCGCCGCCGTGGTCCTGATCGCCTTCACCGACGTGCTGACCGCGGCCGGTGAGATCGCCCTGGCGGCGGTGACCACGATGGTGCTGGGGTTCGTCATGGCCCAGACCGTCGGGCTCGCGAAGCTCGCAAAGGTGGGCTGAGTCGTGCCCACGTTCAGCATCGAAACCTCACGGGTGGTCGACGTGGCCGGGAACAACGTCCGGGCGTCTCGGATGTCGACCATCGGGCCCGGCGTTGTGGTGCTCACCGCCGCACCCTGAGGTCGAGCTCCATGACCTTCGCCGACCCGCGTGTGGAGGCGAAGGGCTCGATCGCTTGTTCTCCAGCGCTCACGCGTCGGCAGGCGGCCACGAGGTGTGCGCCCTGGTGCACGAGCTGTTTCACGGTGCCCAAGCCAGAGCCGGAGTCTGCGCCGGTGACGATGTACACACGGCCACTGAGGTCCTTGTCGAACAGTGTGGGGTCGCATCGAAGCGTTTTGGGCATTTGGGGACTTCTCCGGATGGGTTTGCCGGCAACGGCGACGCCATACCCAGGGCTTGTGTCTGTCGGTGGCTCGATCAATTTCGACATCGACGCGAAGCGCGACCTCGGGCGAGGAGCGGTGTCTGACCTCTTCCCCTTGCCGCCTCGACGAAGACGGTCGCGAGCGGCAGTGTCGACGCGCCGTCCAGCAGGCCTCGGGGCCCGCCGAGCATTTCGGGGCGACTTCGCCCGGTGCCCCGACTCCGCCTTGAAAGCTGGTGGGAACAGCAGGTCGATACGGTTCTCAGTCGTCCGCGATGAACACCGTCTTGTACTCCGTGTAGGCATCGAGGGCGGCCATGCCCTGTTCGCGACCGATCCCCGACTGCTTCATCCCTCCGAACGGCGCCTCGACGTGAACCGACGACGATGAATTGATCGACAACATGCCCGTTTCCACCCCGCGGGCGACTCGCAGAGCCCGGCCGATGTCACGCGTCCAGATCGAACCGGACAGCCCGTAGATGGAGTCGTTGGCAAGACGGATCGCCTCGGTCTCCGAGTCGAACGGAATGACCGAGAGGACCGGCCCGAAGATCTCCTGCCGGGCGATCGTCATGTCGGGCGTGACGCCCACGAACACTGCCGGCGTCAGATAGTTGCCCGGCGAATCGAGCCGCTCGCCTCCACAGACGCGGGTCGCTCCTTCTGCGTCCCCGGTCAGCACGTAGGACTCCACACTGTCGAGCTGGGAAGGACTGATCAGTGGACCCATCTCGGTCGACTCGTCCGCGGTGTCGCCCAGCCGGACGTTGCGTGCTCGCTCGACGAATCGGTCGACGACCTCGTCGTGGATCGATCGCTCCACCAAGAGACGGCTTCGAGAACAGCAGTCCTGGCCGGCGTTGTCGTAAACCGACCAGAACGACGATTCCAGGCACGCGTCCAGGTCGGAGTCGGCGAAGATGACGTTGGCCGACTTGCCGCCCAGCTCCAGCGACACCCGCTTGACGTCGGTGGCGGCGGCCTGCATGACGCGGGTGCCAACCGTCGTGGAACCGGTGAAGCTGACTTTCCGTACCAGTGGATGGCGGACCAGAGCCTCGCCTGCCACCGAGCCCTGTCCGGTGACCACCTGGAGAACGTCTTCGGGAAGACCGGCCTCCAGAGCCAGGTCGGCAAGGGCCAGGGCGGAGAGCGGAGTCACCTCCGCCGGTTTGGCAAGGACTGCATTCCCCATTGCGAGGGCCGGCGCCACCTTCCAGCTCAGGATGAGGAGCGGAAAGTTCCATGGGGTGATGGCGGCACACACACCCATCGGCTCCCGAAAGGTGAGCAGGGTCCCCGGAGCGTTGCCGGGGATCGTCTGGCCACTGAATTTGTCCACGGCGCCGGCGTAGTAGTCGAACACCGCCGCCACGGCGCCGATCTCGCCACGCGCGGCGCTGATCGGCTTGCCGGCATTCTGAGACTCGGTGCGCGCCAGGCTCTCCTGGTCCCGCCGTACGAGATCGGCGATTGCCCGCAGCACGTCCCGCCGGCGACGAACGCCCGCACTCCTCCAGGCATCGAAGCCCCGGGTTGCGCGGCGCACAGCTCGGTCGACGTCAGCGGGGGAGTGTTGGGCGATCTCGGAGATGGGCAGGTTTGTGGAGGGATCGACGATGACGGTCTTGGTCATGTACGGCTCACCGCAAGTGTCTCTCCGAAAGCGGCTCCCATCGCTGAACCGAGTCGGTCGCGGTGGCGTGAAGAGCGATCGGCACCATGCCAGATCCGGCCCCCGTTGGTCAGACTCGCCTCCCCTGCCTGTCGCACTTCCTCCTCCTCAGACCCGCCCAAAGCGTCGCCCCTTCTCTCAGTCGGCACGGCACCATCGTACGCCCGCCGTTGCATGCCGAAGCGGTAGCTCGGTGCCCGCCCGACGCCCCTCTCGGGTCCACCTGCGGGGCTGGCGCGCCCACCGGTGCTCCGGCCGTCTCAGCTCACTTCTGTGACATCCCGCTGGTGGCGAGCGCTTGATCGACTGGAGCGTCTGGCGAGACGGTTGTCGCCTCTCCGAGGTGTGGCTCGAGCCTGTCCAACGCTGCCCGGTCGAAGCCTTTGAAGATGAACCACAGGGCCAGGACCATTTCCTGCACGGCAAGTGGTGCGATCAACGCGATGGCGAGCCCGTTTGACACTTCGAGGAAGAGCACGAAGATCGCCAGGCCTCCGAGGGTCACGGCAGAGACCATTCCCCAGCCGGCGATCCAACGCGGCACGAGTCGAGACTTCCACAGCATCCAGTTCAACATCAACATCCCCGTCACGAAAACGATGTTGTAGAGGGAGCCACTCGTACCCGACCAGGCCTCGCCTCCTGTCAAGGAGCGTATGAGTATGTCGAGCTGATCGGTGTTCGCGGTGGGCGAAGCTGCGAATTCGCGGGAGATGGCCAACACCTGGAGCTTGTCGACTTCCATCTGGAAGAAGACGGCGGCCTCGAACAGCCGGAACGCCACATATCCGATGGCCAGCGTTGCGCTCACCCGCCGCAGCACCGGGTACAGCGCGACTGCGATCAGGGGAATGGCCAGCACACAGGCAAACTCGATGAGAACGCCCAGCGCAATGTCGTTCTCGGCTGCCGCTGCCCTGCTCAGGACTTCAGGGTCGGACAGCGCAGGCCCGTAGAAAGCCTCGCCGATGAACAGAAACGCTGTGGCGATGATGAAGAAGATGCCGGCCCAGATCGCGTTGTTCCGGTAGCTCGGCGCTGTTTCCATGAGGCGATTTCCTTCCCTCTGGCGGAGGTCTGGCGGGAAGAAGGAGTACTGGAGTATCCCAGCCCCGCGGCCGTCTCCGACGCTACGACGACCGATTCCGGGCGCGCCAGAGGCTTTGCGCCCCATTGACTCGATCTGGTCGAGGAAGCGAACGTGGAGACCCGATCGTCAAGCCCCCAGCCCCGGTTCGGTCTCCCCTGAGGGTCACACGAAGTCACCGATCGGATGAGGCAGAGGTCGCGCTTGGATCACCCTGTTCCGGGCGGCAACGGTGATCACCCTGTGCAGCACCTCGCGCATGCTCTCGATGTGGAAGAAGTTGCGTTGCCACCAGCTCGAACCGGCGAAGGTCACATTTGCAGCGTCGACATACCGAGCGGAGAGAGACGAAGTCGAACCTTCGCGCCTCGATGCGGTGCCCTGCTGTACGCATCCTTCCCCTGGAGGCAGCCAGATGCTTCCGAACTGTGGATCGTCCGCCCCGAGCGGCAACGGAGCTCGGAACCGGAAGCGCCCCCGTGGTCGACGCGCTGTCGGATCGATCCTGACTTGGGGTCGGATTCGCGTCGGACCAGCCTTCCGCCACAGTCGACCGAGGAAGAGATGTGAAACGTCAAGCAATCGTTCTCATTGGGGCGCTCGCCCTGGTGGCAGGGGCATGTGGTGGTGACTCTGAGAGCACCACCACGACCGAGGTCGTCCCGACCACCACAACGACCCAGGCTGAGGCCACCACGACAACCGTGGCCGAGACGACAACCACCCAGGGACCTGCCGAGGTCGTGTTCACCGGTGCAGACGGTGTCGAGTCGACCATCAGCGACACCAGCCGGATCGTCTCGCTCGGCGGGGACATCACCGAGATCATCTTCGAGCTGGGACTCGGCGATCAGGTAGTTGCGATCGACGTCACCACCACGTATCCAGAGGCTGCCACGGACCTGCCGGTCGTCGGGTTTGGACAGCAGCTCGCCCCCGAGCCGGTTCTCGCTTTCCAACCCACCTTGGTGATCGGTGACGAGATGACTGCCCCGCCTGAGGCAATCGATCAGCTGCGAGCAGCCGGAATCCCGGTGGTGATCTTGCCGCTCCAGACGACGCTCGACGGCGTCTCGGAGAAGATCCGTCAGATCGCCCAAATCCTGTCGGCAGAAGATGCCGGTGAGGAGCTCGTCGCTCGCGTCGAGGCGGACATTGCCGCTGCCGGCACGGTCGCGAACCCCGATCTGCGAGTTGCATACGTCTACGTCCGCGGTCCTCAGCTGCTGCTGTTGTTCGGCCAGGGCATCGCAACCAACGCCATGATCGTCGGTGCAGGTGCGGTGGACGCCGGAGCCGAAGCAAACGTGTTCGGAGCAGCACCGCTCACTCCCGAAGCCCTCGTTGCTGCGGCTCCGGACGTGATCGTGCTGCCTGAAGCCGGCCTCGAAGGGCTCGGAGGTGTCGAAGGCTTTGCAGCCGTACCGGGAGTCGCTGAGACTCCCGCCGGCGAGGCCGGGGCGTTCCTCGCCTACGACGAGGCGTTCTTCTTCAATCTCGGGCCCAGGGCCGGGCTGGCTCTGCAACAGTTCGTCACAGACCTCACGGAGCTCACTGGCTCTTGACAGGCAGCTGGTTTCGAGGTCGACGGGACCTGCGATGGCGCGCCGCCGTCGCAGGTCTCGTCGTCCTGCTCGTGGTCATGGTCGGGCTCGCACTCACGCTCGGGGCCGCCGGCGTCGAGCGAGCCGAGGTGTGGCAGTCGTTGCTGCACCATCTCGGTTTGAGACCCGACGC